>CAZVLU010000004.1:94686-114516 GCA_964628235.1 uncultured Rhizobium sp. | reverse complement strand
GCAATTGCCGTCCTTCAGGTCGATGGCGGGAAACAAGATCATGGGCGAAGCTCTCCGAACGGGATCGCGCGCGGCCTTACGGTCGCCAGCGCAGGAAATTGGCGATGATAGCGAGGCCGTTGGCCTGACTTTTCTCGGGATGGAATTGCGTGCCGACGATGTTGTCGCGCCCGACAGCGGCGACGATCGGCCCGCCGTAATCGACCGTGGCGACGACGTCCGCCGGATCGCTCGGTTTCAGGTGATAGCTATGGACGAAATAAGCGTCGCGGCTTTGCAGGCCAGCGAACAGCGGATGGCTGCGCGTGAACTGCAGCTCGTTCCAGCCCATATGCGGCACCTTCAAGGACACATCGGCCGGCGTCATCGCTTCGACGACACCCTTGATCCAGCCGAGTCCCTGATGCTCGCCATGTTCGCGGCCGATTTCGGCCATCAGTTGCATGCCGACGCAGATGCCGAAGAACGGCTTTTTCTTCGCCAACACCTGCTCGGCCAAAGCATCGATCATGCCGGGCAAGGCTTCGAGGCCGCGCTTGCAGTCACCGAACGCGCCGACGCCGGGCAACACGATGCGGTCGGCGGCAGCGAGCGCTTTGGCGTCGGCGCTGACGATCACTTGGTCGGCCAAACCGGCGTCGGTCGCCGCGCGCTCGAACGCTTTCGCCGCCGAGCGCAGATTGCCCGAGCCGTAATCGACGATGACGATATTCATCGGGGCGAGCCCCACGGCCCGGCGTCGGCCGCGCCCCAATTGGGCGCCGGGGCTGCCGCGCGCGGCATCGACGCGCCGATGGCGCTGAGATCGAGATAGCGCCGCAGCGCCGTTTCGGCGTCCGACGCCGTCACCACGCCGTCCTCAAGGTAGCCGCGCCTGCGCAAGCTCGCGCGCCGCCAATCGTTGCCCATCAAACCCACGAGCACGGCGAGCGCGAAGAAGGTCAGCGCCGCAGCGGTCTCACCGAGCTGAAACTGCTCGAAAGCCACGCCGATGACGGCGCTCACCGCGACGAGCGCAGCAGCGACGAGCCACAGCTTGTGATAGAGCGCCCAGGCGACGCCGAAGACGAAAGCCGGCCAGGAAAAGCCTTCCTTCACCAATTCGGGCAGCGGATCGAGCGCTTCCCACCGCTTGGTACGAGCGGGCGGCCGATGAACCGTGAAGACGCGCAACGACATGCGATATCCGATGGCAGCGGCGCGGCGGTTTACAGCGAGCCGCCGAGCACGCCCTTGGTGGAGGGAATGGCGTCGGCCTTGCGCGGGTCGATCTCGACCGCTTGGCGCAAGGCGCGCGCCAAGCCCTTGAAGCAGGACTCGACGATATGGTGGTTGTTCTCGCCGTAGAGATTCTCGACATGCAGCGTCAGGCCGGCGGCCTGGGCGAAGGCCTGGAACCACTCCTTGAACAGCTCGGTGTCCATCTCGCCGATCTTGGGGCGCGGGAACTTCACGCGCCAGATCAGGTAGGGACGATTGGAGGCGTCGAGCGCCACCCGCGTCAGTGTCTCGTCCATCGGGATATAGGCCGAGCCGTAGCGCGCGATGCCGGCGCGGTCGCCGAGCGCCTGGGTGATCGCCTCGCCGATGGCGATGCCGCTGTCTTCCGTCGTGTGATGCGCGTCGATGTGCAGGTCGCCCTTCGCCTCGCAGCGAATGTCGATCAGGCTATGGCGCGAGAGCTGTTCGAGCATGTGGTCGAGAAAGCCGACGCCGGTCGAAACCTGATACTG
This sequence comes from uncultured Rhizobium sp., assembly GCA_964628235.1. Lineage (GTDB taxonomy): Bacteria > Pseudomonadota > Alphaproteobacteria > SMXQ01 > SMXQ01 > CAMAVH01. The sequence goes on along the minus strand of CAZVLU010000004.1, from coordinate 112,783 downwards.
GCCGCTGCCGTCGAGATTGACGGTGACCGAGATCGAGGTCTCCTTGGTCTTGCGCGCGACGGTCGCCGTGCGGCCAATAAACTTGGCCGGGCTCTTGCGGACGGCGACGGCCGACTTCGCTTTGAGCGACGGGGCGCTTTTGGCGCGCGCGCTTTTGCGCGCGGGGGCGGTCTTCGGGCTCATGACCCGGCTCTCCAAATGGCGGAAATTGCGCCTGTTTTAGCAGGACAGCGTTGAAAGTCCAAGGGAAGTCCGGGGTTTTCCACAGCCGGCCGCCGTCCGCTATGGCCTTGATCTTGCGCGCCAATCGCCCCATTTGACAGACTGGCTCGCGCTGCCCTGCCCTGACCGCCCCGCCCCATCCCCCTGTGATCGGACCCGACATGAGCGACCCCTCCGCCGCCAACTCGCCGCTGTGGCACGGCACGACGATTCTCGCCGTCCGCAAGGCGGGCAAAGTGGTGATCGCCGGCGACGGCCAGGTGTCGCTCGGCGCCACCGTCATCAAATCCAACGCCCGCAAGGTGCGCCGCCTGGCCGGCGGCAAGGTCGTTGCTGGTTTTGCAGGAGCCACCGCCGACGCCTTCACCCTGTTCGAGCGCCTCGAAGCCAAGCTGGAAAAGCACGGCCACAACCTGGCGCGCGCCTGCGTCGAGCTGGCCAAGGATTGGCGCACCGACCGCTATCTGCGCCGCCTCGAAGCCATGATGGCGGTGGCCGACACGGAAACCTCGCTGGTCGTCACCGGCACCGGCGACGTGTTGGAGCCGGAAGACGGCCTGATCGGCATCGGCTCGGGCGGCATGTACGCCCTGGCCGCCGCCCGCGCCTTGTATGACCGCGACGACATGGACGCCGAGGCCATCGCTCGCAAAGCAATGTCCGTCGCCGCCGACATCTGCGTCTACACCAACCGCAACGTCATTTTGGAAACCGTGTGATGGCCCTGCCCGCCAGCCCGTCCTTCAGCCCGCGCGAGATCGTCTCCGAGCTCGATCGCCATATCGTCGGCCAGCATGACGCCAAGCGCGCCGTCGCCATTGCGCTGCGCAATCGCTGGCGCCGCCAGCAGCTCTCCGAAGAGCTGCGCGAGGAAGTGACGCCGAAGAACATCCTGATGATCGGCCCGACCGGCGTCGGCAAGACCGAGATCGCCCGCCGCCTCGCCAAGCTGGCGCAAGCGCCCTTCCTCAAGATCGAAGCGACCAAGTTCACCGAGGTCGGCTATGTCGGCCGCGACGTCGAACAGATCATCCGCGACCTGCTCGAAGTCGCCATCGCCATGACGCGCGAGCGCCTGCGCAAGGATGTGCGCGCCAAAGCCGAGCTGGCCGCCGAAGAGCGCGTGCTCGACGCCTTGGTCGGCGAGAATTCCGGCGAAGAGACGCGGCGCAAGTTCCGCGCCATGCTGCGCTCGGGCGAGCTCGACGGCAAAGAGATCGAAATCGAGACGACCGATGCCGGCGGCGGCATGCCGACGATGGACATTCCGGGCATGCCCGGCGCGCAAATGGGCATGCTCAATCTCGGCGACATCTTCGGCAAGGCGTTCGGCGGTCGCAAGCGGACGCGCAAGATGAACGTCGCCGATTCCTACGCCGTGCTGATCGACGAAGAGAGCGACAAGCTGCTCGACGGCGACGGCATCACGCGCGACGCCATCGCCGCCGTCGAGCAAAACGGCATCGTCTTTCTCGACGAAATCGATAAAATCTGCGCGTCCGAAGAACGCCGCGGCGGCGACGTCAGCCGCGAGGGCGTGCAGCGCGATCTCTTGCCGCTGATCGAAGGCACCACCGTCGCCACCAAACATGGCTCGGTGAAAACCGACCATGTGCTGTTCATCGCGTCGGGCGCCTTCTCGGTCGCCAAACCGTCCGACCTGTTGCCCGAATTGCAGGGCCGTCTGCCGATCCGCGTCGAATTGAAGGCGCTGGGGCTCGAGGATTTCGTGCGCATCTTGAGTGAGCCGCAGGCCAGCCTGATCCGCCAATACACCGCGCTGATGCAAACCGAGAAAGTCTCTCTCGCCTTCACCGACGACGGCTTGCAGGAAATCGCCAAGGTGGCGGTCGAAGTCAACGACACCGTCGAGAACATCGGCGCGCGCCGCCTGCACACGGTGATGGAGCGCCTGCTCGAAGAGGTCAGCTACAGCGCCTCCGACACGCCGAGCATCACCGTCACCATCGACGCCGCCTTCGTGCGCAAACATGTCGGCGATCTGGCGAAGAACGTCGATCTGAGCAAGTTCATTTTGTAGGGCCTATAAACTCTCTCCAACTATCGTCATGCCCGGGCTTGTCGTCCGACCGAAGGTCGGCCTAAAGGCCGACGCGGCATCCACGCCTTCTCTTTTGTCCGCATCGCAAGGCGTGGATGCCCGCACCAAGTGCGGGCATGACGGCATAACTTTCCCCCGCTTGCCTCGCATCGTGATCCTTCGCATGATCGGCGAAAGATCATCTGCGGAGGCCCTCATGTCCGAAGAAAATCCTAGCGCCCTCTCCCACGTTTCCATCGGCACCAACCAGTTCGAGAAGGCCGTCGCCTTCTACGACGCCGTGCTCGCGCCGCTCGGCTGCAAGCGCATCATGGAACATCCCGGCGCCGTCGCGTACGGAAAGCGCTATCCCGAGTTCTGGGTGCAGACGCCGATCGACGGCAAAGCGGCAGCAACCGGCAACGGCAGCCATGTCGGCTTCTTTGCGCCAAGCAAAGAGGCGGTCCACGCATTCTATGACGCGGCGCTCAAAGCCGGCGCGAAAGGCGATGGCCCGCCGGGCGGCCGCGAACATTACGGCGCGCCCTACTACGGCTGCTTCCTGCGCGACCTCGACGGCCACAAGATCGAAGCGGCTTTTTGGGACGAGGAATTGGCGGCGAAGCTTGGGATGGGCTGATTAACGCCCGCGCTTCGGCTTGATCGAACGGATGTTCGACAACAACGCGGCCAATTCATCCTCATCCAAATCGCCGATGCGTTCGGCGAGCAGGTTGGCCAGTTCCGTCGCGCGCGGGCTCAAGCCCGCCGTGTCCACCGCGACGCGCGGATGCGACACGCGCGCCAGGCGCTCCAATTCCTCCGCTTCGTCCCAGATGATCGTGAAGAAGGTGCAGATTTGGCGCACCAGCATGGGGCTCGGCTTGCCGCGCTTGCCATGCTCAAGGGCCGAGAGATAGGCCGAAGAAATCTCCAGACTCGTGGCCATCTCCTTCAGCGTGATGCCGCGCGACTTGCGCAACTCGCGCAGCTTGGCCCCGAACGGCGTCATGCCGCTCTCTTAAAAGAGCGCGGCGTCATGCCTTGTCGCGGCGGCGCTTGAGCAGCACGTAGAGCGCCCCCTCGCCGCCGTCCTTGGCTTGCGCGTAACGGATCGCCAGCACCAATGGCCGCAACGCCGCGCCATTGAGCCAGCGCGGCACGGCTTGGCGCAACACGCCGGTCTCGCCCTCTTTTTTGTCAGAGCGCGGTTTCAATCCCTTGCCGGTGATGACCAGCACGCAGCGCTTGCCGGCCTCGGCGCTGGTCTCGATGAAGCGCGCGAGACGGCCATGGGCCTGCTCCTGCGTCATGCCGTGCAGATCGAGGCGGCCTTCGAGCGGCAGTTTTCCGCGCACCAGCTTTTGTCCGGTGCGCTTGTCGAGATCGACCAGACGGTCATGCGACAGTTCGGCGAGCGTCGGTTTATGCGCCGGCGCCTGTTTCGGCGCAGGCAGCAGGCGCGCTTTGCGCGGCGGCGCGGCTTCGCCCTCGTCCGCTTTCGGCGGCGGTTTCACCGACGGCACACGGCGGCGGTTCTGCAGCGGCGTGATGCTCTCGGCGATCTGCCACCACAGCTCGTCGTCAGGCACCAGCACCTTCGCCATTCTAGCTGGTCGGTTTGGCGTTGCGCGCCGCGACGGCGTTGGGCAGCAGCAGATAATATTCGCCGCGGTCGCGCATCAGCCCGGCCTTGGCCGCCGCCTGCTCGCCCCAGCCGAAGAAGACATCGCCGCGCACAGGGCCGCGAATCGCCCCGCCGGTGTCTTGCGCCACGACCAAGCGGCGGATGCGCGCTTCGCCGGAGCTCGAGTTCGCGCCGCCGTCGGGATGCGACGCGTCGAGCCAGATCGGCAGGCCGAGCGGCAGGAATTTGCGGTCGACCGCCAGGCTGCGGCCCGGCGTCAGCGCCACGGTCTGCGCGCCGATCGGGCCTTCGTTGGGTCCGGCGCCCTTCGTCTCGTTGAAAAACACATAGGAGCGGTTGACGTTCATGAGGGCTTCGGCCTCGCGCGGATTGGCCTTGAGCCAAGCGCGGATCGACTGCATCGAGACTTGATCGGCCGGCATGACGCCGCGCGCCACCAGCTCGCGGCCGATGGCGACATAGGGCTGGCCGTTCTTGCCGGCATAGCCGACGCGCACGACCGAGCCGTCGTCCATCACCACGCGGCCCGAGCCTTGGATATGCAGGAAGAAAGCGTCGACCGCGTCGTCGACCCACAAGAGTTCGAGGTTCTTGCCCTTAAGGGAGCCGCGCTCGATGACCGTGCGGTCGTCGTAGGGGCGCAGCTTGCCTTGCACGACTTTGCCGGCGATGGTGCGGCCGGAAAACTCCGAGCCGAACTCGGCGAGATCGACGGCGACGAGATCGCCCGGCACTTTATACAGCGGCACGTTGTAGCGCGACGAGGCTTGGCGCGCGCCGCGCAGCTCGGCTTCGTAATAGCCGGTGAACAGCCCGCGCGAATCGCTATTGTTCGCTGCCTTGAACGGCTTGAACTCGCGCTCGAAGAAGGCGCGCGCCGCGGCGCGGTTGTTGTCCGGCACCTGGGCGGCAGCGGCGCAGACGCCGCGCCAATCACCGACCAGTCCGCCGATGCCCGGCGCTTGGCTTTCGGTCGGCGCCGGCTGCAAGCGCGTGGTCTCGGCTTGGCGGGCGAAATAGACGCAGCTTTTGCGCAAGGCGGGCAAGGCGGCCGATTGATCGTCGTCGGCCCAGCCGGGCAGGGCGCCGAAGGCCACCGGCGTCAGCGTCAAGGCGTCGGGTTTTTTCTCGGCCTCGCGCGGCGCGCAAGCGGCGAGCGCCAGCGACGCGGCAAGAATAGCGGCGTGGAGCAGGGACGGGCGGGGGAAGGTTTTCTGTGCGGCGATCATGCCGCAGAGATTACGCCGGAACGTCGGTGCGGACGAGAGTCCAGTTGGGGTCCGACGAGCGCGTGTTGCGCGCGAAGGTCCAGACGTCGACCGCCTCGGTGATGCGGTCGGGGTTCCCGTCGACCACCTTGCCGTCGGCGTCGCGCGTCACGTTGATCTCTTCGCTGACGTACTTCACGCCGACGAAGGCGCTCTGGCCTTCCATGCGGGCCTCGACGATGTCCGCCGACTTGATGCGCACCAGCGTCGTCTCGAGCTTATGGCCGGCCTTCTCGCGCTCGGCGATGGCCTGCTCGAAATTGGCATAGACCTCTTCGGAGAGCAGCGGCTTGAGCTTGGCGCGATCTCCGGCGGCGAAGGCGCCGACGATATAGTCGAATGCGGCGCGGGCGCCCTCTTCGAACTTGGCGTCATCGAAGGTCGGGTCGGCGAGCTTGATCTGCGTCAGGGCAGCGCCGAGCGGGCCGGACGGGCTGGCCATGGCGGCATCGGCCGTCTCGCGACGGGGCAGGGCGACGACATCGCCGGACTCGCGGTCGCGGCGGCTATCGGGCGCGTCGACCGGGGCCGGGGGCTTGAAGGGATCGCGTTGCCGTTCGTTGCCGGTGCGTTTGCCCAGCACGCTGCGCAACCGCAGGATGATAAAGCCCGCGACCAGCGCGAAAAAAATGATGTCTACGAAGGGGACGCCGCTGCCCATGAAATTTCCTGTCGAAATGTGTCCCTCAACCTAGCATGGCGAGGGGCCGGGCGCACCCGCAGGGGCCGGCGGCTTGAATTTGGCCCCGAGAGCCAGGATTACAAGGCGAAGGGTCTCCCAAGAGACCGGGTTCCGCTGGAGAATTTACGCTCGCTGCCGTTCCGACCCTATCCGAAAGACCTAGGAATGCAGTCGTTTAATCGGCGGCTTTTAAGGCGAGTTTAAGTCTTTGAGGCTACTTCTTTGTATGTAGCCGCCTGGTCTCCGATCGACTGTCCCCCCTCTCGATCATCGCTTTGCCCCTCCCCGAGCGCTGGCCAGGCGGCTCAAAATATTCAATGAAACGAGATAGATAGGGAAATCGACATGTCTGCCCTCACCGCGAAACTGGCCAATATGAAGGTGTTTCCGAAGGTCCTGAGCGGTTTCGCTCTGGTGCTTTCGCTGCTGATCGCCGTCGCCGCCATCAGCTACGTCAGCCTTGAGAAGATCGAGGCCGGCGTGAAGACTTACTCGCGCATCGAAGCGACCGTCTCCGGCATGCTCAGCATCCAGCGCGATTTCACTGAAATGCGCCGCAACGTCCGCACCTTCGCCGACAGCGGCGATGCAGCCGCCGCCGACAGCGCCCGCAAGATGGGCGCGGCGGTGAAAAAGCTCATCGTCGACACCGCCGCCTTGATCGTCAACCCGACGCGCAAAGCCGCGTTGCTGGCGGTCGATCAGCCGGTGAACGCCTATCTCGGCCATTTCGAGACCGTCGTGAAGCAGCGCAGCGAACGCGACGCCTTGCTGCGCGACCAGCTCAACCCCTCGGGCGAGAAGGCGCAGGCCGCCGTCGATGCGGTTGCCGGCTACGCCTTGGCCAGCCGCGATTTCGATCTGATCGGCAAAGCCAGCGCGCTTGAGGCCAATGTCGCCGGCGCCCGCGTCAACGTGCTGCGCTTCCTCGCGAACCCGACGACCGAACAGGGCGAACGCGCCAATGGCGAATTCGAGAAGTTCGACCGCGCCGTCGCCGACCTCGCGCGCGGCGCGAGCGGCGAGCTGCAGCGCTTGAGCGCCGATTTGGTCGTGCAGAAGGACGCTTATCGCGCCGCCTTCGGCCAGATCGCCGTCCGCGAAACCGAATTGGATCGTCTCGTCGGCACGACGATGGCCGCCATCGCCGCCGAGCTGAAGACCAAGACCGACGAACTGACCAAATTGCAGAACGAGCTCAATGAGGAGGTCATCGAGGAAACCTTCAGCCTGATCTCGAGCAGCGGCCTGATGGTCGGCGTCATCTCGCTCGCCGCCGTCGTCGTCGGCTTGCTGATCGCCTGGGTCATCGGCCGCGGCATCGCCAAGCCGGTCGTCGGCATGACCTCCGCCATGACCACGCTGGCCGGCGGCGACTTGACCGTCGAGATCCCGGCGCGCGGCCGCAAGGACGAAATCGGCGAAATGGCCGCCGCCGTCCAAGTGTTCAAGGAAAACATGCAGGAAACCGAGCGTCTGCGCGCCGAACAGGAAGCGTTGAAGAAGCAGGCCGAGATCGACAAGGTCGCGGCGATGAACAAGCTGGCCGACGAATTCGAAGCGTCGATCCGCGGCGTCGTCAACGGCGTGGCTTCGGCCGCGACCGAACTGCAGGCCACGGCGCAGGCCATGTCGGCCACCGCCGAAGAGACCAACGCCCAGGCGACCACCGTCGCTGCCGCGTCGGAGCAGGCGTCGAACAACGTGCAGACCGTGGCGACCGCCGGCGAAGAGCTGTCGTCGTCGATCAGCGAGATCAGCCGCCAGGTCGGCGAAGCCGGCAGCATCACGCGTCAAGCGGTCGAAGAGGCGCAACGCACCAGCGCGCAGATCATCAGCCTGGCCGACGCCGCACAGAAGATCGGCGATGTCGTGCAGCTCATCAACGACATCGCGGCGCAGACCAATCTGCTGGCGCTCAACGCCACCATCGAAGCGGCGCGCGCCGGCGATGCCGGCAAGGGCTTCGCGGTCGTGGCCTCCGAGGTGAAGAACTTGGCGACGCAAACCGCCAAGGCGACCGAGGAGATCACCGGCAAGATCGTCGAGATGCAGAGCGCGACCCGCGACTCGACGACGGCGATCCAGAGCATCACCGAGACGATCGGCCGGATCGACGAGATCTCGACCACCATCGCCTCGGCTATCGAAGAGCAGGGCGCCGCGACCCAGGAGATCGCCAACAACGTCCAACAGGCCGCGCGCGGCACGCAGGACGTCTCCAACAGCATCGTCAATGTGACGCAAGCCGCGAGCGAGACCGGTGCGGCGGCGGAACAGATGCTGTCGTCGTCGAACGACCTGTCCAAGCAGGGCGAAGTCCTGCGCGAGAAAGTCGATGTCTTCGTCGCGCGGGTGCGCGCGGCGTAACAAGCGGCGGGTGCGGGCCGCGCAACGGCGGCCCAAGCCGGCTTCGAGAACGACAATTCCATCAGCGGCGGTCGCGAAACTTTCTCGCGGCCGCCGTTTTTATGAATTTCGCTTGAAAGTCAGGGTCGCGCGCCCGACGTTAGGCCGCATGCCCTTTCTCATCGGCTTCCTTCTCTGGCCCCTTGCCGAAATCTGGCTGCTGATCGAAATCGGCGGCGAGATCGGCGCCTGGGGCACCATCGGCTGGATTCTCGCCACGGCCTTCGCTGGCGGCCTGTTGCTGCGCAGCCAGGGCGCGCAAGCCATGACGCGCATCCGCGCGGCGCTGGCCGGCCTTGAAGCGGACAAGCAGACGGGCGGCGGCACGCTCGCCGGCGAACTGCTCGATGGCCTCGCGGTGTTTTTCGCCGGCATCTGCCTCATTCTTCCGGGCTTTCTCACCGACGCGATCGGCATCCTTTTGGTGGTGCCGATGCTGCGGCGAACCATCGGACGCGGCTTGTGGGGCTGGCTGCAAAGCTCGCAGCGCGTGCGCGTCTATGCCGCCGGCGGGGCGCACCCCTTCAAACGCGGGCCGTTCCGCCAGCCCGACCCGACGATTATCGAAGGCGACTACCGCGAGGTTACGGAACCCAAGCCGCCCGCGCCGCAAGACCGCCTGCCGCCCGCAGCCTCTTAATCTCTCGCAAGGCCGCAACCCGCCGTCCGTTGCAATCGCCGCGGATTTCATGGTACCTCCGCCGCAGGTTCAGGCTCGCCGTTTCCCCCTTGAAAGGTTTTTCGCATGTCCGACAGCAGTTCCGTTCCCCCGGCCGCGCCCGGCGCCGAAGCCCCGCAGGGCCCGCTGCTGCAGACCCTCGCGCAGTACCTCAAGGACCTGTCCTTCGAGAATCCGTCGCCGCTCGACTCGCTGACGCAGAACAACCCGAACCCGACCGTCAACGTCAACGTCCAGATCAACACGCGTCTCGCCAAAGACAATGTTCATGAGTTGGCGATCACCATGCAGGTCCATACCCTGGCCGGCGACAAGAGCCTGTTCCTGATCGAGCTGACCTATTGCGGCCTGTTCGCGCTGGTCAACATCCCGCAAGACCAGATCGATCCGATCCTGCGCGTCCATTGCGCCAGCCTGCTGTTCCCCTTCGTGCGCAACATCGTCAGCGACGCGACGCGCGACGGCGGCTTCGCGCCGCTCTATCTCAATATGGTCGATTTCGCCCAGCTGTATCAGCAATACCAGGCGACCGGCGCGACCGGCGCCGCGCACAGCAACGGGCCCGCCGTCGCTTAAGCGGCGGCTTCGACCGAGATCACGCCGACCACAGCGGGTTCTTCAATTTGGCGATGAAGGCGGCGTGAGCTTCGAGCTCCGCCGCGCTCGCCGCATGGGGCCGCGGGACGCGGGCCGGCGCGTCGCGCAGCGCCGACGCGGCGCGGCGGCCGCCGCCCGCTGCGGCGTCGGCTTCCGCCGTCAGCCCCAGGCCATGCTGACGGCCGCCGTTCAATTCCAAATAGACCGCCGCGAGCAATTCAGCGTCGAGCAGCGCGCCGTGCACCGTGCGCATCGTGTTGTCGACGCCGAAGCGTTTGCACAGCGCGTCGAGCGAAGCGGGCTGGCCGGGGAATTTTTTGCGCGCGAGCGCCACCGTGTCGATGGCGCGGCCGGCGAAGCGCGGCTTGCCGGCACGCTCCAGCTCGGCATTGACGAAACGCATATCGAACTCGGCGTTGTGCGCGACGATATCGTCGCCGGCGATGAACGCCATCAGCTCGTCGGCGTAAGATGCGAACAGCGGCTTGTCAGAGAGGAACTCGGCGCTCAGCTTGTGGACGTTGTAGGCCTCCGGCGGCATGTCGCGCTCGGGATTGGCGTAGCGGTGAAAGACGCGGCCGGTCGGCACGCGGTTCATCAGCTCGATGCAGGCGATTTCCACCATGCGATGGCCGGCGGCGGGATCGAGGCCGGTCGTTTCGGTGTCGAGAATGATCTCACGCATGGATCGGGCGTCTCCGTTTGTGCGCCGTGGACAGGCGCGGCAACAGCCGCAGCAGCTTGACGAGCGTTTCGCGCCGGTTCAGCCCGGTCGGCAGGACATGATCGGCCTGGCGGCGCTTTTGCGCGTCGGGCATCTGCGCCGCGCGCACGGTGGCCAGCTTGGTCTTGTCCATGCCGGGGCGGCGCAGCACGCGCGACGCTTGAATCGCCGCCGGCGCCGAGACGACCAGCACCGCATCGAAGCGATGCGCCGAGTTTTTCTCTAGCAGCAGCGGGATGTCGAGCGCCACCAAGCGCTTGCGCGCCGCGCGCGCGGCCTTGAGAAAGCGCGTTTCAGCCGCGCGTACGCGCGGATGCAGGATGCCTTCGAGACGGCGCAGGTTTTTGCGTTCTGGATCGCGCTTGGGATCGAACACATGCTTGGCAACGGCCTGGCGATCGAGCACGCCATTGGTCACCGTGCCCGGAAAGGCGCGCGCGATGGCGGGCAGGGCCGGGCCGTTCGGCGCGGTCAGGCGATGCACCTCTTCGTCGGCGGAGAACACCGGCACGCCGCGCTTGCGCAACATGCGCGCCGTCTCGCTCTTGCCCATGCCGATCGAACCGGTCACCCCCAACACGAACATTGCGTCACAAACCCTGGGCGAGAAAATCACGCAGCGCTGGCGTGATCTCCGGCTCGCGGCCGAACCAGGCGGCGAAGCCCGGCCGCGCCTGATGGATCAACATGCCGAGTCCGTCGATGCCGATAAGGCCGCGCCGGCGCGCCGCCGCCAGCAGCGGCGTTTCCAATGGCGCATAGACGCAATCGAACACCGCGGCCCCGAACGGCAGCGGCGCGAGGTCGAGATCGAGCGCCGGTTGGTCGCGCATGCCTTGCGTCGTCGTGTTGACCAAGAGCCCCGCGCCCTCCAGCGCCGCGCCGCGCGCCAGCCAGGGCGTCACTTTCAAGCGCGGATCGCCGAGCGCCAAGGCCAGCGCTTCGGCGCGCTCGCGGGTGCGGTTGATCAGGCGCAATTCCGGCACGCCGGCATCGAGCAAGGCGACGGCGATGGCGCGCGCGGCGCCGCCGGCGCCGATGACGACAGCGGGCGACGCTTCGGCCGCCCAGGCGGGGGCGGAGGCCGTCAGATGCGCGAAGAAGCCGAGCCCGTCGGTGTTTTTGCCTTCGAGCGCGCCATCGTCGCGCAGGATGACGGTGTTGACCGCGCCGATCCGCTTGGCGTGATCGTCGGCGAGATCGACCGCCGCCAGCGCCGCTTCCTTGTGCGGCACGGTGACGTTGACGCCGCGAAAGCCCATCAGCGGCAAGGTGCGCAACACTTGCGGAAACTGCTCGGGCGCGACAGCGAGCGGCAGATAGGCGCCGTCGATGCCGTAATGATCGAGCCACCAGCCATGCAAGCGCGGCGAGCGCGAATGGCCGACCGGCCAGCCGATGACGCCGGCGAGTTTGGCTTGGCCGGTCAAAATCATTCGCGCGTCCTCATGGTTTCACGACGCCATGGTTGCGCAAGAAGTCGAGCAGCGGCAACAGCGGCATGCCGAGAATGGTGAAATAGTCGCCCTCGACGCGCGAGAACAATTGCGCGCCCAAGCCTTCGAGCTGATAAGCGCCGACCGAGCCCAAGATGGCGTCGCCGGCGGCGTCGAGATAGCCGTCGAGGAAGCTTTCGCTGAACGGGCGCACGGTGAGTTGGGCGCGGCCGATGTGATGCCACAGGCGGTCGCCGTCGCGCAGCACGACGGCGGCGCTGATCAGGCTGTGGCTCTTGCCGCGCAAGGCGAGCAATTGCGCGCGGGCGGCGGCGCGGTCCGGCGGCTTGTCGAACCAGCGGTCCTCGCAGACCAGCACCTGATCGGAACCGACGATCAGCGCGCCCGGATGGCGGCGCGCCACTTGGCGGGCTTTCATCTCGGCCAACGCGACGGCGAGATCGTCGGCGCTGGCGCCTTCGGCGCGCATCGCGCGCTTGATCTCGTCTTCATCGACGGCGGACGCGTCTTTCACGAAGGGCACGCCGCCGCGCGTCAACATGGCGGCGCGCGCGGCGCTCGCCGAGGCCAAAACCAGCGGCGGCGCGGGAACGGTGGCCGGCTTCGAATCGTTCGTCATGCCAGTGTTATAAGCGGCAGCGCGGCAGAACGGTAGAGGCCGGCGATGGGTGCTGCGCGGAAAAGCCCGGTATGAGTTGGGGAGCAATGGGCATAAGTCGCCTGTTGCCCACAGGCGGTCGGCAACCACGCACCTTGCCAGCTTCGCCATACGGCTCTTGCATCGGGCGGGTAAAGTTGTCCGGCCCTGTGAGTCAGGGGAATAAACGTAAAGCTGGAGAACTTGCGCCACTTGTCCCCGTTATTCATTCTGCCGGATTTGCCCAGCGAAAGCGGGAAAGACGATCTTTCGCCGCGCTTTGTCCCCAGCCGCCGATCCGCTCGTCCCATGATCTGCGTAACGACTGAGCAAAAGGACCGACAGCAACAATCCCCGATTTCCACAGCACCAACTACAACTACAACCTTATGAAGATTCTTAGATTGTAGTAGAACCGCGCTGCCGACAACGAGCGAGCCCCCCGTGACCGACTCCGAAACGACGCCCGAGGCCCCCAAGCCGAGCGATAAACGTTTCCTGCGCGCCTTGCGCCGGGAGGTGGTCGATCGCCCGCCGTTCTGGCTCATGCGCCAGGCCGGCCGCTACCTGCCCGAGTATCAAGCGATCCGCGCGCGCTCGGAAAATTTTTTGCAGTTCTGCTACGACCCGGCGATGGCGACCGAAGTCACGTTGCAGCCGGTGCATCGCTTCGGCATGGACGCGGCGATTATCTTTTCCGACATCCTCGTCATCCCCGATGCGCTTGGCCAAAAGGTCGCCTTCGAGCCGGGGCGCGGTCCCGTGCTCGAGCCGCTCAACGAGGCGAAAGAGCTGCCGCCGTTCGATGCCGACAAAATGCGCGCGCACCTGGCGCCGGTTTACGAAGCCCTGCGTTTGACCAAGGCGGCATTGCAGCCCGAGACGGCGTTGATCGGTTTTGCCGGGGCACCTTGGACGATCGCCGCCTACATGATCGAGGGCGGCTCGTCGCGCGATTTCGAGAAGCTCAAAGCCTTCGCCTACGGCCGGCCGGCCGCCTTCGCCGCGATCATCGACATGCTGGTCGAGGCCATCGCCGCGCACCTGATCGCGCAGGTCGAAGCCGGCGCCGAAGCCTTGCAATTGTTCGATAGCTGGGCCGGCATCTTGCCCGAGCCGCAGTTTCAGCGCTGGTGCGTGGCGCCGGCGGCGATGATCGTGCGCAAGGTCAAAGCGGCGCATCCCGACGTGCCGATCATCGGCTTTCCCAACCGCTCGGGCGCGCTCTACGGGCTTTACGCCACCGAGTCGGGCGTCGACGCCTTGTCGCTCGATGCCACCGTGCCGCTCGATTGGGCGCGCGACAGCTTGCAGCCGCGCGTCGTGCTGCAAGGCAATCTCGATCCGATGATGCTGGTGACCGGCGGCGAGGCGATGAAAAACGACGCGCGGCGGATTTTGACGGCCCTCGCCAAAGGGCCGTTCATCTTCAATTTGGGCCATGGCGTGCCGCAGATCACGCCGCCGGCCCATGTGGCGGAATTGGCCGATTTGCTGCAAAATTGGCAGCCGGGCTGATCCGGCCAAACGGATATTCATACGCCGATGAAAACCGCGAGATGAAAACAGCCGTCGTTTTATTCAATCTCGGCGGGCCCGACAGTCTCGACGCTGTCGAGCCGTTCCTGCGCAATCTGTTTTCCGATCCGGCGATCATCAGTCTGCCGGGTCCTCTGCGCTGGTTGGTCGCGAAATTGATCTCGTCGCGCCGCGCCAAAACCGCGCAAGGCATCTACGCGCAGATCGGCGGCAAATCCCCCTTGCGCGAATTGACGGAGGCGCAAGCCTCAGCGTTAGAGGCGCACCTCAACAGGAACAGTCCCGAGGAATATCGCAGCTTCGTCGCCATGCGCTATTGGCACCCCTTCGCCGACGAGACGGCGCGTGCCGTCGCCGCTTACGCGCCGGACAAGATCGTGCTCTTGCCGCTCTATCCGCAGTATTCGAAAACCACCACCGGATCGTCCTTCAAGGATTGGACGCGCGCCGCTGCGGCGATCGGCTTGAGCAGGCCGACGTTGACGGTGCGCGACTATCCCGAGCATCCCGGCTATATCGCAGCGCTTGCCGGGCAATTGCGCGAGAGCTTGATCGAGGCGCGGCAAAAAGGCCGGTTCCGGCTGCTGTTTTCGGCCCACGGCTTGCCCAAGAAAGTGATCGCCAGCGGCGACCCCTATCAGGCGCAAATCGAGCGCACGGCGGCGGCGGTGATCGCCGCGCTCGGTGAAGATGCGAAAGGGCTCGACTGGCAGGTCTGCTATCAGAGCCGCGTCGGGCCCTTGGAGTGGATCGGCCCATCGACCGACGACGAGATCAAGCGCGCCGGCAGCGAGGCCTTGGGCCTCGTGCTTCTGCCGATCGCCTTCGTGTCGGAACATTCCGAGACGCTCGTCGAGTTGGACATCGAATATCGCGAGCTGGCCGCGCATCACGGCGTGCCGTTCTACCTCCGCGTGCCGGCGCTCGGCACCGACCGGGGCTTCATCGGCGCGCTCGCCGATCTGGTTCATCAAGCCGGCGAGGGGGCGTGATGGAATTTCTGTCCGGCTGGGCGCTATGGATCAAAGCGCTGCATGTCATCTCGGTGATCGCCTGGATGGCCGGGATGCTCTATCTGCCGCGCCTGTTCGTCTATCACTGCGACGCTGCTCCCGGCTCGGCCGCCTCGGAAATGCTCAAGGTCATGGAGCGCCGCTTGCTCAAGGCCATCATCAATCCGGCGATGGTCGCGACTTTCCTGTTCGGCGGCTTGCTGCTGGCGACGCCCGGCCTGGTCGATTGGTCGTCGGCCTGGATCTGGCTCAAGCTGGCGCTGGTGTTTTTCGGCATGGGCGGCCTGCATGGCGCTTTTTCCCGCTGGCAGCAGGACTTCGCCGCCGACCGCAATCGCCGCCCGGTGCGCTTCTACCGCTTCGCCAACGAGGCGCCGACGCTGATCCTGATCGTCGTCGTGATCTTGGTGATCGTGAAGCCCTTTTGATCTCGCTGCGGCCCGCTTTGCCCTCAGGCCCGGCTTGCCAACCGGTCGACAGATCGTAAATCCCCGTAATATCGCGTAAATCCTTTTGACAGCGGCCCTCGCCCTTGGCTAAATGAGCGCTACCCGCCTCGACGAGTCTCCCTCGCCGTCAGCCTTCCTTCCGATCTCCCGATCCAGAACCACCGCAGGCGGCCCATTCGGTGGCAGCCTTCCCACAAGCGGGACAGGGCGCAGGTTCGGAGCTTTCCCCCCGCTTTTCCCGTCCCTCCCATCCGCGATACATCCCCAGAACCGCACAATGAACTTGCAAGAACTCAAAAAGAAATCCCCGGCGGATCTCCTCGCCTATGCCGAGGAATTGAAGATCGAGAACGCTTCGAGCCTGCGCCGTCAGGACATGATGTTCGCGATCCTCAAGCAGTTGGCCGACAACGACAGCGCCATCTACGGCGACGGCGTCTTGGAAATCCTGCAGGACGGCTTCGGCTTCTTGCGTTCGCCCGAGGCGAACTATCTGCCCGGCCCCGACGACATCTACGTGTCGCCCTCGCAAGTGCGCCGCTTCGGTTTGCGCGGCGGCGACACGGTGGAAGGCCAGATCCGGGCGCCCAAGGACGGCGAGCGCTACTTCGCGCTGCTCAAGGTCAACACCATCAATTTCGCGCCGCCCGACGACGTGCGCCACCGCATCAATTTCGACAATTTGACGCCGCTCTATCCCGACGAGCGCCTCAATCTCGAAAGCAAGAGCGGCACCACCAAGGACAACACCACCCGCGTCATCGACTTGATCGCGCCGCTCGGCAAAGGCCAGCGCGCGCTGATCGTGGCGCCGCCGCGCACCGGCAAGACCGTGATGCTGCAGAACATCGCGCACGCGATTTCGCAGAATCACCCGGAGGTCTATCTCATCGTGCTGCTGATCGACGAGCGCCCCGAGGAAGTGACCGACATGTCGCGGTCGGTGAAGGGCGAGGTCGTCAGCTCGACCTTCGACGAACCGGCGACCCGCCACGTGCAAGTTACC
This sequence comes from uncultured Rhizobium sp., assembly GCA_964628235.1. Taxonomy (GTDB): domain Bacteria; phylum Pseudomonadota; class Alphaproteobacteria; order SMXQ01; family SMXQ01; genus CAMAVH01. The sequence goes on along the minus strand of CAZVLU010000004.1, from coordinate 96,412 downwards.
GAAATGGTGCTGGAGAAGGCCAAGCGCCTGGTCGAGCACAAGCGCGACGTCGTCATCCTGCTCGATTCGATCACGCGTCTCGCCCGCGCCTACAACACCGTGGTGCCGTCGTCCGGCAAGGTGCTGACCGGCGGCGTCGACGCCAACGCCCTGCAGCGCCCCAAGCGCTTCTTCGGCGCGGCGCGCAATATCGAAGAAGGCGGCTCGCTGACCATTATCGCCACGGCGCTGATCGACACCGGCTCGCGCATGGACGAAGTGATCTTCGAAGAGTTCAAGGGCACCGGTAACAGCGAAATCATCCTCGACCGCAAGCTGTCGGACAAGCGCACCTTCCCGGCCATCGACATCACCAAGTCGGGCACCCGCAAGGAAGAGCTGCTGGTCGACAAGGGCACCCTGTCGAAGATGTGGGTGCTGCGCCGCATCCTGATGCCGATGGGCGTCACCGACGCGATGGAATTCCTGCTCGGCAAGCTCAAAGAGACGAAGACCAACTCCAACTTCTTCGACTCGATGAACACCTAAGCCGAAGCATCACACGAATCGAAAAGGGCGCTCCCAATGGAGCGCCCTTTTTGTTTATGCAGACCACAAGCCACGATCCCATTCGTCATGCCTGGACTTGCTCCGGGCATCCACGCCTTTTTTGTTCAGGCATCGTAAGGCGTGGACCCCGTCGGTCGTGGGCCGACCTTCGGTCGGGCAGCAAGTCCGGGGGTGACGGTGTATTGTGAGGATTCATTTTTTCCCCATCGTCATGCCCGCACTTGTTGCGGGCATCCACGCCTTCTTTGTTGCGTCATCGCAAGTCGTGGATGGACGGGACAAGCCCGCCATGACGGTGACAAAGATGAGATGTGCATTAAAACAAGAGGCGGCCGAAGCCGCCTCTCGTCGCCTAGAAATTCTGCAAGAAATACAGAATTGCGAGCAGAATGGTTCCGACATCAAATCGAAATATAAATGTCGGAAAACACCGCTTTTTCATGGACAACCCCTTGGCTCGAAGGCCTCGCGGTTAAAAACTTCCTGGTGTTTTTCCTATGCCGGCTATTTTCCACGCCGGCTTGGCGATGTGCAATACCGTAAGCAATCTAGGGTAGAACTCTCACCAGCTATCCTCGTCATGGCCGGATTTATTCCGGCCATCCACGACTTGCGATGCGCGAACATTAAAGGCGTGGATGCCCGCAACAAGTGCGGGCATGACGGTGTGTAGGAAAGCCCTACGGCAAAATCACCGTCGAGCCCGTCGTTTTGCGCGCGGCCAAATCGATCTGCGCTTGGGCGACGTCCTTGAGCGCGTAGGTCTGGCCGATCTTGATTCGCACATGCTCGTGCTTCACCACGTCGAATAGCTCCGCCGCGTTGGCCAGCAGCTCGGCGCGCGTGATGTTGTAGCTGTAGAGCGTCGGACGGGTGAGGAACAGCGAGCCCTTCTGGCTGAGGATCTGCAGATCGACCGGATCGACCTTGCCCGAGGCGTTGCCGAAGCTGACCATCAGGCCGCGCGGCGCCAGGCAATCGAGCGAGCGCTCGAAGGTGTCCTTGCCGATCGAATCGTAAACCACCGGCAGCATCTCGCCCTTGGTGATCTGCTTCACGCGGGCGACATAGTCTTCCTTGGTATAGATCACTGGATGGTCGCAGCCGTTTTCGGCGGCGAGCTTGGCCTTCTCCTCGCTGCCGACCGTGCCGATCACCGTCGCGCCGAGATATTTGG
>CAZVLU010000004.1:54037-94676 GCA_964628235.1 uncultured Rhizobium sp. | reverse complement strand
CGGCATGGACCAGGATCGTGTCGCCCTTTTTCACCCGATAGGTCAGGCGCAGCAGATATTGCGCCGTCATGCCTTGCAGCGTCATGGCGGCGGCTTGCTTGTCGGTGATGCCGTGCGGAATCTTGATCAGCCGGTCGGCCGGCATGGTGCGCGCCTCGGCATAGCCGCCGAAGCCGCCGCCGTAGCAGACGCGATCGCCGACCTTGAACTCTGTCACGCCGTCGCCCACCGCTTCGATCTCGCCCGCCGCCTCGCAGCCCAGGGTGATCGGAAACTGCGGCACCTTATAGACGCCGGTGCGGTAGTAGATGTCGATGAAGTTGAGGCCGATGGCGGTCTGCTTGAGCCGCACCTGGCCGGCGCTCGGCGCGTCGTCGCCGACGTCTTCATAGCGCAGGGCTTCGGGCCCGCCATAGTTGTGGATGCGAACGGCTTTGGTCATGGAGGACTCGCGAGGTTGGACGTGAAGGGTTAAGCGCTGAATGCTTATGGGCTTAATTCGGGCGCGAGCGCGCCTTCGAGATGGAGCAGCAGGCGTTTGGTGTCGGTGCCGCCGGCGCCGGAATAGCCGGTCAAGCTGCCGTCCGCCGCCAGCACGCGGTGGCACGGCAGAATGATCGGAATCGGGTTGCGGCCGCAAGCGCCGCCGACGGCGCGGGCGCTCGACTGGATGGCGCGGGCGAGCGCGCCATAGGTCATCAGTTTGCCGTAAGGAATCTGCGCCATGCGCGCCCAAACCCGTTTCTGGAAATCGCTGCCCTCGGGCGCCAGCGGCAGATCGAAGGCGGTCAGCCGGCCGGCGAAGTAGTCGTGAAGCTGCTCCGCCGCGCGCTGCAACAGCGGCGTCGGGCTTTGCGTGCCTTGCTTGCCCCAGTTGAGCGCCACGATCGCGCCGTGCCGCTCTGTCAGCGTCAGCGTGCCGAGCGGGCTGTCGATCATGTAGCGCTGATCTCCCGGCTGGGTCGGAAATTGGCTGAGGCTATTGAGCGGCTCACGTGATGGCACGGGCGGCCTTCAAGGCTTCGATGAGCAGCGCGGGATCGGTGATCGGCAAAGTGCAGGTCTGGCCGACGCAGACATAGGCCGTGGCTTGGCCGTTCAGCATGGCCTTGCCTTGCGCCGGATGCGTGGCGGGCAGGGATTGGCCGGGCGCCACGGCCTGGATGACGCGGTCGGGCAGCGAGACGCATTCGACCGCGGCGCGCAACGGCTTGATCTGGTCCGGCGTCCCCACCAGCACGATCTGGATGCCATGTTGCAAGAATTGGTTGGCGTTGAGCAGGGTCGGCAGCGGGAAGAAGTTGCGCGCGATCTCGCCGGAGAAGGCCGAGATGGTCGCTTCCGAGCGCGCCTGATAAGCCGCTTCGCCCGTGAGGTACCACAGCCGCGCCAGCACGCTGGCGATCACCGGGTTGCCCGAGGGTGTCGCGTTGTCGGTGCAATCGCGCCGGCGCAAGATCAAGCCTTCGGCATCGTCCGCCGTGAAGAAATAGCCGCCGCCGCCGTCCTGATCGTCGGCCTTGTCCCAAAAGAAGGTGTCGAGGGTGTCGACCCAGGCTTCGGCCTGGGCGATGTAGATCGCCTCGCCGGTCGCCTCATGCAGCGCCAGGGCGGCGCGCGCCATCTGGGCGTAATCGTCGATCATGCCGGCGCCGCGCGTCTGGCCGGCGCGGTAGCTGTGGAACAGCCGGCCGTCTTCGATGCCGCCGCCGTTGCCGAGCTTGTCGCGCACCACATCGTAAGCGCGCTTGGCCATCGCCAGCCAGTCGGGGCGATTGAACGCGCCCGACGCGAAGGCGAGCGCCGCGATCATCATGCCGTTCCAGTCGGCCAGCACCTTGTCGTCCCAGCCGGGCCGCACGCGGCCGGCGCGCACCGCCAGCAGCTTGGCGCGCAAGCGGGCCAGCGCCGCTTCCTCGTCATCGCTCAACAGCTTGGCGTGCGCCGTGCGGTTGAGGATGATCTTGCCGTCCCAATTGCCCGCTTCGCTGACGTCATAGACCTGCTCGAACAGGGCGCGGTCGGGCGCCGGCAGGCCGTCGAAGGCGGCGTCGATCTCGGCTTCGCTCCAGACGTAGAACTTGCCTTCTTCATGCTCGCTGTCGGCGTCGATGGTGGCGGCGAAGGCGCCCAACCCATCATCGGAGGGTTCGGCGATCATCTCGCGTTGCAGCCATTGCACGGTTTCCGCGACGCGCTGCGCGAACAGCGGGCTGCGCGTCTCCTGCCAGACCAGCGTCAGCGTCTCGATCAATTGCGCGTTGTCGTAGAGCATCTTCTCGAAATGCGGCACCAGCCATTTCTGATCGGTGGCGTAGCGCGCGAAGCCGCCGCCGAGATGATCGTAGATGCCGCCCTGGCTCATCTTCTCCAGGCTCATCACGACGGCGTCGCGATAGGCTGGCTTATTGCTGCGCAGATAAGCCCGCCAGATCAGCTCGAAATGGCTGCAATGGGGAAACTTCGGCGCGCTGCCGAGGCCGCCATGCTCCATGTCGAACTCGCGCAAGATGCGCTCGGCGACCTGATCGAGAATCGAGATCGGCACCAGCGCGCCCTTCTTGGGCTGGCCCATGCCGTCGAGCGCGTTCTTCAGCTTGGCGGCGTTCTCGGCGATGCCCTGCGGCTGGGTGCGGAACACTTCCGACACCTTGAGCAGAATGTCGATGAACGCCGGGCGGCCATACTTCGCCTCGGGCGGAAAATAGGTGCCGCCCCAGAACGGTTCGGCGTCGGGCGTCAGGAACATCGTCAGCGGCCAGCCGCCCTGTTCGCCGAGCAGCTGCAAGCCGGCCTGATAGATGCCGTCGATGTCAGGGCGCTCCTCGCGGTCGACCTTGATGTTGACGAACATCTTGTTCATCACCGCCGCCGTCGCCGGATTCTCGAAACTCTCATGGGCCATCACATGGCACCAATGGCAGGCGGCATAGCCGACCGACAGCAAGATCGGCTTGTTCATCTCGCGCGCTTCGGCGAGCGCCTCCGGCCCCCAGGCGCGCCAATGCACCGGGTTGTCCTTGTGCTGCAGCAAATACGGGCTGGTCTCCTGCGCGAGCAGGTTCTTGGCGGGCAGGGGCATGGCACTCTCTGGCGGAAACGCGGAATGGCGATGGTTATAGTCGTTGCGTTGCAGGGATGCGCGCGATTCCGTAGTTTGATCTTTCGTCTCCGCAGGACAACCCCCGAAGAATGCCCAGGCCGTGACAAACTTCGATCAAGCGACAATCTACGCGCTCGCCAGCGCAGCCGGCGCGGCCGGCGTCGCGGTGCATCGCGTTTCGGGGCCGCGCGCCGGCGAGGTTTTCGCGACACTGTGCCGGCGCGAGCTGCCGCCGCCGCGTCAGGCCGTGCGCGTCACCTTGCATGATCCCGTCAGCGGCGAGGCGCTTGATGACGGCTTGGCGCTATGGTTTCCGGCGCCCGCCAGCTTTACCGGCGAAGATCTCGTCGAGCTGCATTTGCACGGCGGTAGGGCCAGCATCGCCGTCGCGTTGGACGCGCTGGGCAAGATGCCGGGCACGCGCTTGGCCGAGCCCGGCGAGTTCACCAAGCGCGCCTTCATCGCCGGCAAACTCGATTTGACGGCCGCCGAAGGCTTGGCCGATATCGTCGCTGCCGAGACCGAAGCGCAGCGCCGCCAAGCGCGTCGGCAATCGGCCGGTGAATTGGGCAGGCTTTATGAGGGCTGGCGCACGCGGCTGCTCGGTCTGTTGGCCTACCAAGAGGCGGCGATCGATTTTGTCGATGAGGATTTGCCGCCTGACATGCTGGCGGATGCCGCCATGCAAATCGCCGCGCTATTGATGGATATCGACGCGCATCTCGCCGACAACAGGCGCGGCGAACGGCTGCGCGATGGCCTGTCCGTGGTCATACTCGGCGCGCCCAATGCCGGCAAATCGAGTTTGCTCAACGCGCTGGCCCAACGCGATGTCGCCATCGTCTCGTCGCGGGCCGGCACCACGCGCGACGTCATCGAAGCCCATCTCGATCTCGGCGGCTGGCCGGTCGTGCTCGCCGACACGGCCGGACTGCGCGACGCCGAGGACGAGATCGAAGGGGAAGGCGTGCGTCGCGCCCGGGCCCGCGCTGCCGATGCCGACCTGAAACTCATTTTGTTGGACGGAACGGCCATACTCGACAGCCATACCATTGATTTAATTGATGAAAATAGCATAGTCCTACTGAGTAAGACCGACCTCCATACCGCGTCTTTAGACATCGCCGGCCACATCGCCTTGCCGATTTCGGCAAAAACCGGCGCCGGGCTTCCCGACCTGCTTGCGCGCCTTGAGGCCGAAGTCGCCAAGCGCATGAACCTCTCTGGAAGTCCCGCACTGACCCGTCACAGGCATCGGGAATCATTGGTGAATTGCCGTGACTCTTTGCAAGTAGCGCTTGGGTCTACCGCGCCTGAATTGATGGCCGAGGAGCTGCGCCAAGCCGCGCAGGCCCTCGGCCGCATCACCGGCAAGGTCGGCGTCGAGGACCTGCTCGATAAAATCTTTCGCGACTTTTGTATTGGAAAATAAGGACTTAGCGTTGTGTTTCACGTGAAACATCGGGTTGTGATTGACGCCTTTTCCACCGCTCCCTAGATTGCGCCGCCATGTCGAATGTTGTGGATAAATATGATGTCATCGTGATCGGCGGCGGCCACGCCGGCTGTGAAGCCGCGGCCGCAGCGGCCCGCATGGGCGCGCGCACGGCTTTGGTGACGCACAAGCCGGAGACGATCGGCGAAATGTCCTGCAATCCCGCCATTGGCGGATTGGGCAAAGGCCATCTGGTGCGCGAGATCGACGCGCTCGACGGCGTTATGGGCCGGGCCATCGATGCCGGCGGCATCCAGTTCCGCATCCTCAACAAGAGCAAAGGCCCGGCGGTGCAGGGGCCACGCGCGCAAGCCGATCGCAAGCTCTATCGCGTCGCCATGCAGCGCCTGTTGGCCGAGCAAGACAATCTGACTGTGATTGCGTGCGAAGCGTTTGATCTGCGCTTGAATAGCGCGGGCGCCGTCGCCGCCGTCATTCTCGCCGATGGCCGCGAACTCGCTTGCGCCGCTGCGGTGCTGACCACAGGCACCTTCTTGCGTGGCCTGATCCATATGGGCGAAACGCAAATCCCGGCAGGCCGCGTCGGCGAAGCGCCGAGCCTTGGCTTGTCCAACACATTGGAGCGCGCCGGTTTCACCCTTGGGCGCCTCAAGACCGGCACGCCGCCGCGCCTTGATGGTCGCACTATCGATTACGCTGGTCTCGATGCGCAGCCCGGCGACGATCCCGCCGTGCCGTTCTCGACGCTGACCAAAGCGATCTCGACGCCGCAAGTCGTTTGCCACGTCACGGGCACGACCGAGGCGAGTCACGCGCTGATCCGCGCCAATTTGCATCGCGCGCCGATGTACAGCGGTCAGATCAGCAGCACGGGCCCGCGCTACTGCCCGTCGATCGAGGACAAGGTGGTGCGCTTCGCCGGGCGTGAACGCCATCAGATCTTCCTTGAGCCGGAAGGGCTCGACGATCCGACAGTTTACCCCAACGGTATTTCGACCTCGTTGCCTGCGGACGTGCAGCAGGCCTTGCTGAAAACCATCCCAGGCCTTGAAAACACCGTGATTCTGCGGCCTGGCTACGCCATCGAGTATGACTATGTCGATCCGCGCGAACTCGGTCGCAACCTCGAGACGCGGCGAGTGCCGGGGCTTTTTCTTGCTGGCCAGATCAATGGCACCACCGGCTATGAAGAAGCTGGCGGGCAGGGCTTGATCGCGGGCGTCAATGCGGCGCTCAAAGCCGGGGGCGCTCGCGAGCCCTTTATCCTCGACCGCGCTGACGGCTATCTCGGCGTCATGATCGACGATCTGGTGACGCAGGGCGTGACCGAGCCCTACCGCATGTTCACCTCGCGCGCCGAATATCGCCTGACATTACGGGCTGATAACGCCGACCAGCGTTTGACTGCCAAGGGCATGGCCATCGGTTGCGTCGGCTCGATTCGCGCCCAGGCATTCGCCCTCAAGGCGCAAGCCCTCGCTGAAGCCCGCGCTCTGGCTGAGTCGTTAAGCGCCACACCACCCGAACTCACCCGCGCCGGGCTGAACATCAATCAGGATGGTCAGCGCCGCTCCGCCATGACGCTGCTGGCCTATCCCGATATCGACTTGGCGCGTCTTTCGGCCTTGTGGCCTGCCCTGGGGCAACTTGATCCGGCCATCGGCACCCAGTTGGAGATCGACGGCCGCTATGCCGGCTATCTCGACCGCCAAGCCGCCGACATCCGCGCTTTACGCAAGGACGAAGCTCTGGCGCTACCGGCGAGCCTGAATTACGACGGCATCGGTGGCCTCTCGACGGAGTTGCGCGACAAGCTCCAGCGCATCCGCCCAGAAAGCATTGCAGCCGCAGGCCGAATTGCCGGCATGACGCCAGCGGCATTGACGGCGCTACTGGGGTACGTCAAACGCCGTCAGATCGCCAAATCGGCGTGACCGACGCCCCCTTAACTGCTGAACTGTTTGCCCAGTCGGGAATTGTTTCACGTGAAACATTCGCCCGGCTCGAACTTTACGCCGCGCTCTTGGCCAAGTGGCAACCCGCGATCAATCTCGTCGGACGCGACACGCTGGCGGATTTATGGCGCCGTCATATGCTTGATTCGGCGCAACTCGCTGAACATATCCCACCCGCCAAAGCCGATGGGGCACCGCTGACCGTGATCGACCTGGGTTCGGGTGCAGGGTTTCCGGGCTTGGTTTTGGCGATCATGGCGCGCGATGCGGGGCGCAATTGGCAAGTCCATCTCGTCGAATCCGATGCGCGCAAATGCGCCTTTCTCGCCACCGTCGCGCGTGAGACCAAAACCGAGGTCAAAATCCATACGGCGCGCATCGAAAAGTTGAAGCCATACCCGGCCGACATCGTGACGGCGCGGGCCTTGGCGCCGTTGGATAAATTGCTGTATTACGCCGAGCCCTACCTTGCGGAAGGCACGGAATGTCTGTTCCTCAAGGGCACTGCGGCTGCGGATGAATTGACCACCGCGCGCCAATCTTGGAATATAATGGTTGAACACTTCCCCAGCCGATCCGGCCCGGCGGGCAGTCTTTTGCGCATCAGGGATATTTCCCGTGTCAGATCAAGACCTTAAAGACCACGCCGGCAACAGCGCGACGATCACGCCCTTGGCTCCGACGCCGGCGCCGGCACGGCCCTTGGGCGTCGTGCCGAACCAAACGCGCGTCATCGCCATCGCCAACCAAAAGGGCGGCGTCGGCAAGACGACGACGACGATCAACCTCGCCACGGCGCTCGCCGCTTGCGAAGCGCGCGTGCTGGTCATCGACCTCGACCCGCAGGGCAATGCCTCGACGGGTCTCGGCATCGGTCACGACAAGCGCGGCCGCGGCATCTACGACGTGCTGTTCGACGGCGGCAGCCTGATCGCCGCGGCGGTGCAGAGTCAGGTGCCGCGTCTGTCGGTCGTGCCGAGCACGGTGGACCTGGCGGGCGCCGAGCTGGAATTGATCGATGTCGAAAAGCGCGAGTACCGCCTGCAATCGGCGATCGGCGAATCGCGCGGCGCTTATGACTATGTGCTGATCGACTGCCCGCCGGCCCTCGGCCTGTTGACGCTCAACGCCCTGGTCGCCGCCGATTCGGTGCTGGTGCCGCTGCAGTGCGAGTTCTTCGCCCTCGAAGGCCTCAGCCATCTGCTCAAGACCATCGAGCGCGTCAAACGCGCGCTCAACCCGACGCTGGAATTGCAGGGCGTGGTTCTCACCATGTACGACACGCGCAACAACCTGACCGAAATGGTCGCGACCGACGTGCGCGGCTTCCTCGGCGACAAAGTTTACACCACGGTGATCCCGCGCAACGTGCGCGTCTCAGAGGCGCCGAGCCACGGCAAGCCCGTGCTGCTCTACGACCTGCGCTGCGTCGGATCGCAGGCCTACATCCAGTTGGCCAAAGAAGTTCTCAAGCGCGAGCAGGGGAAGGCCGCATGAGCGCCGATAGCGACAAGCAGGGTATGACCGCCGCGACGGGCGCCCGCCCGAAAAATTTGGGCCGCGGCTTGGCGGCCTTGTTCGGCGAAGAGAGCGCCGATTACGCCGAGCTCGACAAGGCGCGCCCGGCCAAGACGGTGCCGATCGAGTTCTTGCGCCCCGGCAAATATCAGCCGCGCCAACGCTTCGACTCGGCGCAGATCCAATCGCTCGTCGATTCGATCAAGGCGCAGGGCATCTTGCAGCCCATCTTGGTGCGCCGGCTGGCCAGCGAGCCCAACGCGTATGAGATCGTCGCCGGCGAGCGCCGCTGGCGCGCGGCGCAGCTCGCGCAACTGCATGAAGTGCCGGTCACGATCCGCGAGCTGTCCGACCGCGACGCGCTCGAGATCGCGCTGATCGAAAACGTCCAGCGCGAAGACCTCAACGCGATGGAAGAGGCCGACGGCTACCGCCGGTTGATGGACGAATTCAAACACACGCAAGAGGAGTTGGCCAAGGCGATCGGCAAGAGCCGCAGCCATGTCGCCAATCTGCTGCGCTTGCTGAGCCTGCCCGAAAGCGTGCGCAAGCTGGTCGAAAGCGGCAAGCTGTCGGCCGGCCATGCCCGCGCGCTGATCGGCGTCGAGGAGGCTGAGGTCATCGCCGAGCAAGCGGTCGAGGAAGGCTTGAGCGTGCGCCAAGTCGAATGGCTCGTCAAAGTCCATCGCGAGCAGCAGATCGGCACGCGCGACCGCACGCGCAACCGCCCGAAGTCGCGGCCGAAGGACGCCAACATCGTCGCCCTCGAGCGCGACCTGACCAACCTGCTCGGCCTGAAAGTCGGCATCACCTTCGACGGCAAGGGCGGCGTGCTGTCGGTGCAATACAAGACGCTCGACCAGCTCGACGACGTGCTGCGCCGGATGGGGAAGTAGGCGGCGTTATCTCGCTCTTAAAAAGACGTCACCCTCGGACTTGAGGCCGACGGGGGTACATGCCTTATGATGCCGACATTCAGAAGGCGTGGATGCCCGGACCAAGTCCGGGCATGACGTCGTTGGGTATCAACTTTGGCCATTCTCTTGGATCCAGCGCGAGAAAAGCCACATACGTTTTTGCTTCGTCATGCCCGGACTTGGTCCGGGCATCCACGCCTTTCAGGCTTATGTGCATGAGCGGCGGCTGGATTTACATCATCACGAATAAACCGAATGGCACGCTGTACGTTGGCGTGACCAACGACCTGCCGCGTCGGATTCAACAACATCGTGATGGGAGTGTTGAAGGTTTCAGCAAGCGTTATGGGCTGAAACGTCTTGTTTATGTGGAAAATCACGACGACATCCGCGAGGCCATTCAACGCGAGAAAGTCATCAAGCATTGGACGCGGGCGCATAAGGTTCGCGCGATCGAATCGGATAATCCGTCTTGGGATGATCTCTACGAACGGCTGAATTCGTAAGGCGTGGATGCCCGGACCAAGTCCGGGCATGACGGATGTGGAGATATCTATCGTGCTTTTCGGGGCATAGGCGGTACTACCGCGCCGCTCTGCGAGCGGCGGTCGCCAGTTGCATCAGCACGCGGGCGGTGATCGCTTCGGCGGGCATGCCGGTGGTTTTGCAATCCATCTCGGCTTTCAGCAGCAGCTCCAAGGCGCGGCCGATGTTGCTGGCGGGCCATTGGCGCAGGGCCGATTTGAACGGCGTCACGGCTTTGAAGAACAGCGGCGGCCGCAGCGCTTTGATGGCGCCGTCGGCATTGGCGCCTTCGGCCATCTTGCCGGCGACGAAATGCAGCCGCTCGAAATGGCGCGCGACGGCGCGCAGAATGGCAATGGCGTGGGTGCCCTCGCGCGTCACGCGCTCATAGGTCCGATCAAGCTCGGCGATATCGCCACGCGCCACCGCCATGGCGATGTCGTCGACGCCCTGCTCGGACGAGTCGCCGACGCAGGCTTCGGCGTCGGCGAGCGTCACCTTGCCGGCTTCGCCATTGTCCTCTCCATTTAAGGGGGGGGCGCAATAGATCGCCAGCTTCTCGAGCTCGCGCCGCGTCAGCATGCGGTCGCCGCCGAGGCGGTTGACGAGAAATTCCAGCGCGTCGGGCGCGACCTCGAGCTTGTTGTGGCGCAGGCTGTCGCGAATGACGTCGGCCAGCGTCGATTCGTCGTCGAGATAGCAAGCGATGGCGGCGGCTTTGGGATGGTCCTCGAACAGGCTGCGCAGCTTGGAGGCGGGCGACAGCGCGCCGGCTTCGATGACGATCAGCGAGTCGGCCTTGGTCTCGCCGTCGAGCAGCTCTTCAAACAGTTTGGCTTGGCCGTCGACGGCGCCGCGCAACCGCACGGCCCGCCTGCCGCCCATCAAGGACATGGCATTGGCCTCGTCGCTGAGCAGCGCCGGATCCTCTTTCAATTCGGCGGGGGAGATTTCCCGTGTGCGGAAGGGATCATCGAGCGCGCCGGCGACCGCCTTGATCAAGGCTTCGGCGCGCTCGCGCACCAGGCCGCTGTCGGGGCCATAGAGCAGCACGGCGCGCACGGCCGCGTCGGGCTTGCGGGCGAAACCGTCGGCGCGGGCCGGCTGTATTTTCATGCCTGAATTTTCATGCCTGTATTTTCATGGCGGTATTTTCATGCGGAGATCCGCACGGCCCGGCTCGTCACGTCCCGATCCGTCATGGGCAATCTTCAACAGATCACTTGGCCTTGCGCGACGAGAGATAGACGGCGACCCGCGTCTTGATCTCTTCGCTGACTTCGCCGGCGGTGCGGCGGATCGCGTCGTTCTCGCTGATGACGGTGGCGAAATCGGAATCGAGGATGTTGTAGCTGCTGATCGCGCGGCTGCTGGCGCTCATCAGCGGTTTGCCGCTCGCCAGATCGATCAGGCTATAGCCGGCGGTCATCGTCAAATTGCCGCGCGTCGCCGTGTCGTCGATCCGCACGCCGAGGTTTTCGCGCGAGATGCTGACGCCGACCTGCAAGCGATAAAGCGGCTTGGCGGCCGCGCCGCGCGGCTGCATCTTGTCGAGCAGATTGTTGCGGACAAGCTGGCCCTCCCGATTCGGGATCGAATCGATCTGGATGGCCGCCAGTTCGGGGGCCGCGACGGAGCTGGCGCTGCGCTCGCCGTAGAGCGGGCTAAAGCCGCAGCCGGCGAGGCTCAGGCCGGCGACAAGGAGAGCGGCAGAGAGGCTCTTACACCACGACATTGATCACCCGGTTGGGCACGACGATGACTTTGCGCGCCGGCTTGCCGTCCATTGCCGCGACGACGGTGGGCAGGGCCAGCGCCAGCTTCTCGGCGTCAGCCTGCGCCGCATCGCGCGCCAGTTCAAGCGTGCCGCGCATCTTGCCGTTGACCTGGACGCCGACGGTGACGCTGTTGTCCTGCGTCAGGGCCGCCTCGGCGACCGGCCAGGCGGTTTCGGCGAGCAGGGTCGCGTGGCCGAGCATGGTCCACATTTCCTCGGCTAGGTGCGGCATCATCGGGCCGATCAGCTTGGCCATGGCTTCGAGCGCTTCGCGCCGCGCCCAGCGGCTGTCGGGGCCATTGTCGGAATCGGCGGCCAGGATGGCGTTGGCGAATTCATAGAGCCGGGCGACGGCGCGATTGAAGTGGAAGCGCTCGATGTCGTCGGTGACGCCGGCGATGCATTTGTGCGTGGCGCGGCGCAGTTTTTCGGCGTCCTTGCCGAAGCTCGCCGGGGCGGCGCTGCCGGGGGCGGGCAATTCGCCGCGCAGCTCGTTGGTCATGCGCCACAGGCGGTTGATGTGGCGGAACGCGCCGTCGACGCCCGACGTCGTCCATTCGATGTCGCGCTCGGGCGGGCTGTCGGACAGCATGAACCAGCGCGCCGTGTCGGCGCCGTAGTCGCGGATGATCGTCTCGGGATCGACGACGTTCTTCTTCGACTTGCTCATGGATTCGGAGCGGCCGATGGTGACGGGCGAGCCGTCCTTCACGTTCACGCCCGTGCCGTCGGGCTTTTTGTCGACGTCCTCAGGGAACAGCCATTTGCCGGCGGTGTCCTTGTAGGTTTCGTGGCAGACCATGCCTTGCGTGAACAGGCCGCTGAACGGCTCTGCCACGGCCAAGCGGCCGGTCTTCTGCATGGCGCGGGCGAAGAAGCGCGCGTAGAGCAGATGGAGAATGGCGTGCTCGACGCCGCCGATATACTGGTCGACCGGCAACCAATATTGCACCGCCTTGGGATCGACCGGCGCGTCGTCGCGCGGCGAGCAGAAGCGCGCGTAATACCAAGAGGAATCGACGAAGGTGTCCATCGTGTCGGTGTCGCGCAGGGCCGCCTTGCCGCAGGTCGGGCAATCGACATGTTTCCAAGTCGGATGGCGCTCCAGCGGATTGCCCGGCTTGGAAAAATCGACGTCCTCGGGCAAACGCACCGGCAGTTGATCGGCCGGCACCGGCACGATGCCGCAAGCGGCGCAATGGATGACGGGGATCGGGCAGCCCCAATAGCGCTGGCGCGAGATGCCCCAGTCGCGCAGGCGATACATGATGGCGCCCTTGCCGCGTCCCAACGATTCGAGCTTGGCGATGGCGGCGCGCTTGGCCTCCGGCACGGCCAGGCCGTCGAGGAAGCCGGAGTTGGCGAGCAGGCCATCGTCGGTGAAAGCGTCGTTGCCAACAGCAAAACTTGCCGCATCTTCGCCTTTGGGAATGACGACGGCTTTGACCGGCAGTTTATATTTGCGCGCGAAATCCAAGTCGCGCTGGTCATGGGCCGGGCAGCCGAAGATCGCGCCGGTGCCGTAGCCCATCAGCACGAAGTTGGCGGCGTAGACCGGCAGCGTCGCGCCGGCGATGAAGGGATGCTTCACTTTCAAGCCGGTGTCGTAGCCGTGCTTCTCGGCGGTCTCGATGGCTTCCTCGGTGGTGCCGCCGCGCCGCGTCTCGGCGACGAAGGCTTGCAGGCCCGAATCGGTTTTCGCCAATTCATTGATGAGCGGATGATCGGCGGCGACGGCGACGAAGGACGCGCCGAACAAGGTGTCGGGCCGCGTCGTGAAGACCGTCAGCGAGTCTTTGCGGCTCTCCACTTCAAAATCGATGTAAGCGCCTTCGGAACGGCCGATCCAGTTCTCCTGCATCAGCCGCACTTTTTGCGGCCAGCGCTCGAGCGTTTTGAGGCCGTCGAGCAGGTCGTCGGCGAATTGCGTGATCTTGAAGAACCATTGGTTGAGCTGGCGGCGCTCGACCAGCGCGCCGGAGCGCCAGCCGCGCCCGTCGATCACCTGCTCGTTGGCGAGCACGGTGTTGTCGACCGGATCCCAGTTGACCAGCGACTCCTTGCGATAGACCAGGTCGTTGGCCATGAAGTCGGTGAACATGCGCTGCTGATGGCGGTAGTACTCGGGATGGCAGGTGGCGATTTCGCGGTCCCAATCGAGCGACAGGCCCATCAGCTTGAGCTGGCCTTTCATCGTCGCGATGTTGGAGTAGGTCCAGTCGGCGGGATGCACGCCGCGCTCGATGGCGGCGTTCTCGGCCGGCAGGCCGAAAGCGTCCCAGCCCATCGGATGCAGCACGTTGAAGCCTTGCGCGCGCTTGTAGCGCGCGACGACGTCGCCCATCGTGTAGTTGCGCACATGGCCCATATGGATGCGCCCCGACGGATAGGGGAACATCTCGAGCACGTAATATTTCGGCTTGGTCTTATAGGCGGCCATGTCGAAGCCGACCTTGAAGGTGCCGCGCGTCTCCCATTCGCTGCGCCATTTCGCCTCGGTCTCGCTGACATTGTAGCGCTCGCCGTTCGGCGGCGGGCTGGAGGGCGGGACGGCGGACGACTCGGGCGGCATGATGGGCGGCATATTCCTGATAGGCGGCGAACGGCGGCGGGGCGGCCGACGCGCGGCGATCCTCAACGGCGCATAAGGCGGCGGATGAGGCGGCGGGTTGAACGGGCGGACGAAACGAACGGGCGCGATTGTCCCTGCCGGGCGAAAGAACCGCAAGCCCCAGCGCAAGCCGGGGCCGCGGGTTTTTCACCCACGGCTTGCGACAGCCGGTCGATAAGCGGGCGGCGCTTTAGCGGGCGGTGGTCTGGTCGACGCGGAGCTGACGGGCGCGGGTCAGGATGGTGTTTTCCAAGTCGGTCGACGTCTTGGCCTCAACCGGCAGGTCGGTCCAGCCGGCGCCGTCGCGGCGCTGCTGGAACAGGGTGACGCGCACGCCATCGGCGCGCAGGTCGCGGTCGAGGATATAGGCGTTGGCTTTGAAGCGGCGGTCCGGCGTTTCCGGCGGGCTGTACCATTCGGTGATGATGACGCCGCCGAAGGGATCGGCCGAGGCCAGCGGCATGAAGGACAGCGTGTCGAGCGAGGCGCGCCACAGGAAGCTGTTGACCGAGACGCCGCTGGGCGAGACCTCTTCCTTCTTCTTGCCGAACAGAACAAGGCCGTCCTTGCCGAAGATGCTGCCCGATTCGCCGCGCTTTTCGGCTTCGAGCTTTTCGCGCTCGCGGCGGTCCATCGGATAGTTGCTGCTGTCGACCGGCGTCGTGCTGCTGCAGGCGGCGACGGCGACGGCAAGCGAAACCGCAGCAAGCGCGGCGCGGAAGGGGGCGAAGGGCAAGCGAGGCGTAAAGCGGGTCATGACGGTCCTGGCATCTGTGCAAGCCGGCGAGCCGGCGCGAAAGCGGCTTAACATATAAGAAAAAGCCGCATAAGTCGCCAGGGGTCCGCGCCGGCCGCGTTCGCTGAAAAAAATCTTTTAAATTCAATGAGATGAAAGGCTAACGGCTTCAGCATTGGGGCGTGGCCAAAAGAAAGGGCGGCAGGTTGCCCTGCCGCCCTCTCGTTTCAAACCGCGATGATCGCGGACGGATCGAAATCCGTCTTAGAACGTGGCGCGGGTACCGACGAGCAGGCCGATGCCGGAGTTCTCCGAGCTGGTGGAGAGGCCATCGCTGTCGTTGGTGAAGTACCAAGTGTCGGCGTACACCACGAGGCCGGCGCCGAGGGTGTACTGCGCACCCAAGGTGAAGACGTCGCTGGTGAAATCGGCCGTGCCGCTGGTGGTCGCGCCGGTACCGGCGTTGGCACCCTGCGTGTTGTGCATGTAGGACACGCCGACCTGGTAGGGGCCGGTCGTGTACTTCACGGCAGCCGCATAGCCAGAGGTTTCGTTGTTGCCGGTGCCCTTGGTCGCGCCGGAGTCGCCGTCGTCGCCGTAGCCGACGCTGACGGTGAAGCCGCCGAATTCGGCCTTGGCGCTAACCAACCACGCCTTGATGTCTTCCGTCGTGGCCTGAGCTTCGGCATCGGCGAACGACGCCGCGGCGGTGAAGCCGAGGGCGAAGTCATCGCTGACCTTCACGTCGTAGCTGGCGCCGAGTTCCCACCAGTTTTCGAAACCGACGCTCGACACGGAGCCGTCTTCCGAACGCTGACGGCCGTTGTCGTTGCTGTCGGCCGAGTAGGACACGCCGAACTGGAAGCCGGCGATCGTCGGGGTGTAGTACATGATCTTGGTCGCGTCGGACGTGTTCTGCGGATCGACGCCGGCAACCCACAGGTTGTTGGCGAACGAGCGCGTGTCGGTCCAACGGCGGTAGCCGCGAGCGCCGGCGACGCCGATGCCGGTGATCATGCCGTCGCCGATGTAGTTCTTGGCGTCGACCGGGCCGTCTTCGTTGCCGAGGGTCAACTGACCCCAGCTGCCGGACAGAACCAGCGAGACTTCGTCGCCGTTGTCGTTGGTGGAGCCGTTGGCGTTGTCAGCGTCGGCTTCGAGCTCGATCTTGACCGCCCAAGAGAGGCCGTTGTCGAGCTTGTCGCTGGCGCGGATGATGACTTCGGTGTCCGTCACGAAGCCGAAGCCACGCTCAGTGGTGACCGTCGGGACGCCCGGCGCGGGGCCGAAGCCGTCGGTGTCCTGGCTCGAGAAGCCAGCCTGGAAATCGACATAGCCGCCGACGCGAACTTGGGGCGCCGCAACAGCGGCGGTCACCGCGAAGGACGCGCCGACCAGGGCGGTGGTGCCCAAAAGCAGTTTCTTCATACCGATAAACCTCCGGTTTAATCCCCCTGCAAATCCGTCGACGAGGGATCATTTGAACATTGATTGGGCCGCGCTACGTGCCTCGCCCCGTTATCCAGCCAAGGAACCCCCTCTGCCGGACCCATGCTAAAAAGCATGCAGCTTGGATACCCTGTCCCGTATGTCCTTACAATCGGGGCGAAAAATTTCAGCAGGGGCCGTCGCATTTTCGCCACAGATCAAATTAATGCTATATATTTCAATGGGTTAAAAGTGACCGATCGCGAGCGAGGCCGCCCTTCTCTGAAGGAACCCCTATAATTCATTGAATATATTAGAAAATATTTCAGTCGCGGCGCTTCGCCCTCCGAGGGTCTCGGGCACCGCCCAATCTATAGGCTCAAGTTCCCAATGATCGCTAAATCGAGTGTTTAAGGAGAGGGGTCGGGTCGGCTGTTTGGCCGACCGTGCGCTCCATGCCGGTGCCCTGGCGTCTGGCCGACAGTGTGATAATGCTCCGCGCTCATTTTTGTCTTCTCACGACGAGCAGGATAAGGCCATGCCGACCCCGCAACCTGCGATCACGGACGACTTGCGCCGCGCCACGGCGGCGGCCGAAGCCGGCCGGTTCGACGAGGCCGAAAGCGATTGCCGGCAGATTCTTGCCGCCAATCCCGCCGATCCGGCGGCGCTGTGCTTGGCCGGCGCGCTCGCCGCGCGGCGCGGCGATCTCGACGCCGCCGTGGCGCAGTATCGCGCGGCGCTCGCGGTCGCGCCGCGCTTCGTCAAGGCGTTGAGCAATCTCGGCGCGGCGCTGTCCGGTCGCGGCCGCTTCGCCGAGGCCGAGGGGCCGCTGACCTTGGCGCTCGAAGAAGATCCGGCGCATGGACCGGCGACGATCAATCTCGGTCAATTGCGCTTGGCGCAGGGCCGCATCGACGAGGCGATCCAGCTCTTGCAACGCGCCGTCGCGCTGGTGCCGAGCGACATCATGGCTTGGAACAATCTCGGCGCCGCGTTTTTGCGCGCCGAGCGGCTGGATGAGGCCGAGCAGACGCTGCGCCAGGCCCTCAGCCTCGATCCGGCGAGCGGCGCGGCCTGGAGCAATATGGGCAATGTTCATCATCGCCGCGGCCGCTATGGCGAGGCGGCCGACGCCTTTCGCGCCGCGTTGGCCCATGGCGCGGCGCCGGCTGAAACATCGACGCATCTCGGCGCGGCTTTGCGCGGCCTGGGGCTGTATGACGACGCCCTTCAGGCGCATGACCAGGCGTTGCGGAGCAAACCCGATCTGGCCGAGGCGCGGTTCAACAAGGCGCTGTTGCTGCTCGGCGCCGGCCGCCTCCATGACGGCTGGGCCGACTACCGCGCCCGCCCGTCGGCGCGCGCCTTCCGCGCCCGACAGAAGCTGGCGGACACGCCGCGCTTGCCCGCCGACCTCACCGGCAAAAAACTGTTGATCGTCACCAATCAAGGCTTCGGCGACGAATTGTTCTTTTTGCGCTTCGCGCCGCCGCTCAAGGCGCGCGGCGCGTCGCTCGTCTATCGCGCCGGCAGCAAGATCGCGCCCTTGGCGCGCCAGATCGCCGCGCTCGATCAGGTGATCGATGCCGACGCCACGGAGCCCGCCGACCTCGTCCTGCTCGTCGACGACTTGCCCTATGCGCTCGGCGACAGCGGCACGCCGCCGCCGCTCGCGCTCGCGCCCGACGCGCAGCGGGTGGCCGCCTTGCGGGATCGTCTCGCGCAGTTCGGTCCCGCGCCTTATCTCGGCGTGACCTGGCGCGGCGGCGTCGATAAAAACGGCGCGCTGTTCAAGCAAGCACCGCGCGCCGGCATCGCGCGGATCGCCGCGGCCTGGGCCGGCACGGTCGTCGTCGCGCAACGCGCGCCCGACGCTGGCGAGGCGGCGGCCTTCGCGCAGGATGTCGGACGCGACGCGCTCGATCTCTCGGCGTTGAACGACGACCTCGAAGACATGCTGGCGCTGCTGGCGCTGCTCGACGACTATGTCGCCGTCAGCAACACCAACGTCCATCTGCGGCAAAGCTTGGGCCGGACGTCGCGCGTGCTGGTGCCGATGCCGCCCGACTGGCGCTGGATGAACGCGGGCGACGAATCGCCGTGGTTTCCCGGCACGCGCGTCTATCGTCAAGCCGCCGACGGTTCATGGGACGCCGCGCTGAGCCGGCTGTCCGGCGATCTCAAGGCGGTGTTCAGCCGTTCTACGCCGTGAGATAATCGCGGCCCTTCCGTTCCAGCATGCCCTTCCGCTCCAGCATGAAAGTCGCCCTGTGTCCGCCTCGCCTTTCCGCGTTTATGTCGGCTGGGATAGCCGTGAAGAGATCGCTTACGACGTCTGCCGGCAATCGTTGCTGCGCCACGCGTCGATCCCCGTCGAGGTGATCGCGCTCAAGCAAAGCGAATTGCGCGCGCAAGGGCTTTATGCGCGCGACGCCGATCCGCTGGCCTCGACGGAGTTCACCTACACGCGCTTTCTCGTGCCGCATCTCGCCGGCCATGCCGGCTGGGCGCTCTATTGCGATTGCGATTTCCTGTGGACCGCCGACATCGCCGGCCTCGCCGCGTTCGCCAGCGATGAGAACGCCGCGCGCTACGGCGCGCTCTGCGTGCAGCATGATTACCAGCCGACCGAGACGACCAAGATGGACGGCAAGGTCCAGACGCTCTATCCGCGCAAGAACTGGTCGAGCCTGATCTTGTTCAACGGCGATCATGCCCAGACGCGCCGCCTCACGCCCGAGCTGGTGAACCGCGAGAGCGGCGCTTATCTGCATCGCTTCCAGTGGCTCGACGACGCGGCGATCGGCGCGCTGCCGGAAACTTGGAACTGGCTCGAAGGCTGGAGCGCCAAGCCGGCGGCGGGCGCGCCGAACGTCGTGCATTACACGCGCGGCGGGCCGTGGTTCGACGCCTGGCGCGATGTCGATTACGGCGACCTGTGGCTCGCCGAAGCCGCGCGCCTCGCGTCGCCGGCCGCCGCGCGGTCGTGAGCGGGCCGGGCCTTTTGCAAGCGGCGCTCGCCGCGCACAAGGCGGGCCGGCTCGGCGATGCCGACGCGCTCTACGAGCGGCTGCTGGCGACCGACCCGCACAATGCCGATGCCTTGAACTTGTCGGGCATGTTGCGGCTGCAACGCGGCGACGCCGCCGGCGCGCTGCAGCGCATCGCGGGCGCTGTCGCGGCGCGTCCGCGCGAAGCGCTCTATCATGCCAACCTCGCCAAGGCGCGGCAGGCGTCCGGCGATGCCGCCGGGGCGATCGCCAGCCTGCGCCAGGCGGTCAAGCTCGCGCCCGGCCAGAGCGGCTTGTGGCAGCAGCTCGGGCTCGCCTTGCGCGCCCAAGCCGATTTCGACGGCGCCGCCCAGGCCTTTCGCCGCGCCGCGCAAGCGGCGCCGCAGGAGATCGCGCCGCTCAACAATCTCGCGGCGGCGCTGCTTGAGCAGAGCCGCGCGGCCGAGGCGCGCCCCGCCATCGCGCGCGCGCTGGCGCTCGACCCGGACAATCCCTTCGCGCTCGCCAACGAGGGCCAGGCGCTGCTGCTCGAAGAGCGGCCGGCCGACGCCATCGCGCCGCTGCGCCGCGCCGCCGCCGCCGATCCCGGCAACGCCCTGACGCTGAACAGCCTCGGCATCGCGCTGCAAGAGGCGTCGCAGCTCGAAGAGTCGCTTTCGACGCTGCGCCGCGCGTTGGAGATCGCGCCGCAGGCCGCGATCATCCGCGTGTCCTACGGCAACGCGCTGAAGAAAAGCGGCCGCTACGATGAGGCGATCGGCGCGTTCGAACAGGCGTTGGCGCTGCGCCCCGGCGTCGCCGAAGTCCACTCCCATATCGGCAGTTGTCACGACGCGATGATGCGCTACGACGCCGCCATCGCCGCCTATGACGAAGCCTTGCGGCTCAAGCCGGACTATCGTCGCGCCAGGCACAATCGCGCCATGGCGCGGCTCACGACGGGCCGTTTCGAGACCGGCTGGCGCGACTACGCGGCGCGCGATTGCAGAAGCGATCTGGCGCCCCATGTCTTGCGAGGCCCGCTCGATCCGGCCGACATCACCGGCCGCCATATCCTGTTGCTCGGCGAACAGGGACTCGGCGACGAGATTTTCTTCCTGCGCTTTCATGCAGAGCTGCGCCGGCGCGGCGCGGCGCGCATCAGCGTCGAGACGGATGCGAAAATCCGCAGCTTGATCGGCCGCGTCGCCGGTCTCGACAGCGTGACCAGCGATCGCGCGGCGCGGCCGGCAGCCGACAAAACCCTGGTCGTCGGCGATTTGCCGCTGGCCTTGGGCATGGCCGGCGCCGGCGATATTCCGCCCTCGCTGCGCATCGCGCCGCTGCCCGACCGTGCGGCGCACATCGCGGCCGAGCTCGCCGCCTGCGGGCCGCCGCCTTATATCGGCGTCACTTGGCGCGCCGGCACGGCAGATCGATTGGGGGCGCTGTTCAAGCTGGCACCGCTCGCCGACCTGGGGGCGGCGCTCGCCGGCCTGCCCGGCACGTTGATCGCGCTGCAGCGCTTGCCGCAACAGGGCGAGATCGCCGCCCTTGCCGCTGCGGCGGGCCGGCCCGTGCAGGATATGACGGCGCTCAACGACGATCTCGAGGGCATGCTGGCGCTGCTCGCGCACCTTGACGAGTACGTTTGCGTCAGCAACACCAACGTGCATTTGCGCGCCTTGGTCGATCGTCCCTGCCGCGTTCTCGTGCCGGCGCCGCCGGATTTCCGCTGGATGGCCGAGGGCGACGAATCGCCGTGGTTTCCAGCTTCGCGCATCTATCGCCAGACGGCGGCGCGGTCTTGGCGCGAGGCACTCGATCGTTTGCGGCAGGATTTGCGCGCGGCCTTCGCCTAGCCGGCGGCGATCACTTTCATCGACAGCAAAGACCGCAGCAGCTCGCCGCGCGCCTCGGCGTCGATGGCCGGAAATCTGCGCGCGAGATCGTCTTCGATGAAGGACTCTTGCGCGACGATCCAGGCGACCGGACGGTCCAGCCCGGGCGGAATCGGCGCGCCTTTGCCGTCGCGCGCCAAAGCCCATCGGCCGCCGTGCGACACCACGGTGAAATCGCGCGATGTCGGACGAAACAGGATCGGCAGCATTTTCGCGCGATAACGATAGTCGTCTTGAAACTTATGCAGCGCTTCGATGACGTCGGGCGCCTTCGCCAGTTCGGCGAGCCGGCGACCGAGCGCCGCGATGCGTTCGTCGAAGGCGGCTTGCCCGCTGTTCGGGCCTTGGCCATGCCGGCGCGGCATGTCGGCGCGGAACATCACGTCTTCCACCGCCCGCGCGTAAAGCGCGCTCACCACATCCATGCCGATGACGCTGACGACGCCGAACGCGACATGCGTCGTGCGTTCCGACTGCGCGACGGCGTCGTGATACTGGCCGCGCGGCAGATAGAGGAGGTCGCCGGGCTGCATCAGAACCTCAGCGATCACTTTGCCTTTGGCGCGCGCGTTCTCCTCCGGAGATTGGCTTTTGAACGCCGGATGTTCGATGGGAAGTTCGGCGCGCCCCTCATAGATCCGCCACAGCTTCTCGCCCTCGACATGGACGGCATAGACGTCGTGAGAGTCGTAATGGCTGGCGAAGGCCTGGCGCTCGCGCGGCGAACTGTAGAGGTTGGACTGCGCCTTCGCTTCAAGCGTGTCTTCCAGGGCGCGGGCCAAATCGAAGATGCCGTTGAGCCCCGGCGCTTGGAGGTCGAGATCGTTCAACACCAGGCTTGCGCCATCCGCGAGAAGGCGCTGGACCTTTTGAACGTCAGGCTTGTTTTCGCCATCGCAATAGTCGGCGGCGGGAATCATTTTGCTGTCGCGCGCCATGCGCAGCGACTGCGCGTTCCAGATGCCGATGGTCGAAATCATGCCGTCGAGCTTGGGGCGCGACATGACGGATGCGAACTTGTCGCGGCCAGCCGCGCTGCTGGCGCCAGGGATGTGCAGCCAGCGGCGGCCATGATGCTCGGCGAAAAATGTTTCCGGCGTGATCGGCGCGAGAATGTCGGCGAAGGAAATCATGGACCCAATTTAGCGCCGTTCTGCGCTCAACCCAACGTCTGAAAACGATCGTCGTCTCTATCGACTGTCGCGCCGCGCCGCCGGCTGAGGCCGTCGATGGCGGCGATGCCGACGGCGCCCGAGCCGCGCAGGCGGCGCGCGCTGCGGTCGTTGATGCCGCCGAGGCCATAGACCGGCAGGGCGCTGTTCCGCGCCAGGGCGGCAAAACGCAGGACGCCGAGCGGCGCGGCGCCCGGATGGCTCAGGGTGGCGAAGACCGGCGAGAGCAGCGCTGCCGTCGCCCCGGCCCGCGCGGCGCGGCGCAGCGCCGGGGCCGAATGGGCCGCCGCCGTGATCAGCCAATGGGGCCGCTTGCGCAAACGCGTCCCGGCGCGGCGCAACGCGCGCTCGGAGAAATGCAGGCCGTCGGCATGGACGTCGAGCGCCATGCGGATGTCGTCGGCGATCAGCAGCTTCACGTTATGCGCTTTGGTTGCCGCCCGCAGGCTCCGCGCCAGCGCGAGCCGCGCCTGGGGCATGAGTTCGTAATGGCGAAAGATCACGGCGGCGCCTTGCGGCAGGCGCAAGACATCGGCCAGCGGATCATGGCCGCGCCGCGCGTCGGTCATCAAGATGACCGAGGGCAAGACGCCGGGGCGCGATTCATCTCCTTGACGCGGAGATCTCGTCGACAAAGCTCTGCGGGCCAAATTGAGATGGCGCGCGACGTCTGTTAAGCTCGAACCCATTCCCTCACCCCGATGGCGCGGCTCATCCTATATGGCAGACAACTTGGCACAACCCGCTTCAGGCGCATCGCTGGAGGAAAATCTCGCGCGGGTGCGCGCCGAGATCGCCGAAGCCGCGCGCGCCGGCGGCCGCGACCCGGCCGCCGTCACGCTCGTCGCCGTCAGTAAGAATCACGATGCCGCCGCCGTCGGCCACGCGCTCGCCGCAGGCCAGCGCGTGTTCGGCGAAAACCGCGTGCAGGAAGCGCAGGCGAAATGGCCATCGCTGCGCGAGACGCACGCCGATCTCGAGTTGCATCTGATCGGCCCGTTGCAGACCAACAAGGCGCGCGACGCCGTGGCCCTGTTCGACGTCATCCAGTCGCTCGATCGCGCCAAGCTCGCCGACGCGCTTGCAGCCGAAATGGACAAGCAGGGCAAGCGGCCGCGTCTGTTCGTGCAGGTCAACACCGGCGAAGAAGTGCAGAAGGCCGGCATCTTGCCCGCCGAAGCGGCAGCCTTCGCGCGCTGGTGCCGCGACGAAAAACATTTGCCGGTGGTCGGATTGATGTGCATCCCGCCGCTCGGCGAGGAGCCGGCGCTGCATTTCGCGCTGCTGCGCGAATTGGCGAAGGACGCCGGCTTGTCGCAACTGAGCATGGGCATGAGCGCCGATTACGCTATCGCCGTGCGCCTCGGCGCGACCCATGTCCGCGTCGGCACGGCGATCTTCGGCGCGCGGGATACTTCGGCGAAGGCGTGATGGGCGCCGGTGAAGCCGGTCACTGCCTTAGATAAAAACAGCGCGGGTCATTAAAACTGTCATGCCCGCACTTGGTGCGGGTATCCACGCCTTGCGGTGCGGATAAACGAAAAGGCGTGGATGCCCGGGCCAAGCCCGGGCATGACGAGTGGAAATCTATTTGTATTCGTCTTATCCCGCGACGATCAATTCGTCGCCCGGCTTCGCCGCCACCAGCAATTCGATGAGATCGTCCAGCGCGACGGCGACGCAGCCTTCGGTCGGGGCGTAATCCTCTGTCGCGACATGCAGGAACACGGCGCTGCCGTAGCCGCGCCGGATCGGCGCGTCGTTATGGCCGATGACGACGATGACGTCATAGAGATGGTCGAGCCGCCACAGATGTTCATGGCCGCCCTTGTGCGGCAGCACGACCTGCGTGTTGTAGGCTTTGTCGTTCGGATCGTCGCACCAGCCGCTCGACGGCTCGATGACCGAGACCGGCAAGGCGATCTCGGGCAGGGTCAGGCGGTCGGCGCGATAGAGAACGCGGCGCAGGGCAAAGCGCCCGACCGGCGTCGCGCCGTCGCCCTCGCGCTTGTCGGGATTGATGCCGGCGCGGCCCAAAGCGCAGGGCACGCGATGGCGCGGCCAGATCAATTCGCCGCGATGGCGCGGCATTTTTTCGGGGTCGGACCAGACGGCGATATCCATCGCCCGGTTATAGCGGCTGGAATGAGCGGCAGGAAGTTTCTGTTCCGTCATGGCCGGACGCCAAAGCCGGGCATGGCAGTCAATGAGCGAGAAACCCTATTGGGCGATGTTCACGGCGGGGCGGTCGGTGACCCGCTGCATCGTCTGATATTTTTCCAGCGCCATGTTCATGCGCGTGATCAGGTCGGCCGGCACTTGCGGCGAACTGGCAGGGTCGATGCGCGTCGGCACTTCGGCTGCGCTGCCTTTCTCCTGCGCCTTGGTCTGCTGGCGCTGGTCCAGCTCGGCGCCGCGCAGCGCCGCGTTCTTCGGCGTGTAGTCGAGGAAACTTGCCGGCGTCGCGGCGTCGCTCGACAGGGTGGCGCGGATCGCGGCGCCTTGCGTCCGCGTCGATTGCATCTGGCGCAGCAGCGCGGGGTCGGCGGCGAGGGTCTGCGGCGTCGGCAGGGCGTTGGCGCGCTTGCCGCGATTGACCGTGCTGGCGAAGGGCACGGCGCTGCCGCCGACGCCATTGGCCGCTTCATGCTGGGCGGCGGCGACGGGGAACGCGCGCGCCGCAGCCTGTTGCGTCGGCGTTGGCGTGACAGCGCTGGCGATTTGCGGCAGCGCCGGCATCTCGGGCTTGGCGTCGGCGAGCAACGTCGCCGGCGCCGTCAGCGGCGCAGTCGTCGCGGGGCGCGGCGAGAAGTCGCCGGCATAGAGCACGCCATCGCGTTCGGGCCGGCCGGTCGGCGTCGTCGGATCGGCGGGGGCGTCTTCGTCGCCGCGCATGGCGAGCATATGTTGGCCGACGTCGCGGCCGGTCTCTTCTTTGACCAGCGCGTCGATGCCGGACGCGACGAGGCCGATGACGCCGCCGAACAGGCTGCCGCCGGCGATGCGCGCCGCCGGGCCGATATTGTCGCCGGTGATGGCGCGATAGACGGTGCCGACGACGGGGATATGTTGCAGCGGATTGATGATGTCGATCAGCGCGCCGAAGCTGAAGCCCTCTTTGCCCCAGATGCGATCGAAGAAGCCGCGCTCGTCTTTGGCGGCAGCCTTCTCCGTCGTCGGCGCAGCGCGCTCCTGAGCGGAGGGCGCGCCGGTCGAGGGACTCATCAGGGCGCCTGCGGGCGGCAGGCTGGCGATATCGTTGGTCATGGCTCAGCTAACTAGCAAGCCTGGGGCCACGGGAAAACCCAACTATATCAATGGTATGATGCTGGCTGGCGAGGACCGAAAGCGCCACTCGGCAGCCTCGTCCCGGCAGTTTTTGCCGGATTTTCTGCGGATTACATTTTCATTGTCATGTCCGCACTTGTTGCGGGCATCCACGCCTTTTTCTTTTATCCGCGCCGTAAGGCGTGGATGCCCGGGCCAAGTGCGGGCATGACGTGCTGGGAAAAGTTGCGGCCGTTAGGCGAAGACTTGAACCAGGCCTGAGATCGATGGCCTAAAACAAATGCCCGCTGCGTTTGGCTTTGGTCTCGAGATAGGCCTTGTTGTGCGCCGTCGCCGGGAAGGCGTGCGGCACGCGCTCGACGACATCGATGCCGCAAGCCTGTAGCGCCGCGACCTTGTCGGGGTTGTTGGTCAGCAGGCGGACGCGGCCGTAGCCGAGATCGCGCAGCATCTGCGCTGCCGGCATATAGAGCCGCTCGTCGGCGTCGAAGCCGAGTTGCTCGTTGGCGTCGATCGTGTCGGCGCCGCCGTCTTGCAACTGATAGGCGCGCAGCTTGTTGACCAGGCCGATGCCGCGGCCTTCCTGGGCGAGATAGAGCAGCACGCCGCTGCCGGCGTCGGAGATCGCGGCGATGGCGCCGCGCAACTGATCGCCGCAATCGCAGCGCAGACTGCCCAGCAGATCGCCGGTGAAACATTCTGAGTGGAGACGGATCAGCACCGGCTGGTCGGCCTTGGGTTCGCCGATGACGATGGCGAGATGCTCGATGCCGCCGTCGCTCGGGCGATAGGCGACGATGCGGGCGTTTTCCGCGTCGAACAGCGGCACGCGCGCCTGGCTGACGGGCTTCAGGCTGCGCGCCGCGCGCATGTCGTAAGCGGCGACATCGCCGGCCTCGACGGCGAGCAGATCGTTGGCCTCGATGATCGCGGCGGCATCGGCCAGCGCCAGCGGCGCGATCAGCGCCGTCGGCAACAGGCGCGCCAGCTTGGTCAAATGCACGGCGGCCTCGGCGCAAGCGGCGAGTTCGACGGCGAGGGCGCGGAGCGGCGGCAGGCGAAAGCTGATGTCGGCGACGGGATCGGCGATGTCGCGCACGGTTTGCGCCGGCGTGCCGTCGGCGATCTCGAGCGTCGCCACCGTCGCGGCTTTGAGGCCCGGCAAGCCGATGGCGTTGGCGCGCCGTTCGGTGAGCGCCAGCAGGGCCGGGGCTTGGGCCAGCTCGGCGAGACGCGCCAGGCTTTGCGGCGTCACCGCTTCGGCGGCCTGCACGAGCAACGCGCCGGCTGTGTCGGTTACCACGACGAGCCGACCGCGCCGCAAATCGGCCAGCACGCGGTCGACGGCGATCAACGGCTCCGGCGTGCCGGCATCGTTGGGCGCGTCAGGGGCGGCGGCGCTGGGCGCTAAAGAGGGGGTGCGGAGGGACATGAGATCGTGAATATGGGGCGCGAACTGCAAAGCCGGTAGGGGCCGATCAGCGAACGCGCCGAAGCGGCCTAGCTTGCTTATCATGGGGCCGTCCGGCTGACCACCCTAGAGCCCCTGGCCTATCCTCCGGGGCTCGCATTAAACCACTGATCCGCCAAGGCGAACGGCCCGTATGCAGGCGTGGGAAGGTGGAGCCTGCGGCTCGCCGGGCCGACTTGCGCGGCAAGTCCGTTGGGCTATGCTGCGCCGCCTTATTCCAGCCTTGTTTGATTTATATTCACCAGGCCATGAACGACAGCAACGGCGGCAAGACCGGCAAGCGCATTTTCCTCGTCGACGACGATGAGGACCTCCGCACTACGCTCGCCGAGCAACTCCAGCTCCACGAAGAATTTCAGACCGTCGAGGCCGATACGGCGGCCAAGGCGCTCGAGGTGGTCAAGACCGACTATTTCGACGCGATCATCCTCGATGTCGGCCTGCCCGACATGGACGGCCGCGAGGTCTGCCGGCTGATGCGCCGCTCCGGCGTCAAATGCCCCATCGTCATGCTGACCGGCGCCGATTCGGAAGCCGACACGATCTTGGGCCTCGATTCCGGCGCCAACGACTACATCACTAAGCCGTTCCGCCTCGGCGTGTTGCTCGCGCGGCTGCGCGCCCAGTTGCGCACGCATGAACAGAGCGAGGACGCCGTCTTCATCATCGGCCCTTACAGCTTCCGGCCCTCGGCCAAGCTGCTGCAGGCCGACGAGGGCAAGAAGAAGGTGCGCCTGACCGAGAAGGAAACGGCGATCCTGAAATATCTCTACCGCGCCAAGGACCATGTGGTCGGGCGCGACACGCTGCTCGGCGAAGTGTGGGGCTACAACGCGGGCGTCACCACGCACACGCTGGAGACGCATATTTATCGCCTGCGGCAGAAGATCGAACGCGACCCGGCGGCGGCGGAGATTCTGCTGACGGAACGCGGCGGCTACAGGCTCGCGCCTTAAGCGTTCGGCGCAATAGCCGCGCTTCTCCGTTGCCAGCGGCGTCAAGTTCTTCCATATCTACCCCCGCGCCGAGGCGGCGTTGTGGGGGAATTTTTGTCCAAGCATAAAGACGACATCCGCGCGCATTTCGACGCCATCGCGTCGACGCGCGCCGAATGGATCGAGAAGAATCGGTTCTTCTACGAGTCCGATTGGCGCTATATGCGTTTCCTGATTCCCCAAGGCAAACGCGTGCTTGAGTTGGGCTGCGGCGCGGGCGAGCTGCTGGCCGAATTGCGCCCGGCCCACGGCGTCGGCATCGACATCAGCCCACGCATGATCGACACGGCGCGCGCCGCCTATCCGGCCTTCGAATTCATCGTCGGCGACATCGAAGACGACGCCACCATCGCCGCGCTGCAAGGCTCGTTCGATTATGTCGTGCTGTCGGATACGCTGGGCAATCTTGAAGATTGCCAGGTGATGCTCGATCGGCTGCACCAGGTGTGCCACGCGGAAACGCGCATCGTCTGTGCCTACTATTCGCCGCTGTGGGAACCGATCATGACGCTGGCGGAGAAATTCGGCGGCAAGATGCCGCAACCGCAGCAGAACTGGTTCGGCGCCGACGACGTGGCCGCCTTGCTCGATCTCGGCGATTTCGACGTGGTGCGCCGCGAATGGCGTCAGCTTGTGCCCAAGCGCCTGTTCGGCCTGGGCTGGCTGGTCAACGCGTCGATCGCGGCGCTGCCGCTCATTCGCCATATGTGCCTGCGCCATTACGTGGTCGCCCGCTCGTTGCGCCATATCAGTCCCGATGCGCCGTCGGTCAGCGTCGTCGTGCCTTGCCGCAACGAGCGCGGCAACATCGAGGCCGCCGTGACCCGCACGCCGCGGCTCGGTCCCAAGCAAGAGATCATTTTCGTCGAGGGCAACAGCAGCGACGGCACCTATGAGGAATGTCTGCGCGTGCAGGCGGCCTATCCGGATCATGCGATTCGCGTGATGAAGCAGGACGGCCGCGGCAAAGGCGACGCCGTGCGCAAGGGCTTCGCCGCCGCCGAGGGCGAGGTGCTGATGATCCTCGACGCCGATCTGACCGTGCCGCCGGAATCCTTGCCCAAGTTCGTCGCCGCCGTCGCTTCGGGCAAAGGCGAGTTCGTCAACGGCACGCGGCTGGTCTATCCGTTCGAGAAAGGCGCCATGCGCTTCTTGAACTTTTTGGCCAACCGCGGCTTCGCGGCGATCTTTTCCTGGCTGCTCAACCAGCGCCTCACTGACACGCTGTGCGGCACCAAGGTGCTGCGCAAGCGCGACTATGAGCAGATCGTCGCCAACCGCGCCTATTTCGGCGATTTCGATCCGTTCGGCGATTTCGACCTGATCTTCGGCGCCGCCAAGCTCAGTTTGAAAGTCGTCGAGGTGCCGATCCGCTACGCCGACCGCACCTATGGCGAGACCAACATCTCGCGCTTCCGCCATGGCTGGCTTTTGTTGCGCATGGTCGTCTTCGCCTTCCGCAAGATGAAGGTCGCGTGACGCAGCTTCGACAACAGGCCGGCGTGCAGAGCGCCGGCGACATCTTCGCGGCGCACCGCCGCGCTTGGGAGAAAAAGCGCGCGCTGCGGCTCTATTATCAGCGCGAGATTTTCGACCGCATCATCGCGCGCTTGCGTCCCGGCGCGACGCTGGAGATCGGCGCCGGGCCGGGCTTCTTCGCCGATTATCACCCTGGCATGACCGGGCTCGACGTGGCGCCCTTCCATCCCGCCGTGGTGCCGGGCGACGTGCATGACATGCCGTTCGCGGCCGGCGCGTTCGCCAACATCGTCGCCGTCGACGTGCTGCATCACCTGGCGCGGCCGGGCCGCGCGCTGTCCGAGATCGCCCGCGTGTTGCAGCCGGGCGGCCGGCTCGTGCTGGTCGAGCCCTGGACGGGACCGGTCGGCCGCTTGTTCTATCGCTATCTGCATCATGAAGATTGCAGGCCCGTCGCCGATCCGTGGACGCAGGCTTTCGCGCCCGGCAAAAGCGCGATGGAAGGCAACGCCATGATCCCGTGGACGCTGTTTACGGCGCGGCGCAGCGAACTCTCCGCTTATGCGCCGCTCCGGCTCGCCTATATCGAGCCGTTCGGCATCGCGGCTTATGCCGCCACCGGCGGCTTTCAAAAGATCGGCTTGCCGTGGCCGGTGGTCGACGTTCTAAGCCGCGCCGAAGCCTTGCTGCCGGACGCGATCCACCGCTTCGCGGCGTTGCGCGCGATGTTCGTGCTGGAGCGACTTTGATGAAAACCGCTCATAAAATCGCTCTCGCAAAGCTGGCCTATCATGTCGTCAAGCTTGGCCGCAGCGCGCTCGGCAAATCCGATCGCGCCGTCGTCGCGCGCCGCGGCGTGCGCTACGACCTCGATCTCGCCGAAGGCATCGACCTCGCCATCTTCCTGCAAGGCCAGTTCGAGCCGGACACCGCCGCCGCTTGCGCGCGCCACATTCGTCCCGGCGATCTCGTCCTCGATATCGGCGCGAATATCGGCGCGCATACGCTGCAGTTGGCCAAGGCGGCGGGACCATCCGGCCGCGTCTTCGCGTTCGAGCCGACGCGCTACGCCTATGAAAAACTGCAGCGCAATCTCGCGCTCAATC
This sequence comes from uncultured Rhizobium sp., assembly GCA_964628235.1. Taxonomy (GTDB): domain Bacteria; phylum Pseudomonadota; class Alphaproteobacteria; order SMXQ01; family SMXQ01; genus CAMAVH01. Next base: position 64,245 of record CAZVLU010000004.1, on the reverse strand, counting down.
CCGACATTGCTGGCCGCGTGACGGCGCGCCAATGCTTTCTCGCGGCGGTCGACGGCGCGCCGACGGCCGGCGAGATCTATTCCAGTTGGCCGCTGGCCGGCGGCGAGGCGCTGCATGCCAAGCACCTCGGCCAGGCCATGACCACGCAGGGCGCCGAAACGCGCAGCCTGGACAGCATCCTTGCCGACGCGGGCGATCCGCCTGTCGCCCTGGTCAAGCTCGATGTCGACGGTTTCGAATGCGATATCCTCGCCGGGGCGAGCGCGCTGCTGCAAAAGCGGCGGCCGGTCTTCGTCATGGAGCTGGCGCCTTATGTTCTGGCCGAACGCGGCGCGTCGCTCGAGCGGCTGCTCGCGTATTTTCTGCCCAACGGCTATCGCTTCTACCGCGAGCGCGATGAAGCGGCGCTGCCATATAGCGCAGCTGAACTGGCGAAGCTCATCGGCGATGCGGCAAGCATCAACGTGATCGCCAAGCCGCCCGCATAGCCCCTTAAGGCGCGCCGTACGTCGCCATTCTTGGCGGTTCCGTGACCGGGCCTACGCAGAATTTGGACTGCTGACGCGGCCAAGCGGCCGACAGCGGCGCCGACAGCCACAAGGGCTTTGCCGTCGGCGAGACGGCGAGCGCGGCCTGCACCGGCGCGCCATCCGCCAGTTGGGCGATCATCGGCACCTTCCAAATATTGCCGGCGCGCAGCGATGCGGCGCGCAGGCCGACGCAATCAGCGGCATCCGCCGGGCAGATCGTGACCGCGCCGGCGATGCGGCCGTCGAAAATCTCGCCGTCGGGGCAGGCGAGCTCGGCGCTCGCCATGCCACGCGGCTTAGCGGCCAAGCCAAGCAGCAAAGGGGCTATCAGCAGGCCGCTCAATAAGACGGCCATGCGATGCTGATGAGTCGGCGTCGCTGCGGCGACGAAAACGCTCCGCGTCGCCCAACGCTGAATCACATAAGCGCCGACCGCGACGAAGGCGGCGCTGAAGCCATGGGTCGCGGCAAAGACGCGGCTGCCGCCATCGCCGAGAAATGGCACCGACAGCAGAATGCCGGCGAGCCCCGCCAGCAACAGCGCCGAAAGATTGGCGGTCCGCGTGCGCCAGCAAGCGACGACGCCGATCAGCGCCAACAATAGGATTAGGCCGCGCAACGCCATGTTCGGCACATATTTATGCCAGCCGGTATTGATCAGAAAATCGTTGTAGCGTGCCGCCACGCCCTTGATGAGATCGAAGGGCGCCGCTTGGATATGCGCCAGGGCAGCATGGTAGGCCGCCGCCGCCTTGACGCCCTCCGCCATGTTGATGTCGCCATATTGCGGGAAATCGACAAAAAAGCGCGTCCAGACTTCGCCGCCGACGGCAAGGCCGTAGAACACGAAGCTGAAATTGCTGAAGGCGAGCTGGCCGGGCGCGCCGGCGAAGCCGGTCAATAGCTTGTTGGCGATAAAGCCGAGAGCGCCGGCGCCCAGCCCGAACAGGACCATGCGCCAAGACAATGCGCCCGCCGCCGTTCGGAAGCGCCAGCCGCACCACAGGGCGAGCGCCGGCAGCACGAACAGCGCGCCGGCCCGCGTGACCAGAGCGCAGCTCAAGACGGCAAGGCCGATGAGCGCCAGCGCCCGACGTCCGGACATCGCCGCGTCAACGAGCATCACGAAGGCGACGCAACCGAGCGCGAAGCCGAGATTTTCCGACATGGTCGTGCCGAGCGTCAGATGGATGAAGGCGAACAGCGAGGCGAAGGCGGCGGCGGCGGCGGCGAAACCGAAGCGGCAATAGAAGATCGACGCGACGAGCGTCGCCGACGCCATGCAGCCAGCGCTGAGCAGCGCGAGCGCCCGGCGCAGGCCGTCGCCGGTCAAGTCAAACAGGCCGGCCAGATGCATCGTGGTGAAGGGCCGCCGCGTCGTCCATTCGCTGAGCTGGCCGGTGGCGAGATAGCGCATCGCGCCGTCGTAGTAGCCTTGCGCGTCGGACGCCGGCAACAGGCCGAAGAACAGCACGTCGCTGCTGACGCCGCTGTCCATCTTCAGGGCGAGCGCCAGCCCGAAGGCGGCGCCGCACAGCGCGAGCGCGATCTCGGCCGGCATGGCGCGCCCGTCGGGGCGGAACCGCCGCAGGCCGATAGCGATGATCGCCGCGAGCAAGGCGGCGCCGACCATGACGTTGGCGAATTGCAACGCCAGCCATGGCGCGTCGAACAGCGGGCGACCGAGCGCCGCGCCGCCATAGCGCGAGGCCAGTAGCGGCGCGACAAAGGCCGCGAGCGCGAGCGCTGCGCGGAGAGAGAGTTGCTTCACGACCCTGACGCTTCCGGATGGACGCCCGCGCAAATCTTATGCGGCCGCTTGCTGTTCAACCACAGCGCCGCGCCGGGCAAGCTCGCGGCCAGAATCATCAGGCCGAACGCGATCGACGCGCCGAGGATGTCGCTGTCGGGCAAGTCCATGCCGGCGAAGGCGACGACCATCGCCCCTTCGCGCAGCCCCCAGCCGGCGATCGACAGCGGGATCATGGTGATCAGCATGACCATCGGCACGACGACGAGACAGAGCCACGGCGAGATCGGCAACCCCAATCCACGAAACAGCAGGATGAAGATCGCGACGCTCAACAGGTGAATGGCGAGGCCGAGCGCCAGCGCGAGCCAGGCGGCGCGGCTGTCGCTGAACAGATGCCGGCCGGTCGAGGCCAGGCCAGCGAGCCAGGGCCAGCGGCCGAGCAGCCTGTGGCACAAGCCGCCGGCCCGGCCGAGCAGCAAGAACGCCAGCACGGCGCCCCAGGCGGCGGCGAGCAGCAAGACGGCGCTGGCGCGCAGCGTCTCGTTCGGCAGGAGGTCGAGAAAGGCGGCGAAGCCGACGAGAATCAACAGCGCGAGCGCGATCACGCCGATGACGCGGTCGAGCAGCACCGCCTCCAAGGCGCGTCCGAGGGCCAGGCCGCGCCGAGACAGCAGCCAAGCGCGGATCGCGTCGCCGCTGATGAAGGTGACGAGAAGCTGGCTGAAAAATCCGCCGACCAACGTGGCGCGCAACGCGAAGCCGACGCCGATGCGCGCGCCGCAGAGGCGCACGACCAGCGCGAAGCGCCAACTGGCGAGGCCGACCTGCAGCAGCGCCAGCGCCAAGCCGGCGGCGACGATGAGCGGATCGAAGCGGCCGAGCGCGGCGAGGGCGTCGCCGATGTCGACGCGCGTCGACAGCCACCACAACAGGGCGACCGTCAGGGCGATCTTGCCGGCGATCGCCGCGCCGGCGAGGACGCGGCTGCTCATGCGCGAACGAGCCCCCGTGAGGTCATTTCAGCGTCACCACGACCGGCACATGGTCCGATGGCTGGTCCCAGCCGCGCGCAGCGCGCAGCACCTCCATGCCTTTCAGGCGGTCTTCGAGCGCGCCGGTGACCCAGACATGGTCGAGTCGGCGGCCCTTGTCGGCGGCGTCCCAATCGGCGGCGCGGTAGCTCCACCAAGTGTAGAGTTTCTCGCTCGGCGGCACGAATTTGCGCATGACGTCGATGAAGCGATGGGCGCGTTGCACCTCGCCGAATTTCTGCACTTCGATCGGCGTGTGGCTGACGACTTTGAGCAGCGCCTTGTGCGACCAGACGTCCTCTTCGAGCGGCGCGATATTGAGGTCGCCGACGACGATCATTTTGTTGTTCGGGTTCGACCGTGCGGCGAACCAGTCGCGCATTTCGTCGAGGAAGCGCAGCTTATGGGCGAACTTCACGTTGAGCGCCGGATCGGGAATGTCGCCGCCGGCCGGCACGTAGAAATTATGAATTTCTGTGCCGTCGGCCAGCACGGCGATGGTGTGGCGGCAATCGTCCTTGTCGCACCAGCGCGTCTGGTCGCCGGGCGTGAAAGGCAGGCGCGAGAGAATCGCCGTGCCGTTGTAGCTCTTTTGGCCTTGGGCATGGATATGCTTGAAGCCGAGCGCCTTGAGCCCGTCGAACGGAAAGTCGCTCTGCTGCGCCTTGGTCTCTTGCAGGCAGAGAATGTCGATCTTCGCCTCGCCGATCAGTTTTTGCACGAGCGGCAGACGAAGGCGGACGGAATTGACGTTCCAGGTGGCGACGCGCAGCGGCATGGCTCTCTCTGATTAGGTTTGCGGCGCGCCGATCGAGACGCGCAAATCGGTCAAGCCGTCGATGCGGCCGAGCAGGCTGTCGCCGCGCTGAAGCTGCACTTCGCCGCTCGGCGTTCCGGTGAAGATCAAGTCGCCCGGTTGCAGCGTGACATATTTCGAGAGCAGCGCCACTTGCTGCAGCGGCGACCAGGACATCTGTTCGAGATCGCCGTTCTGCGCCGGTACGCCGTTGACGTCGAGGCTGATCGCGCCACGCTCGAGATGGCCGACGTCGGCGGCGCGGTGCAGCGTCGCGACCGGCGAGGCGCCGTCGAAGGTCTTGGCCAAGTCCCACGGCTGGCCGGCGTTGCGCGCGCCGCGCTGCAAGTCGCGGCGCGTCAGATCGAGGCCGACGGCATAGCCCAACACGACATCGCGCGCGATTTTGGCCGTCGACAGATTGCGCGCCTCAGCGCCGATGGCGACGACCAGTTCGATCTCCGGCTCGAACAGCGCCGTCTGCGCCGGAAAGGGCACGAACGCGCCGTTGGCCGTCAGCGTGTAAGACGCCTTGGTGAAGACCGCCGGCTCGGGCCGATTCTCGCCATACGTGCCGCTGAAGGCATAGATCGTGCGCACGGCGAAGCGTTGGGCGCTGCCGGCCACGGGCAGGCTCGGCGTCGGCGGCGGATCGAACAGGAAATCGGTCACGGGGGGTGTCCTGCTGGGAGAGGCGGGCGGGGAACGGCGCGCGGTGCGGCAGATTAGTGCGCCGTTCCAGCCGGGGCTAGGGGCGCTTTTTTCTCCAGGGCGCTCGTGCTACCAAGCCAATAACAACAGGGGAAACGGCATGATCAAACTCTTCGGCTACGAGAATTCGTCGAATTGCCAGAAGGTGACTTGGGCCTGCGACGAGCTGGATGTGCCCTTCGAATTCGATCTGACCGGCGGCACCCAGCCGCGCAACAGCAAGGACCCGGCCTATCTTCAGGTGAATCCGAACGGCCAGATCCCGACCCTGCAAGACGGCGAATTCCTTTTGTGGGAATCCAATTCCATCCTGCGTTACATCGACGAGGCGCATGGCGGCGGCCGGCTGATGCCGAACACGCCGCAAGGCCGCGCGACGGCGAACAAATGGATGGATTGGCAGTTGGCGACGCTCGGGCCGGCGATGAATCCGATCTTCGTCGAAGTGCTGCGCAAGCGACCCGAGGACCGCGATCCGGTCGCCATCGCCGCCGCCGGCGACCGCGCCGCGCAGATGTGGAAGCGCCTCGAAGCCAGCTTCGGTCCGGGTCCTTATGTCGCCGGCGAATTTTCACTGGGCGACATCCCGCTCGGCATCATGGCCAACCGCTGGTACGAGATCCCCGTGCCTAAGCCGAATCTGCCCAAAGTCGAGGCTTGGTTCGAACGCCTGAAAGCGCGGCCCGCTTTCGTAACGCGCGTGATGAACATTCCGCAACCGGGCCCCAAGTAAGTCTGGAGCCGGGCGGCACGAAGATTCGTCCTCCTGCTTCCGCGAATTCGTTTTAAGTCGCGTTTTCGTTCGGCCCTCACTTTCGATCCCCCTCTTTTGATTTGTCTCAAAGCGTTGTCGCGGCGACAAAATGTCGCGATAAACGCGGCGGACAATCGAACGGGGGATCCATGCAGCTCTTGTCTTGGCGGATGGCGCTGTGGATGGCGCCGGCATTGCTCGCCAGCGATGCCGCCTGGGCGCAGCTGCTCAAGCCCAACATGTATCCGCCGGCCAAAGACGCGCTGCTGCTGCTCGAAATGGCGCGGCCGAGCGACACGCCGGAGCTGCTGCATGGCTGGCGCGGCAATCTCGGCTATCAATATGGCGACCTGGAATCGAAGCTCGCTTCGCAGCCCGAGACCCGCGCCTTGAACTACGCGACGGCCGGACTGAACGCGCGCGTCGGCGCCCGCGGCTTCGCCGGCATCGACCTGACCTATTCCGATCAGCGGCTCGATTTGCGCAACCGCGGCAACGCGATCAACGGCGAGGTCGACGAATTGGGCCTGCGGGCGACCGGCGGCATCATGCTGCTGCCCTTTCTCGCCGTCGGCGCCTCGATCGGCCGCAGCAGTCTCGACGGCGTCTATCAGTTCGGCGTCGGGGCGCCGAAGGATCAATCGAGCGGCACGCTCGTCAGCACCAGCTTCTTCGCCACGGCGCTCTATCCCGCCGGCGATTGGAAATTCACGCTGACCGGCGTCTATGCCTACGACGAGGCGCGGCAATCCTTCGCCGACGGCGCGCCGGCCGAGCAGAAGGCCAACGCGCGCAGCGCCTCGCTCGCCTTCGCCGCGCTGCATCCGATCACGGCGCGGCTCGACGGCACGGCGGGGCTGGCGCTGCATCACATCATGGACCACAAGCCATTCCTCGCCGGCCGCGGCCTCGACGAAGATTGGCTGCGCCCGTCGCTCGGCTTGATCTACCGGCTCACCGAGCAGACGAGCCTGGTCCTCAACGCCAGCATCTATCTGATGAACGAGAGCTACGACTACGACAGCGTCTCGCTCGGCCTCAGCTACAAGTTCTGAAAATGAGAACGCCCGGCGGGAGGGGGATCCGCCGGGCGTTCAGGGCTCCGAGGAGCCGGCGGAAATGTCAGGGGAAACATTTCCGGGGCAAGGCAGAACGCCTCGCGTTGAGTCTCAGATAAGATGGTTCTGCGGCCAATCAAGAGTCCCGGCCGAGGCTGGGGAATTCCGGCAAATCATTGAAAACGCTTGCCTCTACGAAGCCTGAACAAGGCGCTCAGGAATTCGTGATCGGCCCTGTGGGCCGCGAGGCCTGCTTGAGTCAGCCTATTCTTCGCGCCAGTCCTTGGGGCGGCTCCAGCCGAACAATTTGGGATCGACCGGTACGCCGAACTGCGGGTCGAGCAGGCTGATGCGCGTGGTCTGGCCCTGGCTGTCCATCACGCTCCATTGGCGCAATTGCAGCGGCGCGTCGCTGAACACCAAGGTGAGCGCGCCGGCCTCGCGGTCGTCGCTCTGCGCCAGTGTGACGCGGATGGCGCCTTTGTCTTTTTCGAAGGCGGTGACGGTGACGTCGCCCGACAGCCGGATAGTCTCGCGCACGAGAAAGCCGGCGAGGGTCGAGGTCAGCGGGATATAACTCGACTGCTTGAGGGCTTTCTCGACATAGACGAGGAAGCTGCCGCTGGTGACGATGAGATGGGGCGACGGCGGCGCATATTCGATGCGCATATTGCCCGGCCGCTGAATGGCGACGACGCCTTGCGCCGTCGCGCCATTTTGCGCCACCTGCATGAAGTCCGATTTCAACGTGCGGATGCCGTTCATATAGGCTTCGACGCGTGCCAGATCGGCTTTCTGGGCGTCGTTCAACGGCGCCGGCACCGCTCTGGCCGCGAAGGCCAAGGGGGCGGGTAAGGCGAAGGCGGCGGCGCTCGCCAGCAAGGCGATCAGCAGCGCGCGGCGGGAGAGGGAGGTCGTTTCGGTCATAGAGGCGACTTAACCCGGAAAAAATGGCGGAAATAAGCGCTCGGACGCGGCGCTAGGAATAAACGCCGAAAGCTTACGTGCGTTCCTCGAAATTCCGCGCCAGGACTTCGCGTTTGCCGACATGGTTGGCCTGGCTGACGACGCCCTCGGCCTCCATGCGCTCGATGATGCGGGCGGCGCGGTTGTAGCCGATCTGCAGATGGCGCTGCACGAAGCTGGTCGAGGCCTTGCGCTCGCGGCAGACCAGTTGCACGGCTTGATCGTAGAGATCGTCGCCCGAGCCCTCGCCGCCCATGCCGGGCATGTTCGCCGTCTCGTCCTCTTCGGTGACGGCTTCGAGATAGTCGGGCGTGCCCTGATCCTTGAGCGCCTTGATGACCTTGTTCACTTCGTCGTCGGAGACGAAGGGGCCGTGGACGCGCGAGATGCGTCCGCCGCCGGCCATGTAAAGCATGTCGCCCTGGCCGAGCAGTTGCTCGGCGCCGGATTCGCCGAGGATGGTGCGGCTGTCGATCTTCGAGGTGACCTGGAAGCTGCAGCGCGTCGGGAAGTTCGCCTTGATGGTGCCGGTGATGACGTCGACCGACGGGCGCTGCGTCGCCATCATCAGGTGGATGCCGGCGGCGCGCGCCATCTGGCTCAGGCGCTGCACCGAGGATTCGACATCCTTGCCGGCGACCAGCATGAGGTCGGCCATTTCGTCGACGACGACGACGATGTAGGGCAGCGGCTTCAAATCGAGCGGCTGTTCCTCGAAGATCGGCTTGCCGGTCTCCTTCTCGAAGCCGGTCTGCACCGTGCGCATCAAATTCTCGCCGCGCTTGGAGGCTTCGCCGAGGCGCTGGTTGTAGCCGGCGATGTTGCGCACGCCGAGCTGCGACATGGCGCGGTAACGGTTCTCCATCTCCTTCACCGTCCAGCGCAGGGCGACGACGGCCTTGCCCGGCTCGGTGACGACGGGGGCGAGCAGATGCGGGATGCCGTCATAGACCGACAGTTCGAGCATCTTGGGATCGATCATGATGAAGCGGCATTCGTCGGGCGATAGACGATAGAGCAGCGACAGGATCATCGTGTTGATGGCGACCGACTTGCCCGAGCCGGTGGTGCCGGCGATCAGCAGATGCGGCATGCGGTCGAGCGCCGCCATCACCGGCGCGCCGCCGATGTCCTTGCCGAGCACCAGGGTGAGCTTCGAGGCGGTGCTCTCGTATTCGGCGGTCGAGAGCAGTTCGCGCAAATAGACCGTCTCGCGGATGGCGTTCGGCAGTTCGATGCCGATGACATTGCGTCCGGGCACCACGGCGATGCGCGCCGACACCGCGCTCATGTTGCGGGCGATATCGTCGGCGAGGCCGATGACGCGCGAGGCTTTGATGCCGGGGGCTGGTTCGAGCTCGTAGAGCGTGACAACGGGTCCGGGCCGCACTTTGAGGATTTCGCCCTTCACGCCGAAATCTTCGAGCACGGATTTCAGCATCTTGGCGTTCTGCTCGAGCGAGTCCTTGTTGATCGAGGGATCGACCTTGGATTCGGGCGGCATCTTCAACAAGTCGAGCGGCGGCAGCTGATATTCGCCCTCGGCGACGAGGTCGAGAATCGCCTGGCGATTGGCGGCACGCTTGCTCGGCGCCGCTTTCTTCTGCGGCGCTTCGATCAGCGGCTCGTCTTGCGACTTCTTCGGGGCCGGTTTCTTCGCCGGCTTCGCGTCGATCTCGAGATCGTCATCCTCGTCCGGATCGGGCAGGGCGATGAGCGGCGCTTCGTTGGGATCATCGTCGGGGAGTTCGCCGGCGAAGCGCGGCTCGACGCGCGGCCGCTTGGTGAAGCGGCGCTTGGCCTTGGCGACGAGATCGCTGGTCGTGCGCGCCGCGATCGTGGCGCCTTCGATGCCGCCGCGGGCGCTGGTGCCGAGCGCCCAGGCGGCGCCGCCGCCGGCCTTGCGCCATTCGGCGAAGGAGAAGCCGAGCGCGCCGATCAGCGCCAGCAGGCCGAACATGCCAGCGCCGGTCGCCAGCACGACCGCGCCGATGTCGGCGATGCCGATCAAATTGCCCAGAGCATAGAGATGGGCGAAGATCGAGGCGCCGACCCAACCGCCGAGCCGCCAGCCGCCGCCGCTGGCCGCCAGCTCGATGCGCTCCAAGCCGTCGCAGGCCGCGCCGATCAGGAGAATGGCGGCGATCAGTAGCAAGATGCGCAGCCAAATCGGCGCGATGCCGCGCTTGGCGACGATACGCCAGCCCCAGGCGACGCAGGCCAACGCGATCACCGCGCCGGCGACGCCGAAATTCTGCAGCAGGAAGTCGGCGGACCAAGCGCCGATCGGGCCGAGCCAATTGTTCGTTGCCGCGCCGGTGGCGGCGACATTGCCCGAGGGGTCACGGGGGTCGTAGCTGAACAGGGCGAAAAGCAGCGCTGCGCCGACGAGGAGCAACAGGATGCCGAACCCCTCGGTCAAGCGGCGACGCAAGAAGGCGCTCGCTTCGGGCGGCAGGAACGGGGACTTGCCCGTATCGACGGAGGTGCGTGCCATGGCGTTCTTATTCTACGCCAAGACGAGTCGCGCAACCATGTTCGCGTTATGTCCCGGCCGGTCACGCCGGGCAGCACGGTCGATTGCCCTCCCCCTTGATGGGGGAGGGTTG
>CAZVLU010000004.1:0-54027 GCA_964628235.1 uncultured Rhizobium sp. | reverse complement strand
GGTTTCGGCCCCGCCGGGCCCCGCGGGCCCGCCGTGTCTCTGCCCCCGCGGGGGTGGGGGGGGGGGGGGGGGGGGCCCCACGAAAGCGAAAGACGCGGACAGCCTGCGCACGCTGCCCTGCGCCAGGTGAGATCGATTGCGCTGCGCGCATCACCCCCTCCCCAGCCCTCCCCGCAAGGGGGAGGGAGTTTGGCAAACGCGAGTCTAGTCGGATAAGGCTGCGGCGAAGCGCGGCAGGGCTTCGGCGAGCAGGGTTTCGTCATGCACCAGGGCGACGCGCAGATAGTCCGCGCCAGGGCCGATGTTGCTTTCCGGGCAGAGGTAGGCGCCGGGAAGCGCTCGGATGGCGGCGCGTTGCCACAATTTGCGCGCGGCCGCCTCGCCGCCGCCGAGCCCGGCCCGTTTCATATCCAGCCACAAAAAGAATCCGCCGGCCGGGCGCACGGCGCCGAAACGCGGCGATAGCGCCGCTTCGGCGAGATCGAACTTGGCGCGATAGCGGGCGCGGCCGGCATCGACATGGGCCTCGTCGCGCCATAGCTCCGTGGCAGCAGCGATAATTGGCAAAGGTGTGGCGCTCGAGGCGAAGTCGCGCAGTTTGGCAAAGGCGGCGATCAAACGACGGCCGCCGGCGATGAAGCCGGAGCGCAGGCCCGGGCTGGCCGAGCGTTTGGATAGCGAATTGAAGACGACGAGATGATCGAGCCCGCGCGCCGCCCCAGGCCCTAAACCGGCGCAAGCTGCGAGCGCGCCGACCGGTTTTTCCGCGTCGTAGATTTCCGAATAGCATTCGTCGACGGCGAGGATGGCGTCATGCGCCACCGCTTTGGCGAGCAGCGCCGCGAGATAGTCTTTGCTCGCCAACACGCCTTGCGGATTGGCCGGGGCGCAGAGATAGACCAGCGCCGTGCGCGTCCACACGTCGTCGGGCAAGGCGAGATAGTCGGGCAGAAAGCCGCTGTCGCGCGCCGCCGGCACGAAAACCGGATCGGCCCCGGCCATCTGCGCCGCGCCGGCATAGACGTGATAGAGCGGGTTAGGCACCAGCACCAAAGGGCGGGGGCCGTCATCGCGTCGTGCTACCGCCACGGATGCGAACATGTAGATCGCTTCGCGCGTGCCGGCGACCGGCAGGATGTTCTCGTCCGCCGCGATGAAGCCTTGCGGCAAGGAAAAGCGGCGCGTCAGCCAGCCTACGACCGCGCGGCGAAATTCGGGCGTGCCGCGCAGCAGCGGATATTTGCCCCAGCCCTCGGCGCTGTTGGCCAGCACCTCGGCGACGATGGCGGGCGGCGCATGTTGCGGCTCGCCGATCGACATGACGGTCGGGGATATATTTGCGGCGGGCTGAACGCCATCGAGCAGCTTGCGCAGGCGCGCGAAAGGATAGCCCGGCAGGTCGTCGAGGCGGGGATTGAGCATGGCGTCGATCCTAGGCGGGCCCCCAGCGCCCGACAAGCGGCGCAAGGAACTCATGGGCGTTGCGCCGCGTTTACAGGGATCATTGACTGACAGCGTCGTCGCGACGCGGGAGGACTGCCATGTTCGCCGCAAAATCTCTGCTGGTCGGGGCGACCGTCGCCCTATGCTGGTTTGTCGCCGCCGCCTCTGCGCAAACCGTCAATCCCGCGCCGGACCCCCTGCCCAACGCGGTGACTCCGAGCCCGACGATCAGCGGGCCCACGCCGGACTCGGCGCGCGCCGGGGATCCGCGCCGCGACGAAACCTCGCCGCTGCTCGATGCCGAGACGCCATGGAGCCCGCGCACGCCGCGACTGCCCAATGCCTCGCCCGACGAACCGCCGCTCATCGCGCCGCTACTGCCGATCGGCACGCCCTAAAGCCTTTAGGCCGAGGTTCCGCCGGAAAGCCGAAAATAATCACGGAACCGGCGCGGAAGGCCCGGCGTTTTCAACGCATAAGATCGAGCAGCGGAAAGGAATGTCATGCCCAGTTCAAATCAGTTGCTTTGCGCCGTCACTGTCGCTCTCTGCGGCTTTTCCGGCGCGGCGTTCGCGCAGCAGCAGATCATCGTTCAGCCGGCGCCGACGGTTGTCGCCCCGGCGCCCATGGTCGTGACGCCGGCTCCGACTGTCGTCGCTCCTGTCGTCGTCGCGCCGCAGCTGGCGCCCGTCGTGGTCTATCAGCCGGGCAGCGTCACCGTGAAGGAAGTGCCGGCGACGACGCGACCGGACGGCACCAGCTTGGCGGAAGACAAGTAAGTTTTACGACGTTCGATTGCCCGCAATAAAAATGCCCGGAGGGCTTGCGCCGTCCGGGCATTTTCTATGGCAGGAGACCGAAATCTCCAACCATCCCCCGGCGAACCAGGGGATGGGGAGCGTGCCTTACATGTGGTAGGCGCGTTCGCCGTGCGAGACGACGTCGAGGCCTTCGCGTTCGGCCTCCGGCGCGACGCGCAAGCCGATCAGGATGTCGACGACCTTGAAGAGGATCGCCGAACCGACGCCCGACCAGACGATGGTGACGAGCACCGCCTTGATCTGCGCCATGACCTGCGTCGAGAGGTCGTAAGCGCCGACCCCGCCGGCCACGTAGTCGTAGACGCCGCCGCCGCCGAGATCCGGGTTGACTAGGATGCCGGTGCCGATGGCGCCGATGATGCCGCCGATCGCGTGGACGCCGAAGACGTCGAGCGAGTCGTCGTAGCCGAGCGCGTTCTTCACCGCCGAGCAGAAGATGAAGCAGACGATGCCGGCGATGAAGCCGAGCACGATCGCGCCCATCGGGCCGACGAAGCCGCAAGCCGGCGTGACGGCGACGAGGCCGGCGATGGCGCCGGAGACGATGCCGAGCAGGCTGGGTTTGCCCTTGGCGATCCACTCGATGATCATCCAGCCCAGCGCCGCCGCCGCGCTGGCGACGAAGGTGTTGAGCATGGCGAGGGTGGCCAAGCCGTTGGCCTCGAGGTTGGAGCCGGCGTTGAAGCCGAACCAGCCCACCCACAGGAGCGACGCGCCGATCAGGGTCATGGTCAGCGAGTGCGGCGACATCGGCTCTTTGCCGAAGCCGGTGCGCTTGCCGATGATGATCGCGCCGACCAGGCCGGCGATGCCGGCGTTGATGTGCACGACGGTGCCGCCGGCGAAGTCGATGGCGCCCATCTTGAAGAGGAAGCCCGCGTCGGCGAGAACCTCATCGAGAGCGGCCTGAGCGGCGACCTTGGATGCTTCGTCGGTCGCTGCGGCCAGGGTCTTGGCGGCGGCGTCGATGATATCCGGACCGGCCCAGTACCAAACCATGTGGGCCATCGGGAAGTAGATGAAGGTCAGCCACAGCGGCACGAACAGCACGACGGCCGAGAACTTGATGCGCTCGGCGAAGGCGCCGAGGATCAGGGCCGGGGTGATCATGGCGAAGGTCATCTGGAAGCAGATGAACACGATCTCGGGGATCGCGACGCCGACCGTGAAGGTCGCGCCGGCCGAGGTGGTGTCGACGCCCGAGAGGAACGCCTTGGAGAAGCCGCCGATGAAGTCGCTGCCGCCGGTGAAGGCGAGGCTATAGCCGTAAACGACCCAGATGATACCGGCGATGCAGACCGTGTAGAACACCTGCATCAGCACCGAGAGCATGTTCTTCGAGCGGACCATGCCGCCGTAGAACAGCGCCAGACCCGGCACGCTCATCATCAGGACGAGCAGCGAGGAGACCATCATCCAGGTCACGTCGCCATTGTTGAAGACGGGCGCCGCAGCGGCTATAGCCGCTTCTTGTGCGAAGGCGCCGACGGACGCGGTCATGCCGAGCGCCAGCGCGCTGAGGCCCGCGAGGGTTTTCAGACGAAACATTGTGGTCTTCTCCTTAGAGTGCATCGGCGTTGGTTTCGCCCGTGCGGATCCGAACGGCCTGCAGCAGGTCGATCACGAAGATCTTGCCGTCGCCGATCTTGTCGGTGTGGGCAGCCTTCTGGATGGTCTCGACGACGCGCTCGGCGATGTCGTCGGATACCGCAACTTCGAGTTTGGTCTTGGGCAGGAAATCGATCGCGTATTCCGCGCCGCGGTAGATTTCGGTATGCCCCTTCTGACGGCCGAAGCCTTTTACTTCCGTCACCGTCATGCCCTGAATCCCCAGCTCGGTCAGAGCTTCGCGCACTGGGTCCAGCATGAACGGTTTAATGATCGCCATAACAAGTTTCATTTGGAGGTCCCCTTCCAAAGTGACGGATCGCCGATTTTTCATCTTCTAGGTCGGGCAGGCGGGCCTTGTGGCCGTTGCCGAACAAGTAGAGACGGCTAATCCCTGATGCCGTCCATTGCAGACGGCATCACGCGCCTGTCACTTCAACTTTCGTGCCGTTGTTCCCGATCTCGGTATGGGGTCTTTCGTCCTAACGGAATCAAGGGTTTGAGAGATAAGGGAGATTTCTGCTGCTGCCTGTCAAATGGATCAATGTCTATATAAGCTGCAAAAAATTGAAAATGCATATTTTTTCAGCAAACGCCAAAAAAGAGATTATTCTGAATAAGTTGCAGATAGGCCAGGGATTGTTCCCAAATCGGCGCGCCCGATTACGGCAAAGGCATTGCCTATGTCGCTCTCCGCACAGCGATGGCAGACGCAGCGCTTTTCCATCCTTGCCGGGGCCGTGCTAGGTACAGGCCATGAGCGAGTCTAATTCTCTGCAAACGGATGTCTTGGTGGTGGGCGGCGGCATGGTCGGCCTGACCGCTGCCGTGGCGCTCGCCCAAGCGGGCTTCGCCGTCATCGCCCTCGATCGCGCCGCCCCGGAGGCGCAATTGGACGCAGGCTTCGATGGTCGGGTCTCGGCAGTCGCCGCCGGTTCGCGTCGCGCCCTCGAAGGCATCGGCCTGTGGAACCATGTCCTGGCGCAAGGACATGTCGCCGAGCCGATCCGCGACATTCGCGTCAGCGATGGCGATAGCCTCGCCTTCGTGCATTACGACTCGCGAGCGCTCGCCAAAAAGGACGAAGCGGCCGAGCCGTTCGGCCATATCGTCGAGAATCGCGTGATCCGCGCCGCGCTCGCCGCGCGTCTGGCGGAACTGCCGAACCTGACGCTGCTGGCGCCGGCCGAGCTGGCGAGCGTCGTCAACGAAACGGCTCATGCCGTCGCCACGCTGGCCGATGGCCGCGTGATCCGCGCCAGCTTGGTCGTCGCCGCCGAAGGCAAGGACTCGGCGCTGCGCGCTGCGCGCGGCATCGCGGTGACGCGCTGGTCCTATCCGCAAAGCGCCATCGTCTGCACCGTCGCCCATGAGCATCCGCATCATGGCGTCGCCCATGAGCGCTTCTTGCCAGCCGGACCCTTCGCCATCTTGCCGATGACCGACGATGTTGAGGGGCGGCACCGCTCATCGCTGGTGTGGACGGAAAAGACCGCCCTGGCGCCGGCCTATTTGAGTTTGAACAGAGCGGATTTCGACGCCGAGATTTCGCGTCGTGTCGGCGACTTCCTCGGCCGCGTCGAGAGCGTCGGGCCGCGCTGGTCCTATCCGCTCTCCTTGCTGCACGCGGAACGCTACACCGACGAGCGCCTGGTATTGATCGGCGATGCCGCGCACGCCATTCACCCCATCGCCGGCCAAGGCTTGAACTTGGGCTTGCGCGATGTCGCGGCGCTGGCGGAAGTGCTGGTCGATGCCAAACGGCTCGGCTTCGACATCGGTTTCGGCGAAGTGCTGGCGCGTTACGAACGCTGGCGGCGCTTCGACAACGTGCTGCTCGCCGGCATCACCGACGGCCTCAACCGGCTGTTCTCCAACAGCTTCGCGCCGCTGGTGCTGGCGCGCCGGCTCGGCTTTCGCGTCGTCGATCGCGCCGGCCCGCTCAAGGGCTTCTTCATGCGCCATGCCATGGGATTGGTCGGCGAGCTGCCGCGCCTGTCGCGCGGCGAGCCGCTCTAAAAAGCGCTGTCACCTTTCTTTCGCCTTGCCGTCCCGTTAGGGACTCAAAGCTGCGATAAAAAGCGCGCGTCCCCTGGTCCCCCCAACAGACGGTGACGCCATGCACGACGATTCCGCGATCAAAGCTGCCGTGCCGCTTTCGACCTGCCTCGATATCGACCGCACATTGCGTGACGGCCCTACAGTGCAGATCAATGCGCCGCAACTGCGGCGCGCCACGATTCATCCGTCGCACATGATGCGCCGCGCGCTGATCGCGATCGGCGCGATCAATCCCTGGACCGATTTCGTTTTAGGGCCGAGCTACGGTCGTGCCCTGCCGCCTTTGCCGGAAGACCGCCGGCGGGCATAGGCCACAGACATAGTCGCGAGGGCTCAGGCGTCGCGCTTGAGCCCTTTCGCTTTGAGCGCGTCGAGATAGAGCTGCCACAGGTGCTCCTCGCGCTCGCCCAGTTCGTGCAGATAGCCCCAGGAGAAAATGCCGGTGTCGTGGCCGTCGCCGAAGATGATGCGGATGGCGTAATTGCCGACCGGCTCCAGGCTGACGACCGAGACATCCTTCTTGCCGGCCACCGTGATCTGTTGGCCTGGGCCATGGCCCATCACTTCCGCCGAGGGCGAATGGACGCGCAGATACTCCGCCGAATAGCGGTAGGACTCGCCGTCGTCGAAATCGATCTCGATGAGATTGTCTTCGCGGCTCATGCGGATCTCTTCCGGCAGCGGGCCGTAATGATGTTGATGGTCGGCGCCCGGACCATGCTCGTGATGGTGATGGCCGCCGGCTCCATGATCGTGGCCGTGGTCATGTCCATGATCGCCATGGGCGTGGTCGTGCGGATGGGGGTGATCATGGCCGTGATCATCGTGTGTGTGGCCATGATCGCCGTGGTCGTGCGCGTGATCATCATGCGCATGATCGTGCGGGTGCGGATGATCATGGCCATGATCGTGGCTGTGATCATGACCATGGTCATGCGCGTGGCCGGGCTTCGAATCGCCCATGATCTTGCTGAGCAAGCGGCGTGCGGCGTCAATCATCGAGGCGTCTCGCTTCGTCGGGCAGCATGATCGGGATGCCGTCGCGGATCGGGAAGGCGAGGCCGGCGCTGTCGCTGATCAATTCCTGCTGCGCCGCGTCGTAGCGCAGCGGCCCCTTGGTCAGCGGGCAGACGAGAATCTCCAGCAGCTTGCGGTCGATCTCTTTGGCGGGCGGAGCGTTGTCAGTCATGCGAATCTCTAGTGGCGAGTAGGGGGCGGCGGGCTGTCGCCGAAACCGGCTTCGGCGCTGCCGGCGCCCATTTCCAACAGGGCGGCGAGCGTATGGCCGCAAGTCGCGATGTCGGCGGATTCGAGCAAGGCTTGTTTGTCGGTCGGCTCGAACGGACAGCTCATGGCCAGCGTGGTCACCAGCGCGCGATCGTCGAGCTGGCGGATGGCGTCCCAGTTCGCTTCGACATGCTTGGCGCCGAAGTAGCGTTCAAGGCCTTTCAAGATGCGGTCGCGCTCGATGCGGGTGTGGCCCGGATCGCGCACGCTGCCGTAAATTTCCAGATCGTCCTTGTAAGGCAGAAAATTCGGCATGACGCGGCGGTAGCCGTCCTTGAGATCGACCTCGTCGCGCACGCGAAAGCGGATCAGCCCGTCGAGCACGATGTGATAGCGCCCGTCAGAGGTCTCGGCAAAATTGATGATGCGGCCGGCGGTGCCCACCGTGAACAGCTCTGGCCCGTTCGACCCGTCGCCGAGGCCGGTCGGCTGGATCATGCCGATCAGCCGTGTCGGCGCCAGCAGCGCGTCGCGCGTCATGGCGAGATAGCGCCGCTCGAACACCTGCAGCGGCAGCTTGCCCTGCGGCAGCAGCAGCACGCCGGCGAGCGGGAAGACCGGAATCAGGCCCGGCAAATCCTCGAAGGCAGGATCGAACACGCCACGGGCCATGAACTCTCCCTTACGAGAACAGGATGGACGACAGGCGGCGGCGGCCGCTCTGCGACAATTCGTGCATCGGGCCGAGGGCCTCGAAAACTTTGACGAGTTGGGCGCGCGCCGCGCCCTCGTTCCACTCGCGGCTCGCTTTGATGATGGCGAGCAGCTCGTCGATCGCGGCGTCGGGTTTGCCGGCGCCGAACTGGGCGACGGCGAGATCGAAGCGCGCCTGATGGTCGGCGGGATCGGCGGCGACCTTGGCGGCCAGCGCGTCCAGCTCGCCGACCGCGCCGGCGCTCTGTTCGGCCAGTTCGATGGCGGCCCGCAGCGTGGCGATGGCAGCCGGCTCGGGCTTGTTGGGCTCGGGCTTGTAAGTCGCCAGCGTCGCTTTGGCGGCGGCGAGGTCGCCGCTCGCCTGCTGATGTTTGGCGAGGCCGGCGATGGCGTCGGCATTGGCCGGCGCTTGCGCCAGCACTTCGGCATAGATCGCGATGGCAGTCTCGAGATCGCCGGCGGCGGCCATCTCCTCGGCTTGGGCCATCGCCTCTTTCAGGCCTTCTTCCTCGGACGTCGGGCCGCCGAGCTTGGCAAGCCCCTCGACGAACTTGCGCACTTGACTGTCGGGCAAGGCGCCGGCGAAGCCGTCGACCGGACGGCCGTCCTTGAAGGCATAGACGGCGGGAATCGACTGGATGCGCATCTGCTGCGCCAGCTCCTGGTTCTCGT
Organism: uncultured Rhizobium sp.; assembly: GCA_964628235.1. Classification (GTDB taxonomy): domain Bacteria; phylum Pseudomonadota; class Alphaproteobacteria; order SMXQ01; family SMXQ01; genus CAMAVH01. The sequence goes on along the minus strand of CAZVLU010000004.1, from coordinate 45,481 downwards.
CGACGTTGATCTTGACCAGGCGGACGCGGCCCTTTTGCTCGCGCACGGCCTTTTCCAGGCTGGGGCCGAGCTGCTTGCAGGGGCCGCACCAGGGCGCCCAGAAGTCGACGATGATCGCCGGCCCGAACGAGGCGTCGATCACGTCCGCCATGAAGGTCGCGGTCGAGGAATCGATGATGACGTCCGCATCGCCGCCTGCGGGGGCGGCGCCCGACGCATTGCCGAAGCCGGCGCTCGCGGTGGGGGAAACGGTTGTCGTCGCCTGGGGCTGCATGCCTGCCGGCGGTTTGGTGCCGGGCATGCCCGGAAAGCCTGCCATGATCTCTCTCGGTCGGTAGGGGATTGAAAGAATTGGCCTAATAAATGGCCCTTCCGGCGGCTGCGGGCAAGAGGCGAGCGCAGGAACCCGGCGTTTCGCACCCTTAAAGGGGCAGGGCCGCGAGGGTTGCAAAGCCGGCGGCTTTGAGTATTATCCCGGCCTCTCGCCGACCCCCACCGCGCGAATTTGCGAATTTGCCGGTCTTCCTGCGGACTTACGGCCCGCAGCGACCCCCAGGGGACGGCGTTACGCCAGAGCGGGCGTAGCTCAGGGGTAGAGCACGACCTTGCCAAGGTCGGGGTCGAGGGTTCGAATCCCTTCGCCCGCTCCAATTCTTTCATGCGCGATTTTTCGTCGGCCTGCCCGGGCTTTTCCTGCGGCGTCGACGTTTACCATCGAAACCGCCGAGCGGCGGCGGCATAAAGTCACAGTCAGCAGGAGTACGCCGTTGGACATCAGCAAAATCCCCGCCGGCATCAAGCCGCCCGAGGATATCTACGCCGTCATCGAAATCCCGCAGGGCGGCCTGCCGGTGAAGTATGAACTGGATAAGGCGTCCGGCGCGCTGTTCGTCGACCGTTTCCTGCACACCTCGATGATCTATCCCGCCAATTACGGCTTCGTGCCCCACACCCTGTCGCAGGACGGCGATCCTTGCGACGTGCTCGTCGTCAGCCAGACGCCGGTGGTGCCCGGCGCGGTGATCCGCTGCCGCCCCGTCGGCGCCCTGATGATGACCGACGAAGCGGGCCCCGACGAGAAGATCATCGCCGTGCCGGTCGACAAGCTGCATCCGTTTTATCGCGACGTGCACAGCTACACCGACTTGCCCGCCATCCTGCGCGAACAGATCGCCCATTTTTTCCAGCATTACAAAGACCTGGAAAAAGACAAATGGGTGACCATCGTCGAATGGGTCGGCCCTGAGGAAACGAAGGCCTTGATCGCTGACGGGATCCAACGCGCCAAGGACAAAGCGGCCGGCCAATAGCGCCGCGCGAGGGTTCGGAACCCTTCGGCGGCTCTAATTTTTCCCATCTGCTTTTTAAGCGTCAGGCCGCGTCAGCAAGGCTAAAAGCCTGCTGTTGGCGAAGAGCTTTTCGCGGCCGTGATCCTGCTCGGCAAGAACGCCGATCTCGCACAGCCGCTTGAGATAGACGGACGCGGTTTGCCGTTTGGCGATGCCGGCGGCCACCACATCGCCGATTTGGCAATAGGGCTTGGCGAAGATCAATTCGGCGAGTTCGCGCGAATAGATTTTGCCGGCATCGCGGCGCATCCGTTCGGAGGTCTTTTCGAGCAGCGCGCGAATCGCCGCGACTTTTTCGGTCGTCCAAATCGCGGTTTCGCGCACCGCGTCCAGCATGAACAGCAGCCACTCTTCCCAGGCGCCCTCGACCGTCACGGCGAGCAGCAGCCGATAGTAATCGGCTTTATGGCGAATGATGTGACGGCTGAGATACAGCGTCGGCGCGTCGAGCAGGCCGGCTTCGACGAGAAAGAGCAGGTTGAGAATGCGGCCCGTTCTGCCGTTGCCGTCGGTGAAAGGGTGGATCGCCTCGAACTGGTAATGCAGCGCCGCCATGCGGATCAGCGGATCGATGTCCTGCGCGTCATGCAGGAAGCGCTCCCAATCGGCCAACATGTCGCGCAACAGGTCCGCGCCCTCAGGCGGCGTATAGACGATCTCGCCCGAAGCCGCGTTCTTCAATGCCGTGCCCGGCGTCGCGCGGATATCCATCTCGACGCCCTTGATGACGCCGCACACGCGCAGCGCCGTCGCCGTCGACAGCGGCCGGTCGCGCAGGGAGGCAATTCCCTCGTCCAAGGCGCGGCGATAGCGCAGGGCTTCCTTGGTGGCGGGATCGGCGCGCTCTTCATTCAGGCCGGCGAAGCGGAACATCTGTTCGGCGGTGGTGACGATGTTCTCGATCTCTGAGCTGGCCTGCGCTTCGAGCATCGGGATGCTGCCGATCAAAATGGCCGGATCGGGAATCAGCGCGCCGGCGGTTTTAAGCGTGGCGAGCGCGGCGCGCGCCTCGATGCAGGCTTTCAACACGGCGCGCGTTTCCACATCGCTGGCGGGCGGCAGCGGCGGCAGTCCATTGAAGGGGCGATCGGGGCGATAGGTCATGTCGATATATTATAGAATTTTCGACATGTATCAATCTATATGTCGATATTAATTAAATTCTTCGACATATATAGCGGTCGTGTCGAGCATATCGACATGTCCGATAAATATGTCGATAAAAAGTAATTCTATAAATATATCGCGCAATCAGTGGCGGCGGAGCGCATAGCCGTCGGCTTGCGCAGGGCCCGTTTTGGCGACGAAGCCCATGCGGACCAAAGCGCCGAGGACCTGATCGACCTTGGGCTGCACGCGGCGGCCCTGGCGGAACGCGCCGGCGATGTCGGCCGGCGCGAGCGGGCTCTCCGATGCCGCCAGCGCCGCCATGATCGCGGCGGTCTGCGCCATCTCGTCGGCGGGAAAGCTGGCGCGCGGCAACGTCGCCTCGGCGGCCACCAGGTCGGCTTCGATCTGCTGCGCCTTCTCGCCCGGCTTGGCGAAGCGGGGAATCTGATAGTCGGGCCGCAGCCAGCGCACCTTGCCGCGCGCTTCCTCCGCGCGCCGCGCCGCGTTGAGCGCCACGAGCCGTTCGAGCGTCGCCTCTTCGCTGAGATCGGCCGGCCAGCCGTAGGCCTCGGCTACCGCCGCGTCGAGCTGGTCATGCAGTTCCTTGAGGATGAGGACCAGGCCGTCGTCGAAAATCTGGCGGTCGTCCGGCGTCAGGCTTTCGGGCGGTTTGCCGGCACGCAGCATTTCCAGAACATTGTAGAGCGCCGTGAGCGTCAGCTTGGGATGCGCGGTTAGCCGAGCTTTGCGATGCGCGTCGATGTCCTCTGCGATCTCGCCGATGGCGACACGCTGCGCGGCTGTCGCGTCGGGAAAGGGAAATGGATCGAAGCAGCGGCTCTTAGTGTAGCGAGGGCGATCCTCAAGCGTGCCGCCCGCATTTAACGCCCAAGTGGAGTGCGCTGATGAGGAAAGAACCCCTAATGCGAACGCATCATCGCTAGCAACAGCTAAAAGCATATTGTCAGGCAGGATATCCCCGCTCAAAAACTGAAAGACGCGGTGCTTCGCGGTTTCGACGGTCGCGATATAGCGCGGAAGACCCGTCAAAGCGGGGCGCAGCTCCCGACGCGGCTCACCGAAAATCCACCAATTGTCGCGGTAGGTTTCGCGGTTGTTGCGGTCGCGCTCGGGCTTCACCCTCATCGAGACATGCTGATAGACCTCGGGAAAGCGCTGGCGGACGTCCTCGGCCGCCAAGCCGAACAAGTCGATCACCATGACGCCGCGCGGCCGGCTCGTCAGGTCGCGGCCGTTGCGATAGGCCCGGATATGCCGCTCCAGGCCGGGCCGCGCGCCGAGGCCGAGATGGCGGGCTTCGGCGGGCGAGACGATGAACCCCGCGCCATGAAGTTTCACGCCCGGCGAGCAGAGCCCTTCGTTCGCGCGCAAACTTGTGGCCTTGGTGACATCGGCGCCGACCGTCAAATCGCCGTTGATCGATCCGGCCGCATCTTGAAAGACGATCTGCGGCTGATCGGAATCGAGCGCGGTTTCCGCAACCACTTCGCGCAAGACGCCTTGATGCTTGCCGGCAACGGCCACGGTCATGGCGATGCGCACGGCGGCGGCGTCGCGCGTCGCCTTGGTCCAGGGATGGTCGGGAATCGCCATCAACAGCGAGACCGGCTTGCGCCCCCCCCCCCCCGCCAAGTGGCGCTCGACCACTCGGCGCTGGAACACTTGGCTGATCGAATTTGTCGTGACGAAACCGAAGCGGCGCAAGACCGTGCCTTTGCGCGTCAGAAGTTCGGCGGCGCGGTCCCACCAATACATGACGAAGTCGGCCGATTCGTTCATCTGCGGATGCGCGGCCCACAAGGCTTCGGCTTTCTCGTTGCCAAGCCGTTCGCGCAAATCCTTGCCGCCGATGAAGGGCGGATTGCCGACGATGAATTCCGCGGCGGGCCATTCCGGCCGGCGCGGCTCTTTGTAGCTATAGACCTCGGTCTCCTCGCCGTCGGCACGCTGTCGCGTGATCGGCTTGCCGCGCGCGTCGCGCGCCAGCTCCTCGGTCGCGTCGAGCACGGCGTCTTTCACTTGGATGTTGTGGAAGGCGCGCAAGATCGGCTCGGCCGGCGCGCTGCCCTTGATGCGGAAATGCCATTGCAGGTAACCGATCCACAGCACCAGTTCGGCGATAGCGGCGGCGCGCGGGTTGATCTCCAGGCCGAGAAATTGGCGCGGGTCGATGCCGTGCCCTTCGAGACCCTGAAGCGCTTCTTGGCCGCCGAGGTCGGCGAGCGCTTCCAGCGCTTCGCCTTCCAGGCGTTTCAGCAGCTCCAAAGAGACGTAGAGGAAATTGCCGGTGCCGCAGGCCGGATCGAGCACGCGGGTCTTGCACAGCTTGTCATGGAAAGCCTGCACGGTGGCGATGGCGTCTTTGGTGCGGCCTTCCGAGTGCTGGCGCTCCGCCGTCGAGAGCGCCTGCGCCCAGTCTTGGCGCAGCGGCTCGATGATCGTCGCGATGACCAGCCGCTCGACATAGGAGCGCGGCGTGTAATGCGCGCCGAGCTGCGACCGCTCGCCGTCGCTTAAGGCCTGCTCCAGCAAGGTGCCGAAGATCGCCGGCTCGACTTCGCGCCAATTGGCGCTGGCCGCTTGGCGCAATTCGCCGATCTCCTCTTTGGCCAAGGGCAGGACTTGATGGCGCGCGAAGAATTCGCCGTTGAACCGCTTGACCTGGGCTTCGATGGCATAGGCGAAGCCGCCGCTGTTCATCGCTTGCCACAATTGGCCGACCATATGCGGGAACTTCTTCGGATCGGCCTCGCATTTCTGCAGCAAATCGCGGAAGGATTTGTCGGGCAGCAGGCCGACGTCCTCGGCGAACATGGTGAAGAGGCAGCGCATCAGGAACATCGCCACGTCCTGCGGCGGGTATTTGGCGGTCTCCAACGCCTTCGAGACGGCGGCGAGCCGTTCGGCGATCTCGCGCGTCACCTTGGCGCTTTGCCGCGTCGGATCGAGGCCGAGAGGCTCGGTCCAGATGCGGATGAGCCGCTCGCGCGCCTCTTCCAGGCGCAAGTCCTCTAGATAAATGCGGAAGCTCTGGCGATCGGGGAACTGCGCGTAGTTTTTCCCCTGGCCCGAGAAATCGGCATAGACCTCGATGCAATGGCCGACATCGCACACCAGAATAAAGGGCGGCCAGCCGTGCTCCGTCGGCAAGGCGCGGGCATAGCCTTCGGCCTGCTGGCGCGCGTTCATCATCAGCACGTCCCATCCGCGATCGGCGGTGCGCCGTCCGCGTTTCGCTTGTGGCTCTGCGCCGAACATGTCGGTTTGCTGTCGCGCGACTTCCTTTTTGCCGCCGGGCAAACGGCTTTGCTTGGCTTCGAGCACGAAGCATCCGCGTTTATAGAGGTCGATGCGACGCGCCGAGGTGCTGCCGTCGTTCAGCGGCTCGCGGACGACGCGCTCGAAAACGTAATCGTTGTTTTCATGCGTGGCGCCCGCCGGATCGGGGCGTTCGACGCCGAGGATGTCGCACAATTCGCTCAAGAAGAGCTGATAATTGGCGCGTTCCTGTCCGCCTTCCTGGCCTTGCCAGCGGCTGATGAAACGCTCGATCGCGGCGTTGTCCGGCGCGTTTCGATCGTTTGACTCGTTCCCCCTGGCCATGGCGAAACATATTCATCGGTTCATGGCTCTGCAACACGACTTTAAGCGGGGAGACCGCCAGCGTTGTATTCAGGGCCGCTTCAATCGCCTATGATTAAGCAATTCAATTTGATGCAGGCTGTCGAGGTTTTATGGCATCCAAATTCGCCCCCGGCGCCACCGTCCACGCCAAGGATGGCCGCGCCTATATCGTCGACATGGTCGAGGACGGCACGGTCTATTGCCGCACCGATGGCGGCGCCGAAACCGAGTTCGACGAAGCCTCGCTGTTCACCGCCGCCGAATGGGCGGCGAAATCCGATGGCCGGCGCGATCAGTTCTATACCCGGCTCAAGCAGTCGAAAGCCTACGCCCAGGCGGCGGGCGCCACCAATGACGCGCTGGCCGCGACCGCCGTGACGCAAAAGCTCGAGCGTCTGTCGCCCGGCCTGACCGATTACGCCGCCTTCGTCAGCGCCAAGCGGGCGCTGGCCGAAACCGGCGACGAGGCGATGGCCGACGATCTTTCGGTGAAGAAGCTGCGCGCCGTATTCGACAGCGTGAGTCCGCCGACGCGCCTCGGCTTGATGGCCTTCATGCTCGGCCAAGCGCCAGCGGCGTTGCTCGACGCCGGACGGCTCGGCGACAATCTGGTGCGCGCGCTGATCGAGCAGGGTTTGGCGTCGCAGATGGTGGCCTTCGACGAATTTCTCGACCGGCCCCGTCGTTAGGCGGGCATCGCTAAATCATGACGGAAATTTACGTCGATGCCGACGCCTGCCCGGTGCGCGAAGAAGTCTATCGCGTCGCCGACCGCTTGCAATTGCAGGTCCATGTCGTCTCGAACGGCTCGCGGCCGATTCCGCCGGCGCGCCGCGCCCATGTCCAGATGGTCACGGTCGACGAAGGCGCCGACAAGGCCGACGATTGGATCGCCGAACGCATCGGCGGGGCAGACGTCTGCGTCACCTCCGATATTCCGCTCGCCTCGCGCTGCCTGGCGAAGGGCGCCCGCGCCCTGGCGCCCAACGGCAAGCTGTGGACGCCGGACAATATCGGCGGCGCGCTCGCCGGCCGCGAATTGTCGCGCCATTTGCGCGAGCTCGGCGGCGGCGGCGGTCCGCCGCCGTTTTCCAAGCAGGACCGCTCCAAGTTCTTGAGCGCGCTCGACACGCTCGTTCAGCAGGCGCTACGCGGCTGAGATAGGTTCCCGGACCTTTCGCGCGCGCCGAGCGTTGGCTGACGTCATGACGTCGCCCCTCACCCTCTCCGTCGGCTGCGAACTGCGCTTTCATCCGCGCGGCGACGGCTTGTTGCTGTTGCAGATCGAGGCGTCGCGCCTGCCATGCCAAACGGTGCGCGAGGAACGGCTGCGCGTTTCGGCCGGCAACGCCGGGCCGCAAATCGCGGTCGAATCCTGGGTCGCGGCGGACGGCAACCGCATGTTGCGCATCGCGCCGCCGCCGCGCGGCTTTCCCTCGGAAGTGTCGGTCGTTTACCGTGCCGAGGTGACTCCCGCCGCCCTGTCGCATGATCCGGCGACGGTGGATGAAGTGCCGTTGGCCGACATCCCGCTCGCCGCCCAGCCTTATCTGTTGCCGAGCCGTTATTGCCAATCGGACAAGCTGCATCGCCTCGCGGCGCAGGAATTCGGCGATCTCGCCACCGGCCATAGCCGGGTGACGGCGATCTGCAATTGGATCTATGAGCATCTCGATTACGTGCATGGCAGCAGCGACGCGCACACCACGGTGCATGACACGCTGGTGTCGCGCGTCGGCGTCTGCCGCGATTTCGCCCATCTCGGCATCGCGCTGTGCCGCGCGCTCGGCATCCCGGCGCGCTTCGTCAGCGCTTACGCGGCGGGATTGCAGCCGCCGGATTTCCACGCGATTTTCGAAGCCTATCTCGCGGGGCGCTGGTATCTGTTCGATCCGACGCGGCAAGCAACGCTCGATCGCGTCGTGCGGATCGGCGTCGGCCGCGATGCCACCGATGTCTCCTTCGCGACGATCTATGGCGAGATCACGCCGACCAAGCCGACCGTGACGGCGACGCCGGGCGGGCAAACGGCGACGCTGCAAGCGATCAGCCTCTCGGACGCTTAGCCGCCGTAGAGTCCCGCCGCCTTGGCGCGCAATTTCACCAAGGTGACGAGCAGATCGAGCGTCGGGGTTGGCGCGCCGACCAGCCGCGCCATCTCCAAGGGGATGGCGTAGATGGCGTCGACTTCCATGGCGCGGCCGAGTTCGAGGTCTTGCAGGATGCTCGGCTTGTGCGCGCTCGGCGACAGGCGCTGCAGCACGTCTTCGGCATCCGATGAAACTTGGCAGCCCATGGCGACGGCGATGGCGCTGCCTTCGGCGAAGGTGCGGCGAGTCGCCTCGCGGCAAGCCTCCTCGGCGTAAATCGTCTTGAAGCTCGATTGCGACAGCACGGCGAGCGTGCCGCTCGAGAAATTCGACAGCAGCTTGGTCCACACCGCGTCGCGGATGTTCGCCACCACCGGCGCCGCCATGCCGCCGGCGATCAGGATTTTCGCGGCGGCTTCGGCGCGCGCGCTGATCTGGCCGGTCGGTTCGCCGATGATGATGCGGTTGATCGGGCTGCTGACCTCGACGATGCCGGGCGCGGTCACGCTGCAGGACGAATAGATCGTGCCGCCGATCACGCGCTCGGGCGTCACGGCGCGGCGCATGGCGTCGCCGGGGTCGAGCCGCTCGATGCGGCGGTCGTCATGCGGGCCGCCATGGTTCTGGAAATACCACCAGGGGATGCCGTTCATCACGAACAGCACCGCCGTCTGCGGTCCGAGCAGCGGACCGATGCCGGCGGCGACCGAGGGCAAGGCGGGCGCTTTGGCGGTGACGACGACGAGGTCCTGCTCGCCGAGATCGCGCGCGTCGTCGCTGGCCTGCGGCGTGAAGGCTTGCACGTCGCCATCGGCGTAATTCACCGTCAGGCCGTTCTTCCGGATCGCCGCCAAATGCGCGCCGCGCGCGACGAGCGACGGCGTGACGCCGCCCTTGTGAAAGCGCCCCGCGAGATTGCCGCCGATGGCGCCAGCGCCGAAAATGCAAATCCGCATGCGAGTGATCCCAAAAATGACGAAGGCCGCGCTCCTATGATGAAGCGCAGCGGCCGGTTCGCCAAGCGCGTCAAGCGCTTGCGCGTTCGCCGCATCGGCCACGGAACTTTTTGCGAAATGACGGCGTTGGCCTAAGCCGGGGGCTGCATCCGGCGACCGTTTTCCGGACAGCGCAATGACCTTCGAGCAAATCGCGATCTTCGCCATTCTAGCCGGCGCCTTGACCCTCTTCGTGTGGGACAAGATCCGCTACGACCTGGTCGCCATGCTGGCGCTGATCGCCGCCGTCGCTTGCGGCGTGGTGAGCGGCGAAGCGGCGTTCCGCGGCTTCAGCGACGACATCGTCATCATTATCGGGTCGGCACTGGTGATCAGCGCCGCCGTCGCCAAATCCGGCATCGCCGAAGCGGCGATGCGGCCCGTCGCCGGCTGGATGAAAAGCAGCGAGATGCAGATCCTCGTGCTGGCGAGCATCGTCGCCGTGCTGTCGGCTTTTATGAAAAATATCGGCGCGCTGGCGATCATGATCCCGATCGCCTTCCAACTGGCGCGGCGCAACGGCACGCCGGTCTCTCGCGTGTTGATGCCGCTGTCCTTCGCCGCCTTGCTCGGCGGGATGATGACGCTGATCGGCACCTCGCCCAACATCATCGTCTCCAAAATGCGCCAGGAGATTCTCGGCGAGCCCTATGCCATGTTCGATTTCATGCCGGTGGCCGCCGTGCTCACCGTCATCGGCATCGCCTTCCTCACCTTCGGCTGGCGGCTGCTGCCGCAGCGCGCCGAAGCCGACGCGAAGGACGCCTTCACCGACGACAACTATCAGACCGAAGTCCGGCTACCGGACAAAAACGCGCTCGTCGGCAAGACGGTGGCCGACTTCGAAGCGCTCGGCGAAGGCGACCTGTCGATCGTCGCCATCATGCGCGAAGGCGCGCGGCGCTACATTCCCAATGAACATTGGACGCTGTTCGCCGGCGACATTTTGGTGGTGCAGGGCGACGCCAGCGCATTGGAGAAGATCGTCGGCGAGGCCAAGCTCGAATTGGTCCATGACCGCGAGGTGCCCGAGGAGGAGGACGAGGACGGCAAGAGCAAGCCCAAGAGCGAGCAGGCCGTGATGGAGGCGGTGATTCCGCCCGACTCGATCCTCGTCGGCGTCACCGTCGAGCAGATCCGGCTGCGCGACCGTTACGGTCTCAATCTGTTGTCGCTCAGTCGGCGCGGCGCGCCGGTGCGCAGCCGTTTGCAGCGCGTGCGGCTCCAGGCCGGCGACGTCATCGTGCTGCGCGGCCCGGAGAAATATGTCGCCGACGCGCCGAACGCGCTCGGCTGTTTGCCGCTGGCGGAACGCAACTTGCGGCTTGGCGAGCGCCGCCACCGCTATCGCGCGGCGCTCATCCTCGCCGTCGCCATGGCGGCCGCCGCCAGCGGCACCGTGTCGGTCGCCATCGCGTTCTTCGGCGCGGCCGTCGCCATCATGATCTCGGGCGCGATCACGCTCAAGGAAGCCTATCAAGCCATCGAATGGCCGATCCTGGTCCTGATCGGCGCGTTGATTCCGGTCAGCGACGCGTTGCGCACCACGGGGGGCGCGGAATTGATCGCTGCCGGCCTCGCCGTCGTCGCCGACGCGATTCCGCCGGTCGCCGCCGTGGCGATGATCCTGATCGCCGCCATGGCGGTCACGCCCTTCCTCAACAACGCGGCGACCGTGCTGGTGATGGCGCCGATCGGGGCGAGCTTGGCGCAGCGCCTCGGCCTCAATCCCGATCCGTTCTTGATGGCGGTGGCGATTGGCGCGGCCTGCGATTTCCTCACGCCGATCGGCCATCAATGCAACACGCTGGTCATGGGACCGGGCTGTTACCGCTTCAACGATTATTGGCGGCTTGGCTTGCCGCTGTCGTTGCTTGTCGCCAGCTTAGGCACGGCGTTGATCGTTCTGGTCTGGCCGCTATGATCCGGTATCATCCTTTTTAAGGAGACCGCCGATGAGCGCTGCCGACGACTTGCCACCTTCTTTCGACATCGTCATCGAGGCGCGCAAAGCCGATCTCGGCGGCGGCTTCGTGGTCGGACGCCTGTTGCCCTTTCGTTTGCATCGCAGCGTCGGTCCCTTCGTTTTCTTCGATCACGCCGGACCGATGACCTTGCCGGCGCCGATTCCGCGCGCCGTCGATGTGCGGCCGCATCCGCATATCGGCCTCGCCACGGTGAGCTATCTCTTCGCCGGCCAGATCACCCACCGCGACAGCCTTGGCGTCAAACAAGTGATCGAGCCGGGTGCTGTCAATTGGATGACGGCCGGGCGCGGCATCAGCCATTCGGAGCGCTTCGAAGGCGCGTTCCAACAGCAGGGCGGCGCGCTCGATCTGATCCAAAGCTGGGTCGCGCTGCCTGAAGCCGACGAGGAGATCGCGCCGGCTTTCGACCATTATCCCGCCAGCGGCCTGCCGGTGCAGGACGACAAGGGCCTATGGATGCGGCTCGTCGCCGGCGACGCCTTCGGCATGACGAGCGGCGTCAAGACGCGTTCGCCGCTGTTCTACGTGCATGTCGAGCTGCAAGACGGCGCATCCATCGCCGCGCCGGACGGCCATGCCGAGCGCGCGGCGTACGTCGCCCATGGCCAAGTGCGGATCGAAGGCCGCGATTATCCCTCTGGCCAGATGGTCGTGTTCAAGCCGGGCGCGGCACCCGCCATCACGGCGGCAGGCGCGGCCACTGTGATGTTGCTCGGCGGCGAATCGCTCGGGTCCCGGCATATCTGGTGGAATTTCGTCTCGTCGCGCAAAGAACGCATCGAGCAGGCGAAATCTGATTGGAAAGAGGGGCGAATCCGATTGCCGCCGGCCGACAAAGACGAGTTCATTCCCTTGCCGGAAGATGTCCCGGCCAAGGTCAACTCCCGCAAGGCAAGCGATTAAGTAACTGATTAATTTGTATAATTTGTTGCCGCTTGCCCGTTTGCGGCAAATTTCCTATACCTCGGCGACCAGGCCGGGCCCCTCTGACAGCTCTCGAAGGCTGTGATGTCGGACTGGACAATCAGGGAGTGGCCCGCCGACTTTCTTCAGATGTCCGGCGGTTTTGCGCCTTCGCTTCGGTGAAGGCCGGCCCGTTCGCATTCGTGGCGAAACGCCGCGTTGGCCGCTCCGCATAAAAACGAGGAGCGGGTACGCTATGAGTGAATATTTTACTGCAGAGGCGCTGACCGCCTTGCTGCAGGTCATCATGATCGATCTGGTGCTGGCGGGCGATAACGCCATCGTCATCGGTCTCGCGGCGGCCGGCTTGCCGGCGGCGCAACGCACCAAAGCTATCATCATCGGCATCGCAGCTGCGACCTTGCTGCGTATCGGCTTCGCCGGCGTCACGACGCAACTGCTGCAAATCGTCGGCCTGCTGCTGGCCGGCGGCATTTTGCTGCTGTGGGTGAGTTGGAAGATGTGGCGCGAACTGCGAGCGCAACATCACGAAGAGAAAGCGGCACTCGAAGCCTTGGCGAACAAGGACCTCGACGCCAGCGGCGGGATCGCCGAAGGCGCTCCGCGCAAGACGCTCCGCCAAGCGGCGTGGCAGATCATCGTCGCGGACGTGTCGATGTCGCTCGACAACGTCCTCGCCGTCGCCGGCGCGGCGCGCGATTACCCCTATGTCCTGATCTTCGGCCTCGTGCTGTCAATCGCGCTGATGGGCCTCGCGGCGAACTTCATCGCCCGTCTGCTGCAAAATCACCGTTGGATCGCCTATGTCGGCTTGGCGGTGATCGTTTATGTCTCATTGGACATGATCTATCGCGGCGGCCTCGAAGTCTGGCCGATCGTCGCGTCTCTCTAAGACGCCCTGCCTGCGTTGCAAAAACCCCCGCGGCTTGCCGCGGGGGTTTTCGTTTGCGCGTTTCGCGCCGTCGGCGCGGCGGGTTTGTCCGGTCAGGCGGCCGACAGATGCTGGAAGAGGATGACGCCGCCGATCGCGACGAAGAAGATGCCGCCCCAGAACTCCGGCATACGGCGGAGCGGCAGCGGGGCGTAGCGCACCAGCGCCGCGCCGCCGGCAGCGCCGAGAAAGGCCAGCAGCGTGGTGGCGACGAGCGCCAAGCCGATCTCGGCGCGCAGCATGCCGAGAATCAGGCCGGCGATCAGCGCGTCGAGGCTCACCATCGTCGCTTGAAAGCTCAGCATTTCGATGCTGTCGCGCTGCGGTTCCTCTTCGTGCGGCGAGCGCCGGGTGAAGGACTGCAAGATAGTGAAAAGTCCGAGAATCGCCAGCAAGGTGAAGGCGATCCAATGGTCGAGCATCGGCCCGACGACGCTCACCAGATTGCCGAGCGACCAGCCGGCCGACAGCAGCACCAGTTTGGCCGCTGCGAAAATCGCGCCGAGACGCAGCCGGGATTTTGCCCCATGCCACAGCGAGCTCGGTGCGCGCAAGCCGTAGCTGAGCGCGGTCAAGGCCAGCACGGCGGCAATGGCGAGGATCACCGGGCCATCGGCGGGCATCGTCCAGTCGGCGAGACGGTCGCCGGCGCCCGAGACTTCGGCGAGCTGCCAGAGGCCAAGGCCGAAGAAGATCAGCGCCGCGCCGATGCGCACATATTTCAACGGCAGCACGCGGGTCGCCGCTTTGCCGAGCAGCACGGCGGGCACGTTGGCCAGCATCATGCCCAATGTGGTGCCGAGCGTGACCAGTTCGATGTTGTGGAAGCGCGCCGCGAGGGCGGCGGTGGCGACCTGAGTCTTGTCGCCGATCTCGACAATGAAGAAGGCGACCAGCGTGGTCATGAAGACGCCGGCGCCGGCGCGTGTCTCGTCGGTCTCGTCGAACTTGTCGGGCACCAGGGTCCAGAAGGCCATGGCGATGAAGCTGAGCGCGATGGCGTAGCGGAACCAGACGCCTTCGAGAAAGTCGGTCAGGAAAAAGCCTGCCGTGGCGGCCAGCGCGTGGTTGGCGATGGTGGCGACAAAAATGCCGGCGATGATCGGCCAGGGCTTGCGAAAGCGCGTCGCCAAGACGATGGCGAGCAATTGCGTTTTATCGCCGATCTCCGCGAGGGCGACGACGAAGGTGGAGACGAGCAATGAGTCCATGACGGGGCAGCCTGGCCGAGCGTTGATCCAATGGCGCCACGGTCCTCCGCTCGGACATCGGGAGGACGGCGCCATTGGTCTCGCCAATCGCTTCGGACTTAAAATCCGAAGCCCCGCTTGCGCCATGGTCCGAGAGAACGACGATTCGGACCAAGTATGTTGACGCAGGCTCCGCACCCCTCGAACCATGAGGCGGCGAACGGCTACTCCCCAAGAGCCCTGCGAATACATCGCAGTGCCGTCAAAAAGTCAATGTTTTTCAGTGGCTTATGCGCAAAGCATGAAAATATAGCCTCGGGTATATTCCAAATGGAGCCTAGCAGGGGTGCGGTCTTTGCAGTCTTCGGCCGCCATTGCCCGATCCAGGCTCCATGCCTATTCTCGCCGCCATGTCAGGGGACCAGCAAAAGCGCGAGCGCATTAAAAGCTATGCCGACGCTTACCTCGGCGATTACGGCTTCGAGGCCGTCATGGTCGAGGCGCGCCAACGGCTGGCATTGGAATTGATCGCGACGCGTCAACCGGCGCGGGTGATTGAGGCCGGTTGCGGGGCCGATCTGCTGTGCGCGAAAGCTGCCGCGCATGGCGCGACCTTCGTGCAATGGACGGCGGTCGAACCGTCGGCTGATTTTGTTGCCGTCGCCGAAGCTTACGCGGCGAAGGAGCCGCGCTTTGCCGTGCGTCAGGGTTTTTTCGAAGACGAAGCGGCCGCGCTGAAGCCCAGCGCAAAATTCGACTTGGTTCTCGTCGCCGGGCTGCTCGGCGAGCTGGCCGACCCTGGCGCGGTGCTGCGCGCCGCATGCGCGGCCTGTGCGCCGGACGGCCTCGTCCATGTCAATGTGCCCAACGCTTTCTCGCTGCATCGCCGCCTCGCGCGCGCGATGGGCTTGATCAAGGACGAGCATGATATGAGCGGGCGCAATCAATTGCTGCAGCAGCATCGCGTCTACGATCCGGCAAGCCTGCGCGCCGATGTCGAGGCGGCAGGTCTGACCGTGATCGATGCCGGCGGCTATTTCCTCAAGCCCTTCACCCATGCTCAGATGGAAGAGGTCACGCGCTGTCTCGGCGCCGATATTCTTCCGGGACTCTGGCAGATGGGCCGCGAATTTCCCGAGCTCGCGAGCGAGATTTACGTCAACGCGCAGCCGCGCGCGTGACGGCGAGAGAGCGGCTTTGACGATGAAAATTCGGCCCTATGAAGAGCGCGACGCCGCGGCCTGGGACGCGCTGGTCGACGCGGCGCCGAACGCGACCTTTCTGCACAGCCGCCGCTTCCTCGCCTATCACGGCACGCGATTTGTGGATGCGTCGCTGATCGTCGAGGGTGAAAACGGCATGGCCGCCGTGTTTCCAGCGGCGCTCGACCCGGCCGATCCCGCGCACGTGATCAGCCACCCGGGCGCCACTTATGGCGGGCTGGTGGCGCCGAAATTGACTGCGTCAGCGACGATCGAAGCCTTGCTCGCCATCGGGGCCCATTACAAAAACCAAGGCCGTGCGCGGCTCACTTACAAAACCGTCCCCCATCATTTGACCGCCCTGCCGTCTCAAGCCGATCGCTACGCGCTTTGGCGTCTCGGCGCGACGATGACACGGCGCGATTTGTGGAGCGTCATCTGGTCGCAAGAGCCGTTCGACATGACGGCGCGATTGAAACGCCAAATGAAGATCGCCGAGCGCGCGGCGATTGAAGTCGTTATCGACGACAGCGACGCGGCTTACCGCGCCTATCATGAGATGCTGTGCGCCAATCTGGAAGAACGCCACGGCGTGAAGCCGGTTCACACGATTGATGAACTATTGGGCTTGCGCGATCGGCTGGGGTCGCAAGTGGCCTTGTGGCTCGTCCGCGAACGGTCGGCAAACAGCACGCCGCTGGCCGGCGTATGGCTCTTTCGCCATGGCAACACGGCGTGGCACACGCAATATATCGCCTCGAGTCCGGCGGGTCGCGAAGCCCGAGCGATGCATATTCTTTTGCAGCGGCTTCTCGACGAAGCGCGCGCGCAAGGAATCGCCGCGCTGTCCTATGGCGCCGTGACAGAGCAAGAAGGCCGCGTGCTCAACCCGGGTCTAGAACAATTCAAAGTGGAATTCGGCGGCGGCCTTGTGATCCACGACTTTTTCACGTTGTCGCTCGCGGATGAGCGCTTTGCGGCCGCGCTATGATCACGCCCGATCAGTATTTGGCCGAGGCGCGAAAGGCATCCAGCGAAGGTCGGCATAAAGACTCTTGGCATATTTTCAAGATGCTCGTGGCCAGACATCCGACGGAACTGATGCTTCAATTCGACGCCAGCCGGGCCGCTTTGAGCGCTGGCTATCCCAACGAGGCGGCGGGTTTGCTGCAAGGCTTCATCGCCAAGCGTCCGGATATCGGCATGGCCTGGGGCCTGCTCGCCGAAGCGCTTACCGCTATGTCGCAATATGAGGCCGCCGCCGCGGCTTTCGCAAAAGCGATCTCTCTCGGACAAGTACCATTCCTGTTTCACGCTCGCCTGGCAGGCTTGCGCGCTATGGCGAACGACACGGAAGGCTTTCGCGCCGCTTTTTCCGCCGCCGTGAGCTTGCTGAGGGCGGATTTAGCGGTGAACAGATTTGACGACGCCTTGGAGAAAGAAGAGCAGCTTGTCAAATATGCGGTCCGTACGATCGAGACAGAGGATCACGCGGAAGCATCCTTTGCGCAGTGGCGCGCGGCGATGACGGCTGCGGGAGAGCGCGCCGCCGCCGCCGCGCCGCCGCTCATTCCGTCGCGCCTCGAAGGGCCTCCTGTCGTCGGGTTCTTTCTTCATGTCGCCTCCACGCTCGGCCATGTCGAGCTCGCGCTCGATTACATGGCGGCGATGGCGAAGGACCCGGCCAATCCGATTCGTCCGCGGCTTTACGTCTTCACGGGCTTTAACGCCGCGCTGCTCGAAGATTGTCGGCATCGCGGGATTCCGATCACGTTCGTCGAGCGGGAAAGCGGCATCGGCCGAACTTATCTGGCTTATAAACGCCTTCTCTGGCTGCGTGAGCGCGCGGCGCACGACGGAATTTCAGCGATGGTTTGGATCAGCGTGCAAAGCCTGGTGCATTTCGCTGCGGCGATGCGGATTGCGCCGGTCAACGTGTTCTGGGCGCTCCGCTTTCGCGGCATCGACTCTCCGCATATTCAAGGCCGCATTGCCTGCGCTTCTTGCTTTGAGCGCGAAGATGTCGTTTACGGCAGGCGCTGGGATCTCATCCCGCTGGCGTTCAACGACTTGCGCGGACTCGAACGCAGCGCCGAGGCGTCGGCGATCCGCAAACGACTGGGCGATCCGCCGCTGCTGTTCGGCACGTTCGCCCGACGCGAGAAAATGCAGGGCGACGCGTGGCTCGAAGCGGTTGCGCGCAGCTTGAAAGCCTGCCCGCAGGCGATATTCGTTTGGGCAGGCCGCGAGGAAGATCCGAAGGTCGCCGGCACGCTCAAGAAGCTTGGCGTCGGCGCGCAAAGCCGCTTCGTCGGTTGGGTCGATACGCGGCTTTATGCGCAAGTGATCGACATTTTTCTCGACAGCGCGCCTGTCGGTTGCGGCATGACCGCAATGGAGGCGATGGCTTGGGGCAAACCGCTCGTCTCGTTCAAGGAGCCGCTGACCAACTGGGGACAATGTCTCGCGCCACTGCTCGATGGCCGCATCGTCGATCCGTCGGCGAAGGCCGATGTCGATGAGATTTTCGCGCTGAACAGCGGGCGGGAGTTGCTGGCCTGGAGCGACAGCCCCGAAGATTATGCCGAGTGGGTGCGACGTTTGGCAGAGGATCCCGCTTTGCGCGCCGACGTCGGCGCGGCGGCGCGCGCGTTCACCGATAGATATTTCGGTGATCCGCGCTACGCCGCCGGCCGTTTCGCTGAATTGTTGCAGGGCTGGCTGGCCCCGGCGAAGAGCTAAGCGAGGCTCTTGCCGCCGAACAGCGCAAGCAGGCCGCCGGCGACGATGGCAGCGCCGCCGCCCACCAGGTACCACATTGTCCTATCGGTATATTTTCCCGTCAGGGTTTCGCTGATTTGGTCGACCGGCGCGTCAGTGGCGTTGATGCCGAATCCGAGTAAGATGACGCCGATCACAAGAACGATGATTCCGACGAGGCGAGCAGGCTGCATTTGAGGTTCCCCCTATAAGGCGTGTAAAGCGCAGTCAGGGAACAACGCCTGAGTTCCCAAAAAATTCCATTTTCAGGAACTCAAGCCAGTCGCAAGAGACATTAATGGCGCGTTTTCGCCGGAGACCGCATGAATCTTTGGAACGGCAAAGTCCCGATTGGCCGCGCAAGCGCCGTGAGCCTGTTTTACATCATGGCGGGCAGCCTGTGGGTGATCGGCACCGATCTCTACGTTCACGGCGGCGTGCCGAGCTTGAGCCTTTCGAGCGATTTTTGGGCCAGCATCGCTAAAGGCGTGGCCTTTATTTTGGTCACCGGCCTCATATTGTTTGCCGTTCTCTATCGCAGTTACCAGCGCATCGAGGACGGCCAAGTTCTGCAAAGCCTGCGCTTCTCGCAGACGATTAGCGCGATGGCGCGCATGATCGAACTTCGCGACATCTATACGCATGGCCATCAAAAACGCGTGGCGCAAATCTGCGATGCCTTGGCAGCGCGGATGAATTTGCCGCGCGAACGCCGCGTCGCGCTTATCCTTGCTGCCGAATTGCACGACATCGGCAAGATCGGCGTGCCCGAGCATCTGCTCAACAAAGCCGGTTTCATGACCAATGCGGAGATGGCGCGAATTCAAGAACATGCCGCCATCGGGGCCGAATTGCTACACGGCGTCGATTTCCCCGGGCCGGTCGCCGATATCGTCGCCCAGCATCACGAGCGCCTCGACGGCAGCGGCTATCCGCAAAAATTGGCGGGCGAAGAGATCTTGCTCGAAGCGCGCATCCTGGCGGTCGCCGACGTATTCGAAGCGATGTCGTCGGCGCGGCCCTATCGCAACGCGCAAGGGGCCGACGTCGCGATGGCCGAGTTGCGCCGCCATGCCGGCGTGAAATACGACGCGGCGATCGTCGCGGAATGCGACGCTTGGAACCGCGCGCGCGCGGACAAGCCGTCGTCTTATTCGGCGGCCGACAAGGGATAGGGCTCGGCGCTGCGCGCCGCGCCGTAAAAGCGCAGCCGGTCGGTGGGCAAGCGCACTGTCACCGTGGTGCCGCGGCCTAAGGCGCTGTCGAGCGTCAGGCTGCCGCCATGGCTTTCGACGAAAGATTTGCTGAGCGGCAAGCCGATTCCGGTGCCCTCGACAGCGAGGCCCATTTGGCTTTGCGCCCGCTCGAAGGGCAGCAGAACCTTGTCGATTTCCTGCGCGCTGATGCCGATGCCGTCGTCCTCGACGATCAGCGTGGGGACTCCGTCGTCGCCGACCATGGCGGAAACGCGCACATTGCCGCCTTGAGGCGTGAACTTCACGGCGTTGCTGAGAAGGTTCAACAGAACCTGTTTGAGCTTCTGGCGGTCGCCCCAAATGCGCAACGGCCGATGCGGCAAGTGGCAGGAGAGCGTAATGGCCTTTTCAGCGGCGCGCGGCTCCAGCATGCGTCGGCTCAAGCGCACGATCCCGTTGAGATCAACTTCGCTTTCGGCGATGTCGAGCTTGCCGGCTTCGGCTTTCGACAAGTCGAGAATGTCGTTGATGAGCGTCAGCAGGTGCATGCCGCTGCGCAGCACATCGGTGATATATTCGCTCTGCTTGTCGTTCAGCGGCCCGGCATATTGCCGCTGCAGAAGTTCGGAGAAGCCGATGATGGCGTTGAGCGGCGTGCGCAGCTCGTGGCTGATGCTGGCGAGAAAGGTCGACTTGGCCTGATTGGCGCGCGTCGCCACGCTGCGCGCTTCTTCGAGATCGTTGATTTGTTCGCGGGCGCGTTCAAGCGAAATGCCGAGCAGATCGACGCCGTTGCCGATGCCAGCATATTTGCCGTCGCGCGTGATGATGAAGCCGTCGATCGCGGCGCGCGGCGCGGCGGTCGTGATCAGCTCTTTCAGTTCCTCGATGCTGAGCGCGGAATCGACCTGCAGCGGCGGCGACTGAATGAAATGCGACGCCATCAGACGCGCGATGGGGCGCTTTTCGTAAACCGCGCGCACCAAAGGCTGCGAGAAGGCGATGTAGAAATCTTGCCGGCTGAGCAGCGCGATCGGCTCATGCTGGTTGTCGATCACGGCGAGGCTCGGCGTCGCGGCATGTTCGCCAAACAGCTCGAAGGCTTTGCCGCAGGGCATCGTGAGCGGAATGGGCGGCAGCGGCGTGATCAGCCGCTCGACGCGCCAACCGTTGCGGATATGGCCGTTCATTTCGGTCATGCTGCCTGCGTTGAATTTCTTTGCTCGAACTTGCTGTATTGCGCGTCTGCTTTCGCCATGACACTTTCGACGCAGATGATTAAAAATTCCCTACTAGAAAATTAGATTTAGGCCGCTAAATCAATCGGTTATATTACAACAGCATGACAGATCACGGTCATGCTCCTTGCGCCATCCATTGAAGCCGATGCCGATGCCTTACGACCGACAGAACCCAAGTCCGCGCTATCGTGCCCTGCTCGAGATGTATCGCGAGATGCACCGCAATGGCGATCAGCGACGTGCCGCTACGGAGACGTTCGACGGCCGCAGCCTCGCGCCACACACTGCGACGGTGCGCGATTTGATCGGCCGCCACGGCGCAAAAAGCCTGCTCGATTACGGCGCCGGCAAGGGAATCATGTATGCCATGCGTGACTTGCGCGCGCCCGATGGCCAAACCTTCGCCGACATGAGGACCTATTGGGGCCTCGACGCGATCACGCTCCACGATCCGGGTTATGAGCCCTATAGCGCCTATCCTGCCGGCCGCTTCGATGCCGTCATCAGCACCGATGTGCTGGAGCATATCCCGGCAGAGGATATTCCCTGGGTGCTCGGCGAACTATTCTCCTTCGCCGAAAAATTCGTTTTCGTGACGATCGCCGGCTATCCGGCGAAGAAGGTCATGCCCAATGGCGAAAATGCCCATTGCACTCTCGAACCGGCGAATTGGTGGGAGTCGCAATTGAAAAGCGCGCATAAAGCCGCTGGAAGGCCCCATCTACGCTGGTTTGCTTTGTATAGCGACCTCGTTCCGGGCGCGCCGGAATTAAAAATGATCACCCTTAAAGGGTAACGCGCGCCTCGACGCTCCATATTCTCTGGAATTAAAGGTTTGGCTGCCCTTCCTGTAAAAAACTTTGTCGAGCATGCCATTTCTACAAAATCGGCGAAAATGGGTTGCCGAAGCCTTTAGAAAGGCAAAATTAACCTCAAATCATCGATAATTTAAGATCGTGCCTGCGCCCCTTCGCGCCTGATACGGTTAAAATCTTCGCCTCGCTCGGTTATGTGCCGGCTAAAAGCGAGTGAAAAGCGGTTAGGACGGTGCCCATGGCTTCCAAGGCGGCTTCCAAGATCGACCAGCGCAAAGATGAGGCGGTCGGACAGGCCGGCGCCCTGGCCCGCCGCACAGTCCCCGGCAAGGGCGGCGAAGCCGCCGAGCGCTTCTTGCATCAGTTCTACGCCGCCGTGGCGCCCGAAGACGTTGCCGACATGAGCGCCGAGGCTTTGACCGGCGGCGCGCTGGCGCTGTGGCGTCTCGCCCAGAGCCGCCCGGCCAATCAGGCGAAAGTCCGCGTCTACAATCCGCGCCTCGCCGACCATGGCTGGACCTGCGGCCATACCGTCGTCGAGATCGTCAACGACGATATGCCGTTCCTGGTCGATTCGGTCACCGGCTGGATCTCGCAAAAGGGCCTCGGCCTGCATCAGGTCATCCATCCGATCATCCGCGTCAAACGCGACGGCAAGGGCGAGCTGGTCGAGCTGCTGGCGCCCGATTCGCAAGACGGCCAGGCCGAGTCGATCATGCATCTCGAAATCGACAGCCAGGGTAGCGCCGCCGAACTGGCCGAAATCGAGACGGGCTTGCGCGCCGCCCTCGCCGACGTGCGCGCCGCGGTGGAAGATTGGCCGGCGATGCGCGCGCGCGCCGCCGCCATCCTCGAAGGCTTGGAAAAGGCGCCGGGCGTGCCGGAGGAGGAATTGGCCGAGGCGCGCGCATTCCTCGGCTGGCTCGACGCCAACCACTTCACCTATCTCGGCTACCGTGAATATGCCTTCGGCGGCGACGCCGCCGAGCCGGGGCTTGGCCGCGTCGTCGAAGGCTCCGGCCTCGGCGTTTTGCGCGACCCTGAGGCGGCGATTTTCCACCCTACCACGGAAGCTGCCGCCTTGCCGCCGGACATGCGCGCTCTGGTGCGGGCCCCCAACGTGCTGATGATCGCCAAGGCGAACAAACGATCGACCGTGCATCGCCCGGTGCATTTCGACACCATCGGCATCAAGCGCTACGACGATAAGGGCAACGTCATCGGCGAATATCGCTTCGTCGGCCTATTCACGTCCGACATCTACAATCTCAGCCCGCGTCTCATCCCGCTGTTGCGCCGCAAGGTAGCCCAGGCGATGACACGCTCGAAGCTGCCGCCGGCGAGCCACGACGGCAAGGCGCTGCTGCATATTCTCGAGACCTTCCCGCGCGACGAATTGTTCCAGATCGGCGAGGACGACCTCACCGAGATCAGCCTCGGCATCTTGCGCCTGCAGGACCGCGCCCGCGTCGCGCTGTTCATCCGCCGCGATCCGTTCGAGCGTTTCCTCTCTTGCCTGGTCTTCGCGCCGCGCGACCGCTTCGACACAGATCTGCGGCTGAAGTTCCAAGACATTCTCTGCCAGGAATTGCAGGGCACGGTGTCGGCTTTCTATACGCAGATCGGCGATTCGCCGCTCGCCCGCCTGCATGTCATCGTCAAGACCCGCCCCGGCGCGGTGCCCGACTACGACCGCGCCGAGATCGAGGCCAAGCTTGCGCGCGCCATGCGCGCCTGGCGCGACGACCTGCGCGTGGCGCTGGTCGCCGAGCGCGGCGAGGATGCCGGCCTCGACTTGCTGAAAATCTACGGCGACGCCTTCCCGTCGGCCTACCGCGAAAGCGTTCCCGCCAGCCATGCGGTCGCCGACATCGCCAAGGTCGAAGCGGCGCGTGCCAGCAGGACTCTCGGCCTCAATCTCTATCGGCCGATCGCCGCCGCCGACGACATGGTGCGCTTCAAGATCTACAACGCCGGCGACGCCGTGCCGCTCTCCGATGTGCTGCCCATGCTGGAAAACATGGGCTTCAAGGTCATCGACGAGCAACCCTACGATGTCGAGCTGACGAGCGACGCCGACAGCGTCTGGATTCATGATTTCGGCATGCAAGCGCGCGCCGGCGCGCCCGTCCATCTCGACGCCCTCAAGCCGCTGTTTGAAGAGGCCTTCGCCCGGCTATGGGCCGGCGACATGGAAAACGACGGCTTCAACAAGCTGGTGCTGCTCGCGGGACTCTCCTGGCGCGAAGTGACCATCGTGCGCGCAGTCGCCAAATATCTCCGACAAGCCGGCATTCCCTTCAGCCAGAGCTACATGGAGACGACATTCGCCGGCAATCCGGCCTTTGCCCGCATGCTCGCCGATCTCTTCGCCGCGCGCTTCGATCCGAAGAACCGCCAACATGCCGAAAGCCGCGAAGTCGCGCTCAAGGTCGCTTACGAAGAGGCGCTCGATAAAGTGGCGAGCCTCGATGAAGACCGCATTCTGCGCCGCTTCCTAAATGCCGTGCTGTCAATGCTGCGCACCAATTTCTATCAGGCCGATACCGCAGGCGGGCCGAAGAGCTACCTCTCCTTCAAGCTCGACTCTCGGACTGTCGACGACCTGCCGTTGCCACGCCCGCTGTTCGAGGTGTTCGTCTATTCGCCGCGCATGGAAGGCATCCATCTGCGCGGCGGCAAGGTTGCGCGCGGCGGCATCCGCTGGTCGGACCGCCGCGAGGATTTCCGCACCGAGATTCTCAGCCTGATGAAAGCGCAGATGGTGAAGAACGCCGTCATCGTGCCGGTCGGCGCCAAGGGCGGCTTCGTGCTCAAGAAACTGCCGGCGGGCGCCAGCCGCGACGAGACGATGGCCGAGGGCATCGCTTGCTACACGCTGCTGATGAAGGGCTTGCTCGACATCACCGACAACCGCGTCGGGTCGGGCATCGTGCCGCCGAAAGACGTCATCCGACAGGACGACGACGATCCCTATTTGGTGGTCGCCGCCGACAAGGGCACGGCGACCTTCTCCGATCTCGCCAACGGCATCGCGCGCGATTACGGATTCTGGCTCGACGACGCTTTCGCCTCGGGCGGCTCGGTCGGCTATGACCACAAGAAAATGGGCATCACCGCGCGCGGCGCCTGGGAAGCGGTGAAGCGCCATTTCCGCGAGATCGGCGTCGACACCCAATCGCAGGATTTCACCGTCGTCGGCGTCGGCGACATGTCGGGCGACGTCTTCGGCAACGGCATGATGCTGTCGCCGCATATCAAGCTGCTGGCGGCTTTCAATCATCTGCATATTTTCATCGATCCGACGCCAGATCCGGCGGCGAGCCTGGCCGAGCGCCAACGGCTGTTCGCCTTGCCGCGCTCCTCATGGTCGGATTATGACGCCAAGTTGATTTCCAAAGGCGGCGGCGTGTTCGACCGCAAGGCCAAGTCGCTCAAGCTGACGCCGGAAATCCAGACGTTGTTCGACATCAAGCAAGACGCGCTGGCGCCGAACGATCTGATCCGCATTTTGCTGAAAGCGCCGGTCGATCTCTTGTTCTTCGGCGGCATCGGCACCTACGTCAAAGCGGCGACGGAAACGCAGGGCGAGGCCGGTGACCGCGCCAACGACGCGCTGCGCATCGACGGTTTTGAAGTCCGCGCCAAGGTGATCGGCGAGGGCGCCAATCTCGGCATGACTCAGCTCGGCCGCATCGAATATGCGAAGACGGGAGGAAGGCTCAACACCGACGCGGTGGACAATTCCGCCGGCGTCGACGCTTCCGACCATGAAGTGAACATCAAGATCCTCACCGGCGCGGTCGTCGCCGAAGGCGACATGACGCTCAAGCAGCGCGACAGCCTGCTGGTCGAGATGACCGACGAGTTGGCCGGTCTGATCCTGCGCGATAATTATCTGCAGACCCAGGCGATCACCGTGATGGAAGCGCAGGGCGCGGCTTTGCTCGATTCGCAGGTGCGCCTGATCCGCGATCTGGAAAAAGCCGGCAAGCTCAATCGCGACGTCGAGAAACTGCCGAATGACGTGGCCCTGGCGGCAATCGCAGCCTCGGGCAAAGGCCTGACCAGGCCTGAACTTTCCGTCCTGCTCGCCTATGGCAAGATGACGCTTTACGAGACGCTGCTTGCCAGCGATCTGCCCGACGAGGCCTTCCTCGGCGAAGATTTGCACCGCTATTTCCCGACGGCGCTGCGCGAGCGGTTTCCCGAGGCGATCGACAATCATCGCCTGCGCCGCGAGATCATCGCCACGGTGGCGACCAACAGCATGGTCAACCGTGTCGGGCCTGCTTTCGTCAACGATCTGCGCACGCGCACCGGTTGCGCCGAAAGCGACATCGCGCGCGCCTACACCGTCACGCGCGACGCCTTCGCCTTGCGCGATCTGTGGGCCGCCATCGAAGCGCTCGACGCCAAGGTGCCGGCATCCCTGCAAACCGCGATGATCCTCGAATCGGGCAAGCTGGTGGAACGCGCCACATTATGGTTCGTGCAAAACCGCAGCCATCCGATCGATGTCGCCGCCGCCATGTCCGGCACCGCGCCGGCCATCGCGGCGCTGAAGGCCGCCCTGCCGGATGTTCTGCCGCCGGCGGCGCGCGCGCACTTCGATGCCGCGGCGGCGGCTTACGCCAAAGACGGCGCGCCGATCGATTTGGCCAACGAGGCGGCGAAGCTGCCGGCGCTGGCGGGCGCCACCGACATCGTCAAATTGGCCGACGGCGATGCGGCCAAGATCGCCATGGCCGCCGCGGTCTATTACGCGGTGGGCGATCGCCTGTCGCTCGATTGGCTGCGCGCCTCGGCGCAGGGCATCGTCGCCAGCACCTCTTGGCAGAAGCAGGCGGTCGCCGCCATCGCCGACGAGCTCTTCGCCTTCCAGGCGGAACTCGCGGCGCGCGTTCTGGCCAGCGGCCAGCAATCCGACGCCTGGCTTGCGGCGCGCGGGCCGGCATTCCTGCGCGCCCAGCAGATCCTCGCAGAGATGCAGACGTCGGGCGGCGCGGACTTGGCGATGTTGGCGGTGGCGAACCGGCAATTGCGTGCTTTAATCACGGCATGAGCCAAGCCGACCCGTCCCGTCCGCCCTACGCCAATAAACGCGCGCTCGCCGCTTGGTGCGTCTTCGACTGGGCGAACTCGGCCTTTCCGGCGGTGATTCTCACCTTCGTGTTCGCCGCTTATTTCGCGCAAGGCGTGGCCGAAAGCCCCGTTATCGCCACGGGCCAATGGGGCTTGGCCCTGACCTGCTCGGCGCTCGCCATCGCGATTTTCTCGCCGTTGCTCGGCGCCATCGCCGATCAGGACGGCCGGCGCAAGCCCTGGATCGCCGCTTTGTCGGCGCTCTGCATCGTCGCCACCGCGTGCCTGTGGTTCGTCAAGCCGGACCCGAGCTACGTGGTGTTGGCGCTGGTCGGCGTCGCCGTCGCCAACTTCGCCTTCGAGTTCAGCCTGGTGTTCTACAACGCCATGCTCAACGACCTTGTCGCGCCGGCAAAGCTCGGACGCCTCTCGGGCTGGGGCTGGGGCGCCGGCTACGCCGGCGGCCTCGTGTGTCTCGTCATCGTCTTGGTCGGCTTCGTCAGCACGCCGGAGCCGTGGTTCGGCATCGGCAAGGAGGAAGCCGCCCATGTCCGCGTCGTCGGGCCGATCGCGGCGCTATGGTTCCTGGCGTTCGCCTGGCCCATGTTCCTGTTCACGCCTGACCGTCCGTCGAAGGGCGTGGCGCCCCTCAAAGTGATGCGCGACGGCTTCGCGGCATTGATCGGCACGATCAAGAACATCCGCCATTACGGCAATCCCGGCCGCTTCCTGCTGGCCCATATGATCTACACCGACGGGCTGAACACGCTGTTCGCCTTCGGCGGCATTTACGCCGCCGGCCAATTCGGCATGGAGGTCGAAGAGGTCATCTGGTTCGGCATCGCGCTCAATCTCACCGCCGGCCTCGGCGCCGCCGCTTTCGCCTGGATCGACGACTGGATCGGCGCCAAGCGCGTCATCGCCATCGCGCTCGCGGGCTTGATCGTCGTCGGCCTGGCGATCCTCGCGACCGACGACAAGATGGTGTTCTGGGGCCTCGGCCTGGCGCTCGGCATCTTCTTTGGCCCGGCTCAGGCGGCGAGCCGCTCGCTGATGGCGCGGCTCGCGCCGGCCGATATGCAGGCGGAAATGTTCGGCCTCTTCGCGCTCTCGGGCAAGGCGACAGCCTTCATCGGCCCGGCGCTGTTCGGCTGGGCCACCGTCGCCTTCGACACGCAGCGCGCCGGCATGGCCACCGTGCTGGTCTTTTTCGTGATCGGCGGCGCGATCCTGTGGTTCGTCAAGGAGCCGAAGCGTGTTTAAGCCAACTCAATTTTGAGGCTGGGATCTGTCTCGCATTCGTCGATTATGGAATTATAAATATCGATGATTTTGCTGACTGTTTTGCGGTTATCGACGACCGAGAATCCGCTCTTTTCATAGATATTTATCGAGAGAAATTGCTCAATCTCGAAAATCTCGATGCGTGTGTCGATATTCAAATTTCCAGCCAAAGCATCTGCGCCGCCGGCCCCTTTTTTTGTCGTTACTATGATGGGGCGCAATCCCGCCTCAAGATTTCTAAGACATTTTCTGATCAACGCTTCGGATGGGGCGGTCGTGACATGAATAGCGGATTGCTCAATTAGAAAATCACCATCTCGATTGGTGGGGCTATCAGCTACAGATGCGCCGTGATGAGAGATCGAGCCAGACGGGGTGATGAGCTGCAGTTTTGCTCCGACAAGATGCTGCAGCATAGTCCCCATATACATGGTGCCGGACGTTTCGCGCTGACGCTTGAGGGCTTGCTCTAAAAGATCGCCGATTATCGAACGCAAAGACTTTGCTTGATCCATTTTCAGTTTGAATGGATGGCTGGCGAAGAAATCTGATACCTTGCCGGCCCACCATTTTTCGATCTTTTTGAGGTCGCCTAGCCCCCTCGCGTCGGCATCATTCAAAAAAGCCACGTATTTGCGCATATTGTCGATGTTGCCGCGGCTTGTTCTGCCCGCCTCTTCGGCCAAAATTTTGGTGATTTGGTAATCTGCCAAAATTTTCTGAACAGTCGATTTGCTCAAGCCGGCGACTTGGCCAGCTTTATCCGTCAACAGAATATCCGGATTTAACGGAAGGCCGCTCTCTATGGCTTTCCGGGTAATGATGAGAGCAAGCGACAAAGCGCCTTTGCCGGTGAATTTGTTGTTTTTAGCGAAAGCGCTCAAAAGCTCTTCGATGGAGGGCATTATTCTGCAGCTATAGAAAAATTCGATTTGTGCGCACGCAAAGATAGGGCGCTAAGAAGATGCTCAGCAAGATGCTGCGCAACAGGCGCGGCCACGGCATCACCCATTGCTTTGTAACCATCGTTATAGCTGCCAGGAATTTTGTAGCTTTTGCGGGCCCCCATCAAGCTTGCCGCTTCGCGCACGGTGAGGAGGCGGGTTTTAATCTTGCCGTCTTCGACGATGATGACTGTCTGGCGACTGCTGCCACCTTCCGGCGTCCGAAGGCAGCCGGCGATGCCGTCGAACCGCAGTTCTAGACGCTGGACCTTGCGGCCGCTCTCGTCGGGGCGAGTGCGCTTATAGCCGGTGCCGACGAGCCGCTGCTTCGACGCCAAGACTTGATCGAGCTTCTTGCGGTTGAGCGCTGAAAGCATCTTCAAAAGTTTGGCTGTCGTTTCCGGCTCGTCGCAGGGCGCGTCATAATCGCAGATATCGGCAAAGTCTTTTTTGCGCGCTTTTGGCGCCGGCAATTTCCACCAAACCCATTGCGGGTCTTTCACGGCGTTATAGGCGCTGACGACGCTTTTTGGATGCCAAAGCGCGTTTGGTTCGCTCAGCGTCAGATCACTGAGATCGATGCCATCGCGCACTGCGACGATGAAAGAGCGGGGACGGCTTTGCGGCACGAAATGCGCGGCGTCCATCACGAAAGCGCCGGCGAGGTAGCCGCGTTCACGCAGCGCGTTATAAGCGCGCGAAAAGTTTTCGCCGTCGTGAGACACGAGAAAGCCCACGACGTTCTCGATCGCCAGGACGGCTGGCCGCGACGTCTCGGGCATTTCATCGATTACGCGCAGCCATTCCCAGAACAAACCTGAGCGTGACCCTTGAGAAAGCCCGGCAAGCTTGCCTGCCAAAGACAGGTCCTGGCATGGGAAAGACGCCCACGCCAAATCGACAGGCGGCAACTCTAAGCCGGACACGTCGGCGATAGATTTGATCTTGAGTTCGCCGTTGCCGAAATTAGCCTCATAGACTGCGGCCTTCTTCGGGCAAACATCGTTGGCCCACGCGGTCTTGAACCAAAGGCCGAGACCTTCTCGAACCAATCCGCTGCCGGCGAAAAACTCCGCGACTGTGGGTTTGGCGTACATGGCGCAGATGACCCCTGATGGCGGATATCTAGATATTGTAAACACTTAGTGCTGTTAGCCAATATCTAGAAAATATAAGGAACAATACAAGAACAAAAACTAACAGTCAAGAAAGCTGCTGAGCCGTTTGGAGAGTGCTGCGGACTTTTTTAGCCCGCACTCCCAAACCGTATGATGTGTCCAGCTTAGGAGCGTCAACGCCCGCTTCACCCGGGCGTCTCGGCGTTTGTTGTTAGCGATTTTTTCAACCCAATAAGCCTGATTGGAGTTGGGCCGGCGGTTTCGCTTGCAGGCATGGCCATGCCAGAAGCAGCCGTGAACGAAGATGACTTTCTTGCGGGATGCAAAGACGAGGTCTGGGCTGCCAGGCAAACCCTTTGCATGAAGACGGAAGCGGTAACCCAAGCCATGCAACAGCTTCCGGACGGCGATTTCGGGCTTAGTGTTCTTACCCTTGATCGCCCGCATGATCTCGCTGCGCTTTTCCCGCGAGACGACGTCCATGCTGCCGAAAAACTCCTATCGGTCTAATGCCGGAAATGCCGGATGCCGGTGAAGACCATGGCGAGGCCGGCGTCGTCGGCGGCTTTGATCACTTCATCGTCGCGGATCGAGCCGCCCGGCTGGATCACCGCCGTGGCGCCGGCTTCGGCGGCGGCGAGCAGGCCGTCGGCGAAGGGGAAGAAGGCGTCGGAAGCGACGACCGAGCCCTTGGCGCGCGTCTCGCTCTCGCCGGCCGCCTTGGCGGATTCTTGCGCCTTCCAAGCGGCGATGCGCGAGCTATCGACGCGGCTCATCTGGCCGGCGCCGATGCCGACCGTCGCGCCGTCCTTCACATAGACGATGGCGTTCGACTTCACATGCTTGGCGACCGTGAAGGCGAACAGCATGTCGGCGATCTGCGCCGGGGTCGGCTGCTTCTTGGTGACGACCTTGAGATCGGCGGCCGTCAGGCGGTGCGAATCGCGCGTTTGCAGCAAATAGCCGCCGGCCAGCGAGCGGATCGTCTGGCCAGGCTTGGAAGCATCCGGCATGGCGCCGGTCTCGAGCACGCGCACGTTCTTCTTGGCGGCGAGCAGGGCCTTGGCTTTGTCGTCGAGCTTCGGCGCGATGACGACCTCGACGAATAGCTTGGCGATTTCGGCGGCGGTCTCTTCGTCGAGCGCGCCGTTGGCGGCGATGATGCCGCCGAAGGCCGAGACCGGATCGCAGGCGAGCGCGCGGAGATAAGCTTCCTTCAACGTCTTGCCCTGCGCGACGCCGCAGGGGTTGGCGTGCTTGATGATGGCGATGGCCGGGCCAGCGGTGAACTCGCTGGCCAACTCGAAGGCGGCGTCGGTGTCGTTGAGATTGTTGAAGCTCAACTCCTTGCCCTGAATCTGCGTCGCGGTGGCGAGGCCGGGGCGCGGATCGCTCGTGTTGGCGTAGAAGGCGGCGCTCTGATGCGGGTTTTCGCCGTAGCGCAGTTCCTGCTTCAACTCGCCGGCAAACACGGCGCGCGGCGCGTAATCGACGCCATTCTGCTTGGAGAACCAGGCGGAGATCGCCGCGTCGTATGCGCCAGTGCGGGCATAGGCTTGCGCGGCCAGCTTGCGACGCAGCGCCAACGTGGTCTGACCCTTGTTGGCGGCCATTTCGGCTTGCACGGCGGCATAGTCCGACGCGTCGGTCAGCACGGCGACCCAAGGGTGGTTCTTCGAGGCGCCGCGAATCAGCGCCGGGCCGCCGATGTCGATGTTCTCGATGCAGGTCTCGAAATCCGCGCCTTTGGCGACGGTCTGCTCGAACGGATAGAGGTTGATGGCGACGAGATCGATCGGCGGAATGTTGTGCGCCTTCATCGCGGCTGCATGTTCGGCATTGTCGCGGATGGCGAGCAGGCCGCCGTGAATGACGGGATGCAGCGTTTTCACCCGGCCGTCCATCATCTCGGGAAAGCCGGTCGCTTCAGAGACGTCGATCACGTTTAGCCCCGCGTCGCGCAGCGCCTTGGCGGTGCCACCGGTCGACAGCAGCTCGACACCTTGGGCGGCGAGGAATTTGGCGAAATCGACGAGGCCGGTCTTGTCGGAAACGGAGATGAGAGCGCGGCGGACGGGAACGAGATCGGGAGAGGACATGGAAGCTCCGGGCGGATGAAGGCTATTTCACCGCAGCATGATTGGGTGCGGCATATTCGGGAACGAGGCGGCCGATCAGGGCGATCAATTCGGCGCGGTCGCGGCGGCGCGCGGCGGCATCGAGCGCGGCGAGGCCTTCGGCGAGCGTCGCGCCATCGACGCCGCGCGGATGCGCCGTCTGGATGCCGGGGTATCGCGTCGGCGTCAGAGCTTCGGCGTCGTGGAACAATTCTTCAAAAAGCTTCTCGCCGGGGCGCAAGCCGGTGAAGGCGATCTTCACATCCTGGTCGGGGCGCAGGCCGGCGAGGCGGATCATCTGGCGCGCGAGATCGGCGATCTTCACCGGCTCGCCCATGTCGAGGACGTAGATATGCTCGTTGCGGGCACCCGAAATGTCTTCGGCGCCGAGCACCGAAGCTTCAAGCACCAGTTCGACCGCCTCGCGAACCGTCATGAAATAGCGCGTGACGTCGGGGTGGGTCACGGTCAACGGCCCGCCGGCGGCGAGCTGGCGCTGGAACAGCGGCACCACCGAGCCGGTCGAGCCCAGCACGTTGCCGAAGCGCACGACGACATAGCGGCTTTGCGGGTTGGCCGCGCCGATGGTCTGCACGGCGCATTCGGCGATGCGCTTGGTGGCGCCCATGACGGAGGATGGATTGACCGCTTTGTCGGTCGAGATCATCACCATGGCCGCGACATTGGCGGCCGCGCAGGCCTCGGCGACGTTGCGCGTGCCGATCACGTTGGTTAGCACGCCTTCCGCCGGGTGCATCTCGACCATCGGGACATGCTTGAGGGCGGCGGCATGGAACAGCAGGTCGGGCTTTTCCTCGGTGAGAACGGCATGGATGCGCGCGGCATCGCGCACGTCGGCGAGGATGGCGGCGCGCGGCAAGGCCGGCGCGCGCTCGCCGATTTCGAGATCGATGGAGTAGAGCGCATATTCCGAATGGTCGAGCAGAGCCAGGCGCGCCGGGCCGTAGGAGGCGATCTGGCGGGCCAACTCGCCGCCGATGGTGCCGCCGGCGCCGGTCACCAGCACGCGCTTGCCGGCGACCAGGTCTGCCATGCGGCTGCGGTCAAGCACGGTCTGCGGCCGGCCGAGCAAATCTTCGATGGCGATGGGGCGGACTTCCAGGCTGGCCGCGGTCGCCACCTGTTCGCGGAAATCGGTGAGCTTGGGCAGGCGGGCGACGGTCAGGCCAAGTCCGTCTGCTTGTTCGACCAATGCGCGCAACCGGCGGCCCTTCAGCGTGTCCTCGGTGATGATGAGACGCTGCGGCTTCTCGCCTGTCTTGGCGAGCCGTTCGAGAGCGGCAGGCAGGTCATCGATACCGCCGAGCACAGTCACGCGGTGAATCTGGCGGCCGACGCGCGTGCCTTTGTCGTCGATCAGCCCGACGACGCGATAGGGGGCTCGCACGTTGGCGCGCATCGAGCGGATGAATAGCTCGGCGCCGTCGCCGGCGCCGACCAGCACGACGGGAATTTGGCCGTTCGCCGCCGCCGCCCGATTCGGCGTCAGCAGGCCCTTGAGGCCGCGATCCTTGATCATGCGGTAAGCAAGGCGCGAACCGCCCATGAAGGAGATCAGCAACACGCCGGCGATGATGAGCGCGGTGCGCGGCATGGCTTCGAGACGTGTGATGAAGAATAGCAGCAAGACAAAAAGCAGGACGGTCAGCACCGCTGCGCGACCGATTTGCGCCAATTCGCCGATCGAGACATAGCGCCAGACGGCGCGGTAAAGTCCGAACGAAATGAAGACGGCGAGCGCGCAAGCAGCGAACAGCGGCGTGCCGAGCAAGATCAGGTCGGGAGAATAAGCGAAGGCCTCGCCGCCGAGGCGCAGCTGCAAGGCGAGCCAATAGGCGAACGCCGCCATGATCCCGTCATGGACGAGGATCACCGCGGCACGCTGCAGCATGGTCATTCGGGCGGAGAGAGGCGTCGCGCTCACGCCGGGATCTTTCTAATGGGATGGGTCAAGCAGGAGGGGAACGCTAAGGTCCGAGCGTCGAATCGGCGGCATATTGGTCCACATCCTGGGGCTATGCAACGCGCCAAAATCTATTGGCCCAGGCGGTCGTGGAACAGGCGGAAAGCGGCCTAACAGCGCTTTGGAGTACCCGCTCAGACGGCCTGAACGCCGCGCCGGCGCGCGCAACCTATGCGCCGCGGCCGGCGCGAGCGAGCCAGGCGAGCAGGAGTGCGACCACGACAGCGGCGGCCGACAGGGCCGGAACAACGAAGCCTGCGACGGCGCAGAGGGCGAGGATGATCAGGGCGACATTCGCCGCTGCGATGCGCAGCATGATCCGGTCGTGCGGCCAGCCCTGCGCGATCGGGCGCTGATAAAAATGTTCGCGATGGGCCCGCCAGACCTTCTCGCCGCGCAAAGCCCGTCGCCCCAAGGTGATCGTCGCGTCGGCCAAATAATAGAGCGGCAAGATCAAGGCTGCCGCCCATTGTCCCGCGGCGGCGGCTTCAAGCAGCAGCCAGCCGAGCAGGAAGCCGAGCGGCACGCTGCCGACGTCGCCGAGAAACAGGCGCGCCGGATGCCAATTCCACAGCAGGAAGCCGCATGCGGCGGCAGCGGCGATCAACCCCATCCAGCCGATCATGTCGATCAGACCGGGCGCCATCAGCGCGAGCGCAAACAGGCCGAGGCCGAGCGTGATGGTCTCGACGCCGGTCATGCCGTCGATGCCGTCCATGAAATTGTAGAGGTTTATAAACCACAGCCATAGCAGGCCGGCGGCGATGCGGTCGAGCCAAGTCGGCAGCAAGCCCTGAAAGACCATGGCATCTGCGGGCAGCGCGATCAACGCGACGGTCACGACGAGAATATGCACGCAGAACCGGAGGCCGGCCGAAATGTCCATCAAGTCGTCGAGCCAGGAGAGCAGCGCCAATAGAGCCGTGCCGCCGAGCACGATCCAGGGCTCGGCGCCGGTCTCGGGCTTTAGCAGAGCCAAAACTGCGCCGCCGACGAGCAGTACCGCCGTCACCGCGATGCCGCCGCCGCGCGGCGTCGGCCGGCTATGGCTCGAGCGTTCGTTCGGACGGTCGAGAATCGCTCTCTGTTCCAACCAAGCCAAGACGATACGGGTGGCGAGCCAGGAGGCAACTGCGACGATCGCGAAAACGCCGGTCGCGAGTAGGACGGCGCTCATGCCGCCAAATCCCGCGCGCGACGTAGCGCGATGGCTAGGAACAAGGCGGCGAAGCCGAGCGTCGATAGCCACCAGGCCTGCCATGCGCCGTAGCTGAGATTGGCGATGACGAAGGCCGCCGTGAAAGCGCCGACGGCGATGGCGCGCGGCATGCGCGCGGGGAAAGCCCGTGCGATGCTTGCCAGCGCGAACAGCCAAAGCCCCGCCATCAGCACCGCGCCGGGAATGCCCAGTTCGAGCCACCATTGCAGCGGCGCGTTGTGCGTATGCAGAGGCAAGCGCTCGCCATAGATGGGATTCGGGCCAGGAATTAGGGCAACCTTCTCTTTGCCGCCGGGCAGGGCGCGCGCCGCGTTCATGCCCCAGCCGGCGAAAGGCTTCTCGGCGATGCGCTCGGCGGCAAAGCGCCAGACAATGATGCGGTGCGCGATCGACACGTTCTGCGTCCGCGCCGTGATTGCATCGGTGTCGACGGTCTTGACCGTCAAGGGCGGCAGGAGCGGCACAGTGGCGACGAATAGCGCCACGACCGCGCCAATCAGCCAAGGTAGGAGACGAGGCAGGCCCAGCGTCAGAATCAGGGCCAGCGTCGCGGCGCAAGCGGCCAATTGAAGCGACGAACCGAAATAATTCATCACGATGCCCAAAGCGGCGGCGCCGAGCGCGAGACGAACGATATTGCCGCGCAGCGCCAGCAGCGCGGCGAAAACGAGCAGCATCATGACAGTGAGGCCGCGGTTATATATCGAGAACAGTTGGTCGGCGCCGGATGTGTCGAGCGCGCGGAGTTGGCGGGCTATCCAGGCGTCGCTCAACCGCTCGGCGAAGAGAAAGGAGATCGCCAAAACGACTCCAAGGATAAGCGCCGCGACGATGACGCCGCGCGCGCGGGCGTTGAGGCGGCGGCTGCCGGCCAAGCAAATGATCGCTGCGACGAGAACGCCGAAGACTTGCCCCGCGCTGCCGATCGCTTGCGCCGAGTCCACGGCCCACGCGCCGCTGGCGAAGGCCCAGGCGCATAAGAGAAGGCCTAGCAAGGCGAACAGCCGCAAGTCGCGCGAGGCATGCCAAGCCGCGATAAGTTCGCGCGGCAGGCCGCGCCCGCGTACCGCATCGGCGAACAGAAGCGCGGCGGCGGCGGCGATCAACAACGGCGCCATGCCAAGCGGGGCGACGACTGACAGCAAGGGCGCGACGAAGGCGGCGGCGGCGAGACTGCCGCCGTCCCAACCCACAGCGGAAAGGCCGTCACGCGACGGGAGGTTCATTTATCGCTCACCCGGCGCAGCGCCCATTTGACGGTGACGCCTTCGGGCGCGAGCTGGCCGGCGATGACGATCTGCTCCGAGCGGCGCGGCGCGCCTTGCACGCCCATATAGACGCTTTCTTCCAACGCCAGCGTCGATGCGCCGGCGGCGCGAAAACGCCAGCCGCTGCCGGCGAGGCGCAGCAAAATCGCCGCGCCGTTCTGCACCAACGAGGTGCGCACCGTCGGATGCAGATGAAAGCGCAAAGTGAAGGGCAAGCCGATGGCGGCGCGCTTGACGCTGCCGGTGCTGAATGGCGCGCCGTCATGGGCCGGTCCGTCGGCGTTTTTCAGCGCCTCGGGGGGCAGGAAACTATCTTCGCCGCGCAGATCGTCGCCCCCCGGCGAGAGATAAAGGCGGCGGCGATGAATCAAGCCAAAGGGCTTGAGATAGCCGTCGTGATGGCCCTCGATCCAGATCGCGCCGTCGGCTTCGTCGCGCCGGCAAGCGACACGGTCGGGGCGGCGGCCGATCAGGCGGCTCGGCTGACGCGCGTCGTTGCCAGGCAGATCGAAAATCTCGGCGATGTTGAGATCGCCGACGCTGCCGGTCGAATGGGCGGCGGACGATTGCATGGCCTGACGCCAAGCGCCGGCCGGATTGGCCGCAGCACCGCCGTTGACGATCAGGCGCTCCTTGCCGACGCTCATTTCGAAGGAGAGCGTGCCGGCGAAGGCGTGTGCTTCGTAGCCCGGCGGCGGCGGCGCGCCGACATCGACGATCAGCAGCGTGCGGTTTGCGGTGGCGCGCTCGAAGCCGCTATGCGGCGCCGAGGCGAGCGGCTTGCCCTTGGCATCGGCCTGGGCCAGCGCCAGATCGATCAGCCAGGCTTCGTTCTCGACGCTGTCGTTGAACAGCGCCAGCGCGCCGTCGCCATGGCGGAAGAAGCGCAGCATCGGCGCCATGCGGTCGATGCCGATCTGCACCGCGTCGGGCACTTCCATTTTCGCCGCGATCAGCACGGCGCGCATGTCGATCAGATCGCGCAGGATGGCGAGCTGCAGGCGCGGGCTGCGTTCGGCGTTGCCGCCGTCGCCAAGCAATTCACGGTTCATCTCGCGGGCGAGCAGGCTTGCGGCGCGCGACAGCAGGCGCTCTTGTTGCGCGGCGCCTGGCACCAGGCAGGCGGCGGCATAGATCAGTCCTTTGACGGCGCCGATGGCTGCGGCACCCGTCAGCGTGCCGGGGAGGGCGCGCGCGAGATGGCGGGCTTGACGCGCCAAGCTGTCGCGCAGGCGTTGCGCGAAGACGGGATCGTCGTTTTCCAGCATGTCGGCGGCCGACAGCCAGGCGCAGATGCGGCTGGCGAGAACGTCGGCGCGCCAGGCGAGGCGGCTCCAGCGGCGGCCTTCTTGGGCGATCCAGCTCGCCACCAGCATGCGCGCGCGCTGGCGCGGCGCTTCGCCGCCGACGACGCGCAAATCTTTCAGCCAGGAAAAGCCATGCAGACTGGCGCGCCATTCGCTGTCGGCGCCGGAAGGCTGCCAGGCGACAGCGGGCGTCTCGAGCTCAGGCGCGAACAGCGGCACCTCGCGCCCGGCGAAATTGAAGCGGCCGTCGAGAATGGCGCGGCCATGATCGGCATCGCCGGGCCAAGGATCGGGCGGCAGCAGGCGCAAATGCGGCGGCGTGCGGCCGACCAGCGTCGCGCCATACCCGGGCGAGGCGAAGATGAGGTTTTCGATACGGCCAAAACCGCGCCGCGCTTGCTGTCCGAGCGGGCGTTGCAGTTCGGCGGCCAAGATCGCCAGCCGATTGCGGTTGCCCGACGAATCAGACTTGTCGTCTCTGCGGGAGCGCGTTGTTTCGCTGTCGGCAGCCATGTCGGCGCCGCCGATCAGCGTCCGCCGCGAACGCGGCGGATATTGTCGGCGTAAGCGTTCGGGCCGCCTTGGAAGGTGGCGGTGCCGGCAACCAGGACGTCAGCGCCGGCGCGCACGACTTCGGCGGCGTTATCGGCGTTGATGCCGCCATCGACTTCGAGATCGATCTTCTTGCCGAGCGCGTCGATGCGCTGGCGCAGCTTGCGAATCTTGTCGAGCTGCGGCGCGATGAAGGATTGTCCGCCGAAGCCGGGGTTCACGCTCATCACCAGCACGAGATCGAGATCGGGCAGCACATAGTCGATCGCTTCGAGCGGCGTCGCCGGATTGAGCGCCACGCCAGCCTTCTTGCCGAGCGACTTGATGAGCTGGATCGTGCGGTGCAGATGCGCGCCGGCTTCCGGATGGACGGTGATGATGTCGGCGCCTGCCTCGGCGAATTGCGGCACGAAGACATCGATCGGCGAAATCATCAAATGGACGTCGAAGGGTTTGGCGCTGTGGGCGCGTAGCGCTTTGACAACCGCCGGGCCGATGGTGAGGTTGGGCACGAAATGCCCATCCATCACGTCGACGTGGATGTAGTCGGCGCCTGCGACATCGACCGCTCTGACTTCTTCGCCCAATTTGGCGAAGTCGGCGGACAGGATGGACGGCGCGATTTTCGTCGGCTGCTGCACGCCTGTTAGGTATCAGCTAACGCCCTGAATCGCAAGGGAAGCCGGGCTTTATCTCGTCTTGCGCAGGCGGGCGGCGTAGAAGCCGTCGAAGCCGCCGAGGGCCGGATTGCTTGGAATGGCCGACTGGCTCGGCAGGCTGCGCAGATCGCCTCGTTGGGTGATCAGGGCCTCAAGACCGCCGACCTCGGCCGGCTTGATCGGCAGCCGTTCCAGGGCCGGCATGGCGGTCAGCAGGGTGCCGATGCGGCGCGGGCCTTCGTCGGCTTCGAGCGAGCAGACGGCATAAACCAGCACGCCGCCGGGTTTGAGCATGGCGACGGCATTGGCGAGCAGGCGGTCCTGCACCGGGCCGAGCTTGACGATGTCGTCGGCGCGCTTGCTGCGCGCGATGTCGGGGTGGCGGCGGATGGTGCCGGTGGCGCTGCAGGGCGCATCGAGCAGCACGCCGTCCAATCCTTGCGCAGGTCGCCACTCGCTGGCGTCGGCTTGCAGCGTTTCGGCGGTCAGACGCAGCCGCGCCAGGTTTTGGCGCAGCCGGTCGAGGCGGGTGCCGTTGATATCGAGGGCGACGACCCGCGTGTCGGCGATTTTATTGAGCGCGGCGGCCAGTTGGGCGGTCTTGCCGCCGGGTGCCGCGCAGAGATCGGCGACCTGCGCCGCTTTGGTTTTGGCCAGCGCGTTCAGCAGCAATTTGGCGGGCAGGGCGGCGGCGGCGTCCTGGACCCACCAGCGGCCATCGTCGTAACCCGGCAGATCGGCAATGGCGCCGCTGAGATCGGCGGCGCGGCGCAACGCCCCTGTCGGCAGCAGCGTGGCGCTGAGCCGCTCGGCCCATTGGCCGGCATGTTCGCCGGGCATCAAGGTGATATCGAGCGGCGGCTCGGACAGATGGGCGGTGGCGATAGCGCGCGTGGTCTCCTCGCCATAAGCCCCGACCCAGGAGCGCCACAGCCAGTCGGGCGTGTTGAGCTTTGCGGCGTCCTGCGCGTCGCGCATCGCTTCGCCTTCGCGCGAGAGACGCCGCAGCACGGCATTGATGAGTTTCTTATGCGCCGTGAGCTTGGCGAATTCGGCATGATCGACGGCGGCGCTGACGGCGGCATGGGCGGGGGTGCCGAGGAACATGAGTTGTGCCGTGCCGATGCGCAGGATGTGTTGCGCCATGCGCCCGGCGCGCGGGATCGGCCGTTCCAGGCATTGCTTGATCATGGCGTCGATCTGGCCGAGCCGGCGCACCGTGCTGGCGACGAGCAGGCGGGCGAAGGCGCGGTCGCGCGATTCGAGCGCGCCGTAGCCCAGTACCGCGGCGAGCGCTTCCTCAAGCGGCCGGCGGTGCTCCAGCACGGCGGCGAGCGCATCGGTCGCGGCGGCGCGCGCGGCGATGCCGGGCGGCAATTTTACCGATTTTGGCTTTATGCGGGCAGGCTTTTTGGCGGGGGCGGTGTCGCTCATGGCGCCGGTTTACAGGACCATACGCCCGGAGTCACGAACCCCTAATAGGACCTGCCGTCTTTGTGCAAAAAGGCCCATTGGCCGGGGCCTTTAAACTCGGCGACGAGATCGTCGTCCGGGTAGCTGCCGGCGTCGCCAGCGCTGCGGTCGCCAACTTCGAGATAGACGACATCCTGGTCGGTGCGGTTGACGAGATGATGGGCGTCGCCCGTGCCAGCCTTGAAGCCGGCGCACATGCCGGGTGCAAGTTGCGTCTCGCCGGCGTCGGTGATCAGCAGCGGCGCGCCTTCGACGATATAGATGAATTCGTCCTGTTTCGTATGGGCATGGCGCAGCGCCGATTCGCCGCCGGGCAAGATGCGCGTGAGATTGACGCCGAAGTTCGTCAAGCCGAATAGATCGCCGAGCGGATGTTTGACGCGCCGGCCCATGCGCGAAAAGAATGGTTCTGGGTAGTTCGACGGTTTGCTGCGCGGCGCGGCATCGCTGGCGCGAATGGCGACAAGCTTTTCAGGCATGGCAATCTCCGGCGTTGGACGCGGCGATTGTTGCGCCGCAACGCCGAAGTCGCAAGGCCGCGATTAAGCCGAGCGGCCCCAGAAGCGCGGGCGCGCGGCCGGGCTGGAAACGCCGGCCAGCTCGCGCAATTTGCGCACGCGGTTTTCTGTCGAGGGGTGGGTGGAAAACAGGCCATCGACCGCATGGGCGTGCAGCGGATTGATGATGAACATATGCGCGGTCGCGGGGTTGCGCTCGGCCTCCGGGTTGTCGATCACCCTGGCGCTGTTGTGCAGGTTCTCCAGCGCCGAGGCGAGCCAAAGCGGCCGGCCGGAAATCTCGGCGCCGACGCGGTCGGCTTCGTACTCGCGGGTGCGCGAGATGGCGAACTGCACCATCATCGCCGCCATCGGCGCGAGGATCATCACCAGCAAACCGACGATCATATTGCCGCCGCCGTTCCCGTTGCTGTCGCGGTTGCCGCCGAAGAAGAAGGCAAAGTTGGCGAGCATGCCGATGGCGCCTGCGATGGTGGCGGTGATCGTCTGGATCAGCGTGTCGCGATTCTTCACATGGGCCAGCTCGTGCGCCATCACGCCGGCGACTTCCTCA
This sequence comes from uncultured Rhizobium sp., assembly GCA_964628235.1. Classification (GTDB taxonomy): domain Bacteria; phylum Pseudomonadota; class Alphaproteobacteria; order SMXQ01; family SMXQ01; genus CAMAVH01. The sequence continues at coordinate 3,964 of CAZVLU010000004.1, read as the reverse complement.
TGGCTGAGGTTGCGCAGCAGGCCGGTGGTGGCGGCGACCGCCGCGTTCTCCGGGTTGCGCCCGGTGGCGAAGGCGTTCGGCTGATCGTTCTCGATGATGTAGACCTTGGGCATCGGCAACTGGGCGCGCTCGGCCAACTGCTCGACGATGCCGTAGAGCGCCGGCGCGCTGGCGCGGTCAACTTGCTTGGCGCCATACATCGACAAGACCATCTTGTCGGAGTTCCAATAGGCGAACAGGTTCATCGCGCCGGCGATGGCGAGCGCGATGACCATGCCGGTCGGGCCGCCGACGAGATAGCCGATCGCCATGAAGAAGGCGGTGAGGCCGGCGATCAGGAGAAACGTGCGGGTGGTGCTCATGGTCCTTTGGGGTTCAGGGCTATGGGAAACCAAGTCGGGCATCAACAGTCTAGCGGGTGGCGCGTTGCTTGTCGGTGCCCTATTGTCGCCGTATTCAGGGGCGTTTCCGGCATGTCCGGCATGGCGCGCGGTTAAAGAATTACATAGAGTGCGCGCCGTCCGCTTCAAGTCTCCCCTTTCGGCGTTGCGCGAGGTGCATCCATGAGCGAGTCCGAGAAAGATCAAGCTTCCGTGAAGCCGGCGCCGCTGACGCCGTCGCGGAGCCCGCAAGCCGGCGCGCAAACCAATGGGCCGGCATCTCAGGCGGCGCCGTCTCAGCCTGTAAAGCCGCAACCGGCGGCGGTTTCGCGTAAGCCGGAGATCGGCGGTCCGAAGGGGCCTGAGCCGACACGCTATGGCGATTGGGAAAAAAACGGCCGCTGCGTCGATTTTTAAACGGCGGGATTTGTAGAGAGATGAACTCTGTTCCGCCGAAGCCGACAGCCTTGCCGCCGCCGCGCGGTTTTCCTGCCCTCTTTCTCATCGCGCTCTATGTGGCGGTCGGCTCCATGCCGCTACTCCTGGCTTGGGGCGACGCGGCGCCGATCGGCGGCTTTTGGCGCGCGCTGTCCAACGGGCTTGCGATGGTCGCCTTCGCGCTGCTCTGCGCGCAGTTCGTGATTTCCGGTCGCATCCGCTGGGTGGCGGGCCGCTTCGGCGTCGAGCGCTTGATGCTGTTCCATCAACTCGCCGCGCGCGTCATCACTGTGGCTCTGCTCGTCCACCCATTCCTCTACGTCCTGCAAAGTTTTCAACAGGACGGTCTTACCGCCGCCGGCGAAACGCTCGCCGGAATGCTGGCGAACCCCGCTTTCACCAGCGGCCTCACGGCCTGGGCATTGCTCGTCGTCATCATGGCCATGGCGCTGCTGCGCGATTGGCTGCCGATTCGCTATGAGGCTTGGCGCATCACCCATGGCCTCGGCGCCGCCGCGATCATCTGCGCCGGGCTGCATCACGCCATCACGCTCGGCAGCTACAGCGGCGACCTGATGCTGGCCCAATTATGGATCGTGCTGGGCGTTCTAGCGCTCGGCACGCTCGTCTATCTTTACCTCGTGCGGCCGTGGCAATTGGGCCAACAGCCGTTCTATATCTCGAACATCACACGGGTCGGCGACAAGCTGTGGAGCGTCACGGTCTGGCCGGCAAGGCTGAAGCCGATCGGCATTTTCGCCGCCGGCGCCAAGCCCCGCGTGACGGCGCCGCTCGTCTATGAGGCCGGACAGTTCGCCTATGTCACGCTCGGCGCTTCGCCCTTCGTGATGGCCGATCACCCGTTCTCCATCGCTTCCGCGCCGGCTGACGGCAGCAAGCTGAAGTTTCTCATCAAGGAAGCGGGCGATTTCACCAAGGTGGTCGGCAGCCTGCCGCCCCATACGCGGGCTTATATCGACGGACCGTTCGGTAATTTCACTTTGCGCGAAGGCGAAGCGGCCGCGGGCGGCGCCGACAAAGTGGCCGGCATCGCTTTTATCGCCGGCGGCGTCGGCATCGCTCCGATCCTCAGCCTGCTGCGCGACGCCGATGCGCGCGGCGAGACGCGACCGCTACGGCTCCTGACCGGCAATCGCCGCGTTAGCCAGATGGTCTTTATCGACGAGATGAAGAGTTGGGCGGCGGCGCGCGATTTTCGCGTGCGACATATGTTGCAAGAGCCGCCAATCGATTGGCAGGGCGGCGTCGGCTGGCTCGACGAGGCGACCATCGCCGGTTGGGCCGATTGGCCGAATCCCGAACGCTGGCTCTATTTCGTCTGCGGCCCGCGCGCGGTGCGCGAGGCGGCAGTGCGCGCCTTGACGGCGCGCGGCGTGCCGAACGCGCGCATTCTCGATGAAACCTTGCGTTACGAGTGAGCCGGCAATGGGACAGATCGGCGTAAAACGGCTCATCTGGGGCCTCGGCATCTTTTTCGCGCTGGAAATCCTGCTCTTTGCGCTGCGCTAAGCGCGCCGTTGGCTAAGACCCCGGCTTTTGCTGGCTGAGCAGCCAGCCGATGATCGCCTGCCGCTCAGCGGCATTGCTGCCATGATGACGCGTTAAAAATGCGTCGAGATCGCTGCGGCGGGCGGCATCGTCTGGGCGGCGGGCCATATAACTTTGCAAGCGGCCGATCTGTTGATGGCACCGAACGCAGCGGGCCTGATAGGCGGCCGCTCCGGCCTCGAGACTCGGCGCTTGGACTTCCGCTGTCTGCGCCGCCGATGGCGGCGCGTCGGCAGCGGCGACAAGGGCGAAAAAGATCGAGCCCAGGTAGGGCAGGTACGGCTGTTTCATGGGATCAAACTAAACCTCTTGTCGGCGCTCGCCTTGATCTAACTCAATCGAACGGCGACCCATTGACGGGTCCAAAGAAAAACCGCCAACAATGTTGACGGTTTAAGGAGCAAACGGACGTTTATGCGTCGGGGCGATTGACAGCTCGACTCCTTCAGGCTGCCGCCGCCCCTTACCGCAAACCGCGACTAGTGCTTGTCAGGCTGGCCCGGCTGACGGCTCTGGTTGGCCTGCTGATCCTGCTGGCGATTGGCCTGGTCTTTCTGCTGGCCGGGCTGCTGGTTCTTCTGGTTCTGCTGATCCTGCTGCTGCGGCTTTTGATCCTGCTGATTTTGCTGATTCTGCTTCTTCTCTTCAGTCATGTCGCTCTCCTGAATTCGTTGGCGCAAAGCGGCTGCCCTGCGTTCTTTATAAACGCGAGGCTTTGCCCGCCGTTCCGGCGGAACGGAGCGTTCCGCCAGGCTCAAACGATCTTGGGCAGGCGCAAAAGCAGGATGAGCGGAATAGACAGGGCGTTCCGTCAAAGCCGTATGCCGCGCGAGGCGTTAGCGGTGAGGGCCGCGATCTTTCAGCTGCCAGACGAAGAAGCCGGCGACGGCGAGCGGCATGATCAACACGAATGCCTGGAACGGCATATTGGGCCACAGCGACCACAGCTTGAACAGTATCAAGAGCAAGCCGAGCGAGATGGCATAAGTCACCAATGCGCCGAAGATGGCATAGCCGAGCGTCTTGCCGCCTTTATAAAGCACCATGCCGACCGCGCCGGCGGGCAGGAAGGTCGACATCAGGATGATGAGAAGCTCGGGCGACATGAGGCGGGGCTTTTATCTGTTGGTCCGAAGGCGGCGCGACTGTAGCCGCCCGATCCGTGCGCCGTCCAGGCGCTAATCGGGCGCTCGGTTGGCGATCAGGTCTTTGACCACGGAAGGATCGGCCAGCGTCGAGACGTCGCCGAGATTGTCGTACTCGTTGGCGGCGATCTTGCGCAGGATGCGGCGCATGATCTTGCCCGAGCGGGTTTTCGGCAGGCCCGGCGCCCACTGGATCATGTCGGGCGTCGCGATCGGACCGATCTCCTTGCGCACCCACATGACGAGAGCTTTGCGCAGCGCGTCGTCCGCCGCCACGCCGACGTTGAGCGTGACATAGGCGTAGATGCCCTGGCCCTTGATGTCGTGCGGGAAACCGACGACGGCCGCTTCGGCCACGCTGGGATGCGCGACCAGCGCGCTTTCGATCTCGGCGGTGCCGAGGCGGTGGCCCGAGACGTTGAGCACATCGTC
>CAZVLU010000003.1:0-133556 GCA_964628235.1 uncultured Rhizobium sp. | reverse complement strand
CCCCCCTTGCGGGGGAGGGTTAGGGTGGGGGGACGCTTACGATTCCTGGCGGTAGTTGGGCGCTTCGCGGGTGATGGCGATGTCGTGGACGTGGCTTTCGCGCAAGCCCGCCCCGGTGATGCGGACGAAGGTGCAATTGCTCTGCATCTCGGCGACGGTGGCGTTGCCGGTGTAGCCCATGGCGGCGCGCAGGCCGCCGACGAGCTGATGGATGACGGTGCTGGCCGCGCCCTTGAAGGGCACGCGGCCTTCGACGCCTTCCGGCACGAGCTTGAGCGAGTCGGTGACTTCCTGCTGGAAGTAGCGGTCGGCCGAGCCGCGCGCCATGGCGCCGACCGACCCCATGCCGCGATAGGCTTTATAAGAGCGGCCCTGGTAGAGATAGACCTCTCCCGGCGCTTCCTCGGTGCCGGCGAGCAGCGAGCCGACCATGGCGCAATCGGCGCCGGCCGCGATGGCCTTGGCGAAGTCGCCGGAATATTTGATGCCGCCGTCGGCGATGACGGGGATGCCGGCCTTGCGCGCCACTTCGGCGACGTCGAGCACGGCAGTGAGCTGCGGCACGCCGACGCCGGCGACGATGCGGGTGGTGCAGATCGAGCCCGGGCCGATGCCGACCTTCACGGCGTCCGCCCCGGCGTCGATCAGCGCCTTGGCGGCGTCGCCGGTGGCGATGTTGCCGCCGATCACCTGGACATGGTTGGACATCTTCTTGACCAGTTCGACGGCGCGCAGCACGCCTTCGGAATGGCCATGCGCGGTATCGACGACGATGACATCGACTTCGGCGGCGAGCAGCGCTTCGGCGCGGGCCAGGCCGTCCTTGCCGACGCCGGTGGCCGCCGCGACGCGCAGGCGGCCCTTGGCGTCCTTGCTGGCGTTGGGGAAGAGCTGGGCCTTCTCCATGTCCTTGACGGTGATCAGGCCGACGCAGCGATAGTCGTTATCGACCACCAGCAGCTTCTCGATGCGGTGCTGATGCAGCAGCTTCTTGGCTTCGGGCTGGCTGACGCCTTCGGAGACGGTGATCAGCTTGTCCTTCGTCATCAGCTCGGCGACGGTCTGGCGCGGATCGGTGGCGAAGCGCGTGTCGCGGTTGGTCAAAATGCCGACCAGCTTGCCGTTGCCGGCGACCACCGGAATGCCCGAAATATGATGCATGCTCATCAGCGCGTGGGCGTCGGCCAGCGTCTGCTCGGGATGGATGGTGACGGGATTGACCACCATGCCCGATTCGAACTTCTTGACCTTGCGGACTTCGTCCGCCTGGGCCTGGTCGTCGAGATTCTTGTGGATGACGCCCATGCCGCCCGACTGGGCCATGGCAATGGCCATCTTGCTTTCCGTCACCGTGTCCATGGCGGACGACAGCAAGGGAATGCCAAGCTCGATCGTCTTGGTCAGGCGGGTTTTGGTGTCGGCTTGGGCCGGGAGGATTTTGGACGCAGCAGGAGCCAGCAGGACGTCGTCGAACGTGTAGGCTTCCCGGATCTGCATGCCATCCTCATTTCAGGTTGGCGCGGCATCATACAGATCGGCCCGGCGAATCCAAGGGCCGTCTGCGGGGGAGTCGCACGGGAAATGCCAGCCCGCCCAGGCGGCGGATTTCGCCTGGGAAACCGGCCCTTTTCCGCTCATTTTGCGCGCAACCCGCCCCTTCACCCGCGCCATTGGCGGCGTATAGTGGGCGGCAGAATAAAAGATCCGTCCGGGAGGCCGTTTCGTGTCGAGCATCAGTCTGTCGATCCAGCCGCAGGTCCGCATCATGGGCCTGGTGGGCGCGGGCCACATGATGAGCCACTTCTATTCCAACACGCTGCCGCCGCTGCTGCCCTTCCTCAATGCGGACCTCGGCATCAGCTACACCCTGCTCGGCGCCATGCTCAGCCTGCGCGGCATGCTGACCGCAGGGCTGCAGGTGCCGGCCGGCGCGCTGGTCGACCGTTTCGGCGCCAAGACGCTGCTCATCGTCGGCCTCGCCATGTGCGCCGGCGGCACCATGATGACCGCCACCGCCGGCGGCATCTGGATGCTGCTGCTCGCCGGCATCGTGCTCGGCGTCGGCAATTCGGTGTTCCACCCGGCCGACTACACCATCCTCGGCGGCACCATGGACGAGCGCTACATGGGCCGCGCCTTCAGCCTGCACGCTTTCTTCGGCCATGTCGGCAGCGCCATCGCGCCGATCGTGCTGATCGCCATCGCCGCCGTCTACGACTGGCGCACAGCGTTGATGGTGGCGGGCATCGCGGGCTTCGTCATCCTGCTCGGCCTCATCACGCAATGGCGCTACATCTCGGAGGACGCCGCTGCGGCGGCCGGCCCGAAGAAAAAGCAGAAGGCCGAAGCAGAGGACGCACAAGACGGTTCTGGCGCGCCGCAAACGACCATGGAGGTGATGCGCTACATCCTCACCTCGCCGGCCATCCTGTTCCTGTTCTTGTATTACGCCATGAACCAACTGGCGGGCGGCGGCCTCAAGAACTTCGCCGTCGCCGGCCTGGTCGAGACCCATGACACGGCGGCGACGCTGGCCAATGCCGCCTTCACCGCGTTTCTCGTCGCCAATGCCGGCGGCGTGCTGTTCGGCGGCTGGCTGGCCGACATCACCAAGCGCGCCGAACTGATGGCGGCGCTCGGCCTCGGCCTGTCGGCGGTGGTCATGGCGATCATCGGCGTGTGGGACCTGCCGGGCTTCTTGCTGGTCGCCATCTTCGCCTTCGCCGGACTGACCAACGGCATCATCGGCCCAGCGCGCGACCTGCTGGTGCGCCGTTCTAGCCCCAAAGGCTCGATGGGCAAGGTGTTCGGCTTCGTGTTCTCGGGCCAGGCGATCGGCATGGCGCTGGCGCCGCTGCTGTTCGGCTTCATGATCGATAGCGGCGTGCCGGCCTGGATCTTCTACGGCTCGGCGCTGTTCACCGTCGCCTGCATGATCGTCGTGCTGATCTCGGCGCGCTATTCGCGGCCCGATCCGGCTTAAGGCGCGGCGTCTTCATGAGCCGCGCCGGGAAGTCGCTACGCCGTGATCGGGCGCAGCGACGCATATGCAGGGACAGGAGCGTACTGCCCACCCCGATCTCTTCGCATCACGAAGACCAGAATCGGAGCCGTCAACGGTTTCGAGACCCAAGGCTCCTTTCGGAACCATTTCAAGTTCCTTTGGCGCCTTCAGGGCTCAATTAAGAACCTTGATTCTTCCTTTTGGAAACCTTTTCGCCGAAACCCTGCCTGACGCTACACAAGCCTGGAAATTGTAATCGCACCGCAGAAAAGTTCAAGCTATCCGCGCTGGCCGCGATAGCCCGTGGCGACGACATAGATTTCCGCCGAGTCGGCGCGGCTGGCCGGCGGCTTGGCGTGGCGCACCACGGCGAAGTCGCGCTTGAGCTTTTCGAGCAGGCTGCGCTCGGTGCCGCCGCGCAGCACCTTGGCGAGGAAGATGCCGCCCGGCGATAGCACTTCGCCGGCGAACTCCGCCGCCGCGTCGCATAGCGCGATGATGCGGATATGGTCGGTCTGCGGATGGCCGGTGGCGGGGGCCGCCATGTCGGACAGCACGACATCGGCGCTGGCTTTCCCGCTCGGGCCTGACGCCAAAATCGCCTTGAGCATGTCGGGCGCTTCCTCGGCGAGGAAGTCCTGGGTGATGAGCGTCGCGCCGGTGATCTGCTCGACCGGCGTCACGTCAATGCCCACCACCATGCCGCGCGGACCGGCCTTGTCGCCGAGCGCGTTGACCTTATCCACCGACACCTGCGTCCAGCCGCCGGGGGCGGCGCCGAGATCGACCACCACCATGCCGGGCTTGAGCAGTTTGTACTTCTCGTCGAGCTCGGCCAGCTTGTAGGCGGCGCGCGACCGCATGCCCTCGCGCTTGGCGGCGTGGACATAGGGGTCGTTCAACTGGCGTTCGAGCCAGCGCGTCGACGACAGCTTGCGGCCTTTGGCGGTGCGCACGCGCACCTTGAGGCCGCCGGCCTTGGCCGAACCGCGTGTGGAACCGGACTTATCGGACATAACTACTCTGCGGGAATGAGGCTGGGCGCTGGCGAAACGCCTTGGGAGCTTGGGGCGCCGCGCATGAGGGTTAGCAGAATCCCCTCGCGCACGCCACGGTCGGCGACGCGCAAGCGCCCGACCGGCCAGGTGCGGCAGATCGCCTCGAGAATGGCGCAGCCGGCGAGCACCAGATCGGCGCGCGCCGGGCCGATGCAGGGCTCGAGCGCGCGGGCCTTGCAATCGAGCGCCAGCAGATGGTCAGTGACGCTACGCAATTCGGTGAAATCGAGATGGCAGCCGTCGACGCGCGTGCGGTCGTAACAGGCGAGGCCCATGCGGATGCCGGCCAGCGTGGTGACGGTGCCCGAGGTGCCGAGCATCTGCAATTGGCCGGTGGCGATGCGGGCGCGGATGCCGTGGCGCGCCTCGAAGCTTTCGGCTTGGGCCTGGACTTGGGCGATCAGCCCTTCGAAGGCGTCGCGCGACAGGCAATCGCAGTCTTCGCGCTCGGCAAGGTTCATCACGCCGAACGGCAGGGAGAGGAAATCGAGCAATTCGGGCTCGCCGCCGTTCGGGCTCATGCGCGCCCACATCAGTTCGGTGCTGCCGCCGCCGATGTCGAACACCAGCGCCTCGGGCGTCGCCCGGTCGAGCAAGGGCGCGCAGCCGGCGAGCGCCAGGGCGGCCTCCTCGGCGGTCGTGATCGTCTCGATGGCAAGGCCGGTTTCGTCCTGCACGCGGGCGAGAAACTCGGCGCAGTTGCTGGCGCGGCGGCAGGCTTCCGTGGCGACGAAGCGGACCTGCGTCACCTGGCGACGGCGCAGCTTGGCGGCGCAGACCTTGAGGGCGTCGATGGCGCGGTCCATCGCCGCCGGCGACAGCGCGCCGGTCTGGCTCAGGCCCTCGCCGAGCCGCACGATGCGCGAGAAGGCGTCGACCACGACGAACGGCGGCGCGCCGGCCATGCCCGGGCGCGGCGCGCAGGGCTTGGCGATGAGCAGGCGGCAATTGTTGGTGCCGAGATCGAGCGCGGCGAACAGCGGCGGCGCGGCCGGCGCCGGCGCGCCCTGTCCGACAGCTCGCCCCATAGACCGCTCCGGCGCTCCGGCGCGCGCTGACGCGCCGGTGAACGCCGAACGGGACAGATATGGGGAGCGCCGCTTCGACATGGCCTCATGCTACTCCAAGGCCGCTTCGGCGCGAAGGGGGCAGAAGGGCGAAACGCCCGCCGCTATGTGGCGGAACAGACTGGCTTTTCCGGCATTTTGGGCGTTCGGAGCCAGCGACGTTCCGGCTACCCAAGCCCGGGCAACTGTGCTAGAACGCCGGCCTTCCGTCGGGGCAGTCTCGCTCGCCCCTGCCCGCTTGGCTCCCAAGCGGCGCCCCTGCTGGGGGATCGTCTAACGGTAGGACCGCGGACTCTGACTCCGCTAGTCTAGGTTCGAATCCTAGTCCCCCAGCCAATTCGTTTGCAGTGCGCGCCTCTCAAAGATTTCGGCGCTGAACTTCGAAAAAGCCCGCCGTTCGGTGGGCTTTTTTATAGTCGGCGTGATCCGGAGACGATCTCTTGCAAGATGGCATGGCCAATTTTGTCCCGGCGTCTCCTTCGCACTTTCTGGGTGGCACCTCATGTAAAAAGATCGCAACTTCACTCTTGCTAGCGCGAACTCCAATGGAGCAATCCATAGAGGATCAGTCGCGGCAGAACATGTTGCCCGGCTTATTAAATTGGCGGTTGCTTCACACGACAGCAAGGAAGTCTTATATGCCAACTTCTCCATGGACGATCGGCGTGATCGGCGGGTCCGGCCTCTATGACCTGGACGATCTTGAAAAACGCGAAACGCTAAATATCGAATCGCCATGGGGAGAGGCATCGGGCGAGATCATCGCCGGCATGAAAGGCGACGTTCGCCTGGTCTTCCTGCCGCGGCATGGCAAAGGCCATAAAATCTCGCCGGACGCGATCAACGCTCGGGCGAATATCGATCTGCTGAAGCGTGCGGGCTGCACGGATGTCCTCTCCTTCTCGGCCGTCGGTTCGCTCAAGGAAGAGTTGCCGCCGGGAATTTTTGTCGTCGCCGACCAGTTCATCGATAGGACCGTGTCGCGGCTGGCCTCGTTTTTCGGCGCCGGCCTGGTCGCCCATGTCTCGATGGCGGATCCCGTATGCGAGCGGCTTTCCCGCTTTGCCATGGAGGCCGCGCAGGCGGCAGGCGCGACGGCGGTTAAGGGTGGCGTCTACATCGCTATCGAAGGCCCGCAATTTTCCAGCCGGGCGGAAAGCCGACTTTATCAGTCCTGGGGCTGTTCGGTCATCGGCATGACCGCAATGCCCGAGGCGCGGCTAGCGCGGGAAGCCGAGTTGCCCTATGCCAGCATCTGTATGGTGACCGACTACGATTGCTGGCGGGAAAACACCGATGCCGTGGATGTTGCCAGCGTTCTAGCGGTTCTGAAAAACAACGCCGAAACGGCGAAGCGCACGCTCGGCAATTTCATCGATGCGCTGCCGTCTACGCGCAGTCCTTCGCCGATCGATAGCTGCTTGGATTACGCCGTCGTGACCGATGAAAGCCAATGGGACCGCGCCTTGGCGAAAAAACTCGCGGCCATCTGCCCGCGCAAATTCGCATAAGCTGGCGGATCGGCTTCTCGGGCCATAAACGGTCCGCAAACATCATGATTTTCAAGCTCGCGGATCGTCAATGGCCACCCTCTTTCAAAGCTTGATCTGCGCGCTGCTGGCGACCGGCTTATGGACTGTCGTCGGCTGGCCGATTGCGGCGCGCATCGTGCCGCGCGCGCTCGTCCTGTCAATCGCGCCAATTCTCGGCTGGGCTGTTCACAGCGCGCTCGCCTTGCCGTTGTTTTCCTTTCTCGGCATGTCGCAAACGTCCGTGATCGCGGTGAATGTCACGGCGGCCATTGCCGCACTCGCTCTGCTACGCAAAGGCGCGCCGTCATCCGGCGACGATACTCCCTCATATTTGCCTATCACCGCCATCGGGGCCGGCGCGCTTGTCGCTTTGGCGATCATGATGGCACTCATGCCGAAGCTTTCGGCCGACGGCGTCGCGCTCGCCGCGCCGATCTTCGACCATTCCAAGATCGCGCTGATCGACGAGATGACGCGCGCCGGCGTGCCGCCGGCCAATCCCTTCATCGGCGGCGCGAGCGGCATGGCGCGGCTATCCTATTATTATCTCTGGCATTTCAGCGCGGCCGAGCTTGCGGTCATGACAGGCTTCGGCGGCTGGAACGCCGACGCGGGTCTGACGTGGTTTACCGCCTTCGCGTCGCTGACGGCGATGATGGGCTTCGCGACCTGGCTAAGCGGCCGGCGAGCGGCGGCTTTTTTTGTGGTGGTTCTTGCGGCGACGGGATCGGCGCGTCCCGTCATCGGCTGGATCATCGGCGACCAGACCGCCGATGACATCTTTGGCAAGGCGAGCGGCTTCGCTGGCTGGTTCTTCCAGACGAGCTGGGCGCCGCAACATGCCGCTTCGGCGCTCTGCGCATTGTTGGCGATTTTTCTATTGGCGCGATTAGCGGCGCGGCCGTACTGGCTGACGGCAATCATCCTGGCGCTCGTCATCGCCGCATCGTTCGAAAGTTCGACCTGGGTCGGCGGCATCGTCCTGCCGCTCGCCGCGCTCGGGGGATTCTTTCTGCTGTTGCGGACGATCCCGGTCGATCGGCGCTGGCGTTTTGCCGCGATGGCCGTCGCTGCCGGCGCGTTCGCGGTCACGGTCGCTTCGCCGTTTCTTTACGACCAATATCTCGCGACGGCCGCGCGCGCCATGGGCTCCCCTATCGCGCTCGCCCCCTATCCCGCGCTAGGCTCGGCATTTTCCGAAGCATGGGTCGGCCTTCTAGACCTGCCGGCATATTGGTTGCTGTTCCTAGCCGTCGAGCTGCCGGCGATCTATCCTTTCGGCGCGGCGATGCTCTGGACCTTGGCGAAGGACAAAGCGCTAGCGCCTGACCGCCGCGCGGCGCTGCCGGCGCTTCTCGCGCTCGCGCTCATCAGCCTTACGGTCACTTGGCTCTTGGCCAGCACTATCGGCGACAACAACGATCTCGGCTGGCGTGCGGCGCTGCCGGCGATTCTTCTTCTGACCATATTTGCCGCGGCAGGCCTGGCGCGCTATCTACCGCAGTTGTTCATTCATTGGAAATTTCTTGCTGTGGCCGCCGTCGCCATCGGTCTCCCGAAAGGCGCGCTGCTGATCCACGACAACATCGCCGCGCCGACGCAGCAGTCATCGACGCTTTTCACCCAATCTGCTGAAATGTGGGAGGCCGTGCGCCGCCAGTCCAGGCCGCTCGACCGCGTCGCCAACAATCCGTTGTTTATGCAGGATATGACGGATTGGCCGGTGAACATCTCGTGGGCACTGCTAGCGGATCGGCGCTCGTGCTATGCGGGGCGCGAACTCGCGCTGCCTTTCGCGCCGCTGCCCAAGGATCAGCGTCTCGCCGTTGATGCGCAATTCATCCAGTTGTTCGCCGGCGATATGGCTGCGGGCGCTGCCGAACAGCTTATGGCGCGATATGGCTGCGATGTGGTGGTGGTGACGGCCCAAGACGGCCTGTGGCGGAGCGATCCCTTCGCGGCCAGCGCCGCCTATCGCTTGGTCGAGAACAGTCCCGCAGCTTGGCGCATCTATAAAGCCGCCGAGGGCTTGTCGCGCTAGCTTAGATCCCGGCGAACCAGCTGAAGCCTTTGTCTTCCCAATATCCGCCGGGATATTTGTTGGTCACTTCCATCGCCGTGATCCATTTCGGATTCTTGAAGCCGAGCTTGATCGATGTGCGCAAGCGCAGGGGGAAGCCGAAGGGATCGGTGATCGGCTGGCGAGCGTATTTGGTCGCCAGGATGGTCTGCGGGTGCATCGCACTCGCCATGTCGATACTGCCGCTATAACCGTCGGCGCAACGGAAGGCGACGTATTTGGCGTTTGTGTCGGCGCCGATCTGCTTCAGAAACAGCCCGAGGTTCACGCCAGACCATTGGCCGATATAGTCCCAGCCTTCGACGCAGATGTGGCGGACGATCCATTCCTGCTCCGGCAGCGCGTAGATCTGTTGCGCCGTCCATGGCGTGCGGTCTTGGATCAAGCCGGCCAATTCGAGCTTCCAGCCGGCGACATCGACGGGCTTGACCTGCTCGATTTCGTAAAAGGCGTTGTAGCGCGGCGGTTTGACGACCTCGGCTTCGGAGTAGGTCGGCGCCAGATGGTTGGGCCGGAACATCATGGCTTGGAACTTGTCGTTTAGGTCGGAAAATTTGCGCAACGCCGTCTCCACGGCGCCGGGATCTCCGACGTCGCAGCCAGTCAGCATCGTCAAAGCGCCGAGGCTCAACATGCCCTTGAGCATGTGACGCCGCTCGATGGTCTGTATGAGCTTTTTGTGCTCTTCAAGCGGGCTTTGGTCGATGCCGGCCTTGGGCCTGAAGATCGAGCGCGAAGGCGTGCGGATGGACATCGTCTAGCTCCAGTTATGCCTTGGGTTTCGGCGTCGCGATCTTGTCGGCCTGCGGGGTTTCATCTACGCGCGGGCCGCCGCCGACCATGGCGACGATGGTTTTTGGCACGAGGAGGGCCAACAGCATATGCACCACCATGAAGCCGACGATGGCTGCCATGCCGAGAAAGTGGACCAAGCGCGCGCCTTGGAAATCGTAGAACAGCCAGGCCAATTCGGAGAGCTGTATCGGTTTCCAAATCACCCAGCCCGAAACCACTTGCACGACGATCACCAGAATGACGCCGACATAGAGCAGTTTCTGCACGCCGTTGTAATGCGTGATGTCGTCGTGGGCGAGCTTGAATCGCAGGGCGTCACGGATGTCGTTCACAACTTCCTTAACGCGGATTGGCGTCAGCTTGCGTTTGAAGCGGCCGCTGAAAAAGCCGTAAGCCAGATAACATAGGCCGTTGAGCATTAGCACCCACATGGCGAAGAAATGCCACTGCAGCGCATGTTGCGCCTCTCTACCGAGCGTCATCCAATCGGGAAAATGCAGCCATCCGAACAAGACTTCGTCGTTATAAATCTTCCAGCCGCTGCCGATCATGAGGATCATCGCGAGCGCATTAATCCAATGCATGATGCGAAGCGGCAGCGGATGCAGCTTGCGTGAGCGCTTCGTCGATATAGCCGCGTCGGCATTCATAGGTCTATCCCCGCGAATTCGATTGGCGCGAACCATTTTTTATCGATGCGACCAAATCGTGAAGACTTTGCGGCGCGAGATGACTTAATGTAAAGCCCTTTAAGGCCAATCGGAGATGCGGTCATGCAGTTGAAATATGCAGTTGGCATTTTGTTCGCGGCCTTGCTGTTCACGGGTCATCCATCAGAGGTTCGCGCTGAGGCGATGGAAAGTTTCTCGCAGATCGCCGCCGTGACGGCTGCGCCGGCTGCGGAGGAAGAGGATAACCGGACGCCCGAGGAAAGAATGCGCGCGCGCTTTCCGCAGCCGGTGGTGGCGGGAAGCTTGGTCGGCTTGCCGGTGCAGGATTGGCGCGACCGGATCATCGGCTACGTCCGCGAGGTGGTGCGCACGCCGGAAGGGAAAATCCAATTGATCGTTCCCTACGGTGAATGGTTCGGGTGGATTCCCTATGGCGGCGTTTTCGATTGGGGACGCCGGCCGGTCGCCGTGCCGATCGAGGTTGTTGCTATTTTAGGCAGGCATTTAAATGCGTTAGATATGGGAGACGACGAGTTTCAATCGGCGCCGACCTGGACGCCGGCGCAAGGCCGCGCCATCCCGCCCGAAGAAATCATTCAAATCGCCATCTCCCGCCGGTAACCAATCGCCAGTTCCTGCGAATAAGGCTTACCATACAACGTTTGTTGAGTTCGCAGGGGTAACCATGGTCAAACAAGACCGGCCGGCGGCGCATTTGAATTTGAGCACGGTCGCAGCCCAAGGGCTCGGCGCCCATGATCCGCAGACCATGGCGCTTATCCCGCCAATTCACGTTTCGACGACCTACATCCGCGATTCCGACAACGGCTATCGCGCGGGCTATGTTTACGGCCGCACGGACAACGTCACCATCCAGCAAGCCCAGGACATTATCGCCGCGCTAGAAGGCGCCGACGACGCCCTGCTGTTCGGCTCGGGGATGGCAGCCGCCACGACAGTCCTTCTAGCCTTGGAGAAGCCGACCCATGTGATCGCCTCGCAAGTCATGTATTGGGGTTTTCGATCGTGGCTGCGCGAGCTTGACCGCTACGGCCATAGCGTCACCTTCGTCGAAACCTCCGATCTCGATGCCGTGCGCGCGGCCGTACGGCCCGGTGAAACCGGCCTCTTTTGGATCGAGACGCCGAGCAATCCGCTGTGGACCATCACCGACATCGCCGCCATCGCCGAGATCGCGCACAAGGCGGGCGCGCTTCTTTGCGTCGATTCGACCGTTTCGACACCCGTTTTCACGCGCCCTCTGTCGCTTGGCGCCGACATCGTCATGCATTCGGCGACGAAATATCTCAACGGCCATTCCGACGTGACGGCGGGCGCGCTGGCGACCGTCGAGGGCGGCGATCTCTGGGCACGCATTCAAAAGATGCGGGCACAGCATGGCAGCACGCTCGGCCCTTTCGAGGCTTGGTTGCTGACGCGCGGCATGCGCACGTTGGACGTTCGCGTGCGCGCACAAGCGAAATCGGCGGCGATCCTAGCCGAGCGGCTGGTCGGTCATGCCGGCGTGTCACTGGTGCTCTACCCCGGCCTCCCGCATCATCGCGGCCATGACGTAGCGGCGCGGCAAATGACGGGCGGATTCGGCGGCATGCTATCGATCCGCATCGAGAAGGGCATGAAGGCGGCGATCGCCGCCGCAGCGCAAGTCCAATTGTGGAAGCGCGCCACATCTCTCGGCGGAGTCGAAAGCCTGATCGAGCACCGTTCCTCGATCGAGGGCGAAAACTCGCCCTGTCCCGACGATCTGCTGCGTTTGTCGGTCGGTTTGGAAGACGTCGACGATCTCTATGCCGACCTCAGCGGCGCGTTGAACACGTTGCAGTGATTCATGCGGACGGTCGCTGTCGCCATACTTTGCAAGACGCCTGCGCCAGGGTTGTCGAAAACTCGTCTGTCGCCCCCGCTGGCCAAGGAAGAGTGCGCCGCGATCTCTCGATGTTTCATTCGCGATCTGGCGGCCACGATCCAGTCGATCGCCGGCGCCGGCGACGTCACCGGCTACGCCGTATATACGCCGATCGGCTCGGAGACGGAATTGCGCAAGCTGCTGCCGGCCGGCTTCAGGCTGATGCCGCAATGCGAGGGCGATTTCGGCGCGCGCTTGTTGAACGGGATATCGGATCTGCTCGCCGCCGGCCATGACGGCGCGATCCTGGTCAATTCGGACTCTCCGACCTTGCCGAAAGAGGTTCTTCAGGCGGCCGTCGATGCGGTACGGCGCGGCGACAACGTGACCTTGAGTCCGGCGTTCGACGGGGGCTATACGCTGATCGGGCTATCCGAACCCCATGCCGCGCTGTTCTCCGACATGCCGTGGAGCACCGACGCGGTCTACCGGCTGACGTTGGAGCGCGCCGAAGCCATCAAGCTTCAAGCCATCAGCGTGCCGGGCTGGTATGATGTGGACGACGCGGCTTCCTTGAAGATGCTCGAAGACGAGATGACGGCCGGACGGCCGTCGTTCGTAAAGTCCGCTCTCGCCGGCGCTGAGGCTCCCGCGACCCGTCAATTCTTGCTGGAGCGCCGGAGCAAGTCCGCTCTGCCGGTATAAGATGCGTTTCTCTTCCGGCGACGCGATTGTCAGCGTCGTGATTCCCTGCCTCGACGAAGAAGCGACGATCGCCGACGTTGTGCGCGAGGTTTTGGCGCAGCAAGTCGACGAGGTGATCGTCGTCGACAACGGATCGACCGACCGCACCGGCGCCATCGCCGCCGATGCCGGAGCCCGTGTCGTCGTGCAAGCGCAGCGCGGATATGGCCGCGCTTGCGCGGCCGGCCTCGCGGCGATCCGACCCGACGCGTCGCTGGTCTGCTTTCTCGACGGCGATGGCAGCGACGTGCCAAGCTTCATGTCCGCCATTTTGACGCCGCTGGTGGAGGATGAGGCGGATTTCGTCATGGGCTCGCGCTTGCGCGGACGGCGCGAGCCGGGCAGCTTGACGCCGCAACAGATCGTCGCCGGCTGGATCGCCGGCATGATGCTGCGGCTGACCTACGCTGTCCGCTTCACCGACATGTCGCCGTTTCGCGCGATGCGCGCCAACGTCTTGCGCGGCCTCGGCATGGGCGAGCAGACTTACGGCTGGAACCTTGAGATGCAGATGCGCGTGGCGGCGGGGCGGCTCCGCATCGTGGAAATTCCCGTCGATCACCGTTGCCGGCGCGGCGGCGAATCGAAGGTGTCGGGCAACTTGGTCGCCGGCCTGAAGGCTGCTTGGAAGATCATGACGACGTTTTTGCGCCTCGCCCTGTCGTTGCGGGCGTCTACCGCGCGTTAAATCAGAGGATAATAATGCGTTTATTGCTCACCGGCGGCGCCGGCTTCATCGGCCAGCATGTGTTGCGTGAATTGCTGAAGCGGGACCATGAGGTGCGTGTGCTCGACTCGTTGCGCCCGGACGTGCATCGGCAGGGCGGTCCGGCTCCGCTGGACGGGGTCGAATTGCAAGTCGGCGACGTGCGGGACGCGACCGCGATTGACCGCGCCTTGATCGGCGTCGATGCTGTCCTGCATCTTGCGGCGAAAGTCGGCTTGGGCGTCGATGTCGGCGATTTGCCCGACTACGCATCCTCCAACGATACCGGTACGGCAGAGTTGCTTGCGGGCATGGCGCGTTCCGGCGTGTCGCGGTTGACGTTAGCCAGCTCCATGGTGGTGTACGGCGAAGGTCTCGCCCGTTGCGCCGAGCACGGTTCGGTGCGTCCTGCGCCGCGCGTCGAAGCAGCCTTGGCTAACGGGCAGTTCGAACCGCCTTGCCCAGTCTGCGGGAAACCGCTCGAAACCGCGCTGGTCGGCGAGGAGACGCCCTTCGATCCGCGCAACGCATACGCCAGCAGCAAGGTTGCGCAGGAGTTCTACGCCGCCAACTGGGCACGCACGACCGGCGGTTCGGTCGCGGCGTTGCGTTATCACAACGTCTATGGGCCGGGCATGCCACGCGACACGCCTTACGCCGGTGTCGCGGCGATCTTCACGTCCGCTTTATTGCGCGGTGAAGCGCCCAGGGTATTCGAGGATGGCGGTCAGCGCCGCGATTTCGTCCATGTCCGCGACGTCGCCGCCGCCACAGTGACCGCCTGCGAGAAGCATGAAGATGGCGTGGCTGCATTCAACGTCGGTTCCGGGACTCCGCGCACGGTCGGCGATATGGCCCAGGCATTGGCTACCGTGCTTGCAGGGCCGAAGCCCGTCGTGACAGGTGGATATCGTTTGGGTGATGTCCGCCATATCACCGCCGATTCGTCGAAGCTTAGGAGCAAAATGCGTTGGCAACCGCAAATTGAATTCGTCGACGGCATGTCTGAATTGGCGCAGTTAATGAAGTCAGACTAGGAGCATCAGTTTGCTCGAAAAATATGCGATGACAATCGTAGCAACGATAACCAATCTTAAATCGAGCGAGGCATAATTCTATTGTAGATTCAGATAGATAGCGAAAATTTCTTACTTTTGAATAATTGTTTACTGCGCTTCTTATTCTCTTCAACGCAGTCTTCAGATGCGAGTTCGCGGTAGACTATCCCCACAGCCAATCACCCCCGCTGCTGCTCATCTTGTTCCAGACGCGCCAGATGATGGCTCTGCAGCGTCAGCCTGTAACGCGTCGCCGGCGCTCTGCCAGAACGGCGGGCAGCAGCAGAAGCGGCAGCAACGACACGAGGATCGCCGTGATGCCGGCTGCGGAGAGTCCGAAGCCCGCGATCAACGGGCCGCTCAACACCGCCATCACTACGGCGATGGCGCCGGCGCAGGTGTCGTTGACGCCGATCGTGCGGCCGCGCTCCGAGGTCTTGGAATGGTCGGCGATGTAGGCCGTCGCCGCCACGTTGGCCGCCGCCCAACCGAGGCCGACCAGGAATGTACCCAGCGTCACCGCGATATAGGAATGGGGAAAGGCGACGAGCGCCGCGCCGACGATGGCGATCAGCAGGCCGGGATACATCACCCGCTCGCGGCCGATGCGGTCCGACAGGCGGCCGAGCGGGATAGTGAAGGCGAACATGCCCGCCGAATGGAACGTATGCGAAATGGCGATCGCCGATAAGGAATGGCCGTGGTCGTGGAGTACGAGCGACGTCAGCACCATGATCACCGCCATGTTGCCCTGGGCGGCGACGTTGCAAGCGATGGCGAGGCGGATCGGCAGCGGGCGCACTGCCACCTTCCAGTCGAACGGCAATGAAGAGCCGTCCCGCGCATGGGGTGCCGGCACGTAGCCGGGATAGTAGCGCGCCAAGTTCATGCCGATGTCGCGCGGGTCGGGACGGACCAGCCAGATCAGCGCCATGCCGGGCAAGATCAGCAGCGGCATGAGGATCCAGGGCAGACTGAGCGGATTCTGGCCGATCGAGGCGGCGTAAAGCTCGCTGAAATGCATGATCGGCGGCATGAACAAAAGCCCCGCGAAGGAGCCGAGCGCCACATAGCCGAGCGCCTGGCCGCGCCGCTGCGGCGGGTACATGTCGGTGGCGGCGACGCGCAGTTGCTGCGCGGCGTTCATCCCCATGCCGAAGGTCAACAGGCCGCCGACGAAGAGCGCCACGCTTTCGATATGGATGGAGAGCCCGAGCAACAGGGCGCCGATCAAGGCGAACGCCTGGCCCAAGAGAATCGCCGGTTTGCGGCCGTAGGCATCCATCAGCCGGCCCACCGGGTAAGACACCAAGAAACGGCTCAGGCCGATCAGGGCCACCGACAGGCCGGCGAGCATCGCCGAGTCGGTGAGCGCCAGCACCATGAGCGGCCCGATGCCATAGGCCAACTGCATCCCGGCCCCATTGAAGGATTGCGACAGGGCGAAGAGGATCATGTTGCGGCGGATCAGCGGCGGCGTCTGTAAGTCCACGAGGGGCGTCGGCGATCTCTGCATTGCTGATGTCTGCATTGCTTTGGGGCCATGCGTTCGGAAGGAGACTTCACGGCAGCGTGGCACGAGACGGAACGATTCCTGCGGCAGCCGACGGCCCTATGGCCGCGCGCCAACTCTAGTCGATATAAAGCGCCGGCTGTATAGCCTTGTGCCCTTAACGTAGCCTCTATCTTAATGCGAGGTGACGGAGTGCCCCACGGTTAGCCCGTGAAATAGAAAGGGGCATATTCGCCCCCTTCCCTGAACATTAATCGTCGTGCGCGGTGCCGGTGCACCCGTCGACCATTTTTCGCATGTGGCAAGGCGCACCATTCTTCTTAAGTTCTGCCTCAAATAGACGATGGACCTCCGGATCCTCGTCGGCATATTCGATCTGCGCACCGCCGTCCTTTACGCTGGTGTCGGTCGCCCCTTCGTGGCTGACGTTATCGGGCCGATAAGCATAGCGGTTGCTACCCCAGCGCAATGCCAGGTAACGCGCCGGGACGTTGCCGCTATTGAAATGCTGATGAAACCACTCGGACGGCGGCACCACGATGCTGCCAGGTTGCCAATCGACCTTCACGCGCTCGTCCCATTTGCCTTCCTGCCAAAGCAGACTGAAGCCCTGACCGCCTAGGATGATGACATTTGCGCCTGGACCGTGCTTGTGCGCCTTTTTGTAGGTGCCGACCGGAAATTCCGAGATGTGCGCGACCATGGTGCTATGCGCCAGCTCGAAACAAAGATACGAGCCGCCGGCGCCGCGATTGTTGCGCCGATAAAGCTCATGCGTATCGGCATTGGGCACAAAGTTGGTTTCCCAAATCTTGTAAGTGCCGCGATTGTTCATATACAGCTCGCCGCCGCCGTCGAACTTCTTCTCACCGTCGAATCGGTCGCGGAAACTGTAAGGATTGTTGAAGATGAAATCGGTGTTGTGAAACATGTTCATCACGACCGGAGCCGTGATCACGGCGACATAGCGCGCCGCTTCCCGGCCGCTCGTGTTGAAATGCTGAAAATTGGCGTTGAGCGGGATCGAGAAGAGGCTGCCAGCCTGCCATTCGAAGCGATGCTTGACTCCGTCGTCGTTCCAAACCGCCGTCGCGCCGGAGCCCTTCAGCACATAGATTAATTCTTCGTACATATGTCGCATCGGTTTGGTTGAGCCGGCAGGATGAATCTCTGCGACATAGCAATTATTCGAATCGCCTGCTCCCTCCAAATTCAAGAAGGCGGCGTCCGCCCCGAGGCGCTCCCAGGCTGCGAGTTCGAGCGTCTTCATGTCTCCGACGAAGAACGTGTCGTAGACCGGTATGCCCTCGCCAGCCTGCCAAGTGTTGTAGGCGTTCTGACGCGACATTTTGCGAAGTTCTTGAACGTTCTGTTCCATTCCCAATCCCTTTTTGTTTTGCCGGGCGCTAGAACCGTCTATTCGGCGGCCATACCGCGCCGCAGCCCCATCCGCTCGTTGATCACATCGATAGCGATGATCCTGTTTTTCGCCGGATCGCGGATAGTCCCCATCGGATCGCCACCTGCGGCAACGATGTCGATCTGCTCCTTCACCAGCTTTCGCAGCATGACAATTCCCATATCGGACGTGCCGAGGTGTTCCTGAGTGCGGTCGGCAATCGCCCCCTGTGTTTCCCACGCCATCGAATCCTGCGCAGAAACGATATTCATGAAATATTCGCCCTGCTCGCTTTTCAGCGGACGATATTCGAACGGCGGATCGATATCGGGCGGGCTGCGCTCTGTGTCGTTCGGCACAAAATTCACGCGATAGACCTTGATGTGCTCATCGTCGATAGGAACACGGATTTGGATGTTGTGACGAAAGCGCTTCTCGCCGCCGCGATCACCCTGCACTTCGTTGGAGACGTGGCGTAAAATCGTCGGAAACAACAAGGGATGCTCATCGACCATCGGAGGGTCCGCCGGGGTTTTTCCGGGTGTCGTGCGGCGCTTCATGATGCCCCATTCGAACTTGATGAATTCCCTCTTCTCTTCGTATTTCTTCAAGAAGTCGCCGAGATGGCCCGTCGTGTTGTGCAGCCAATAGAGATGCGCCGGATCGACCGAATTTTCCATCGCCTGCAGCCAGTTGCAGTCGATCACCGATTCGGCGACGATCCAGCGTCGGCCGTCTTCGCGGACCAGAACGTCCCACCGCGGCAGCAGCGGGGCCGGCGCCGGGCCCATATAGGCATAGAGCAGCCCCCCAAGTTTCTGCACGGGATAGCCCGCATGCTCGATCTCGTCCTTATAGGTGCTGCCCTTCGGCTCCGCCGGCTGCTCGATGCAGCGTCCGTTCGGCGCGTACTTCCAGCCATGATAGGGACAACGGATGCCTTCGGCATCGACACGACCATAGGCCAAGGATGCCAAACGATGCGGGCATTGCTCGGCGACGAGGCCGTATCGCGGCTGAGCCTCTCCTTCATTCGCCGGCATACGAAATACGACTAGGCTCTCGCCGAGAATCTTGACCGCCTTGATGGGTTTTTCCACCGTCAATTCGCCGGCGACCGCGACAGGATGCCAATAGCGGCGCAAGAGTTCTCCCGCCGGCGTCCCTGGCCCAACCTTCGTGAGAATGTCGTTTTCGCTTTTGCTCAACATCTATTTGGCTCCTAGTACTCAATGACCGGCTATGCGGCCCAGTATCCGAAGGTCAGTCCATGCCCTGTGCCCGCCACAGAGCGGTAGCAGGGCAAATAATCGACAAGCGTCATTTTGACCGGCGCCATCGCGGCGGCGGCCACGACCCAATTGAGAATTTCCGGCGTGCCGGGCGCCCGGTTCAAACGCTCGCGCGACAAGTCGCACAGAGCAGCCGCATCTGCGCCGTTCAGCGCGGCGATAACATTCCGATCCAACTCTTCATCGACGATCTGATGGCTGAGACCGCCGGAAGCGATCAGTCCGACCCGCAGATTGGACGGCCATAGGGCAATCTGCCGGCGCAACGCCAGGCCAAGATCATAGCAGCGCGACGCCGTCGCCTGATTTGGCAGGTCGCGGCTCACCATCAGCGGTACGATGGGAATATTCCGTCCGACAAAGAGCCATTCGTCGGGAAAGCAAAAGGCATCATCGAGCGCCGCCCCCTCCGGCAAACCATCGACGCACGCAACGTCAAACCCCTCGCCGATCAGGCCTCCGATCAGATGGTCCGCCAAAGCTGCATGTCCCGGGCGCTCCTGAGCGATCTTTTCCGGGCGCCGCTTGTTCTCGGCGATGAAGCGGGCGTCGGGATCGAATGGCTGCTCGGCGCGCTTCATTACGGGAAACGCGTCGGCGCGCATGATGCCGAACACCGGATGGGCATCGTAGGGACGAATGCGGTGAGCGTTGCTGACGACGATCACGACATCGGGATTTGCCGAAGCGATCGTCGATTGCAGCCTCGCCAATGCCGCGTGCGCCGCCGCATGCCGCTTGCGTTGGACATCGAGTGTGATCTCCGCTTCGAGACCAGGCTTTGCGGACGCAAGCAAGGCAGCATAATCGAAGCGCGGATCGCGCGTATCGCCCTCACCCAGTCGCGCCCAAAACTCAGGCGGACTCTGGATGCTCGGCCCATGTGAACTGCCAACCGCCACGACGATATCAGCCATTATAAACCTTTAGAGCAGCCCGCTGCCGTCGGCCCCAGCAGCGAGGCCGACGGCGTTCGCATGGCTTAGAGCTTCAGGTTGAAAACCTTGCGAGCGTTCTCCGAGAAAATATTCTTCTTGTCGGTCTCGCTCAGCCAGGAAATCCCCTCGATCAGCGGGCGCGTGTCATCTAGCCATTTCCCGGTCTTGGGATCCTTCGCCGTGCCCGCGCCCGGCCGCTCGGTGCCGAACATGCAGCGATCCGGCCCAGCCCAACGGAACAGCATTTCCAGCGCGTCCTGGGTGTAAAGCGCGGTGTCGAAATAGAGCTGGCGGAAGCTGTCGACGAACGGCGTGGTGTTGCGCTTCGAGCGCGTAGCGATGAAACGACCGATTTGATAAGGGATCGCGCCGCCGCCATGGCAGATGATGAGCTTCAGGGTCGGGAAATCTTGAAACACCTTGGATTTCATCAAAGAGATGATGCCGATGCTTTCTTCGATGATGAAGTTCAACGTATAGTCATGGCGCCCGCAACGGCAGCCGGCGGCATGAACCATTGCCGGAACATCAAGCTCGACGAGCTTTTCATAGAGGGGATACCAATATTCATCCCCAAGCCCCGGAGGCACCGGACCAAGTCCCTCGGTCGGATCGGGATTGAGCAAGCAGCCGACAAAGCCGAGCTCCTTGACGCAGCGTTCGAGTTCCTCGACGGAATTCTTCGGGCTCACGCCCATATTCTGGGGCAAAGACGCCATGCCGACGAACTTCTTGGGAAACAACTCGACCTGACGTGCGGTCAAATTGTTGCAAGCCTCGGTGAAAGCGCGGACGATTTTCTCCGGCTTTTCCGAATGCATCAGCTGATAGGGGCGTGGCGAGATGATCTGAACATCCGTCCCCACTTCGTCAAGCTGCTGCAGATGCGATGTGCCGCCGTGCACAGGCTCGTTAAGCGCCTTGAGGATCGCTTCATCGCTCAGTTTCAGCTTATTGACCGATTCGCCGCGGCCGGCGAGAAGGTTCGACTTGTAGGCGAACAACTTGTCCGGCGCCGTGAAATGCGCATGGATGTCGATAATCATGGGATCCTCCACTTTGTTTTTATTTGGTATTGAATCATTCCGCCGTCAGCGGCTTTTTACGCCGATTTGAAAGCCGAACCAGCGCGCGACAAGAGCCAGTCCCGTGGTCATGGCGACGACGAACAGGCTGATGATCCCTGCGACCTCGCGCGACGAACCCGCCGCCGAGGTCATGTATTCGAGCGCGAGCAGCGACAGCGTTATGGTATCGCGGCTCGCCAGCAGGATGACGCTGCTCGTCGCGCCAGCCGCCAAGGTGAAATTGAGGATGCCGATCAGCACCAGTGTGGGCGCGATCAGCGGTAGCCATATGCGGAAATAGGCGTAGATCCAGCTCGCGCCGGACGTACGTGCGGCCTCCTCCATGTCCTGTCCCATTTGCAGGAACGAGCTCTTGAACATCTGGACGGCAGTGAGTTTACCTTGCAGCACCGTCACGATGACCAGAATCCATATGGTGCCGAAGAGCCAACTGAGGCCTGGGGTGCCGACGATGACCCACAGCAGCCCTAGGCCGGAAAGCATGCCGGGAATGCCGGCGCTGAACCAAAAGATCGAATCGAGCGTGGCGTTGCCCGGCCATTTCTTGCGCACTAGGATGTAGGCGATCATCGAGAAGATCACCGGTGAGACGATGGCTGTGGTGATCGCCAGAATGAAAGTTGTCTTCAGGGCGCGGAAGAAAATCGGATCCGCCAGCACCATCTTCCAATGGCCGAGCGTATAGGTCGGCGTTGCCTGGAAGAAACCGGCGCGGGTCATGAAGCTGCCGCCGAGCAGCGTCAGCACTGGCACGATCGTCAGCATCGCGACGATGAACAGCACCAGGCCGAACGCCACCGGCTGCAGCAAGCCGAGGTCGGTCACGCCCGGCTTGTAGTTGCCGCTGATCGTGGTGTATTGGCGGCGCCCGAGCAGCCAGCGCTGCAGCGGGATGATGGCCAGGATGATCAGGAGCGTCAGGCTGGCGAGCGCGGTCGCCTGGCCGTAGGAGGGCGGCTCGGTGTTGCGCACCAATTCATAAATGCGCGTGGAATAAACATAGAAGCGGATCGGCGTGCCAAGGATCTGCTCGATCTCGAAGGAATTGAACATGCGCACGAGGTTGAGCATGAAGACCACGACCATCGCTGGCACCATCACCGGCAAGGTGATGCGCATCATCGTCTTCAGGCTGCCGGCGCCGGAAATGCGGCCCGCTTCCTCGAGCGTGATGTTCATGTTGCGGAAAGCCGGAGTGAGAAGCATGACCTTCTGCGACAGCGCATTCGCCATCAGATGGGCGAAGACTATGCCTTCGATGCTGTAGATGTTGAACAGCGGCCCGTTCACGAACGGCAGCTTCTGCGCCAGGACGTTGATGAAACCGAAATAGGGGTCGAGCAGCAGGGTCCAGCCGATGGTGGTGGTCAGGTTCGGCAGCATGAACGAGACCCAGAACATGAATTCCAGACCCCGGCTCCAGCGCATCTTGGTACGCGCCAGTAGCCAGGCGATCACGACGGCGAGGGGAAAACTGACCGCGGTGTAGGACGCGAACACTAGAACAGTGTTGCCCAGGCTTTCGAGGATACCCGGCTCGGCAAAGGCCTTGCGCCAATTGTCGAAGCTGAAGCTGTATTCGCCGACGATCACAGCGGCGACATTGAAACTCTGCACGAAAATCAGAAGGATCGGATAGATGACGTAAAAGCCGAAAAATAGGATGAGCACCGCCATGATGAAGGTACCGGCCTTCGGCGCCTTCTTCTTGGCGCCCGGACGCACGGGACGCGTAGCCTCAACGGTCGTGCTAACCATCACTGCCTCGACAGAACTGCAAATCAGCCGCGCGTCCGGAATGGACGCGCGGCTTATCCCTTAGCGGAAGCCCGCGTCCTGCATAATTTTCTTCATGCTGGCGAGCATTTCATCCTGCTTGTCGATGTATTCCGGGTTGGAAAAGGGCACGATATAGTCCGCATTCGGCTGAATGCGGTATTGCGGATCAAGAAAGTCTTTGGGCGTGTCGGTGCGCAGTGAGTCCATCTTTTCTGCCGCCTTGATGAAGGCGGTTTGGCCGGCCTTGCTCAGCGACCAATTGATGAAAAGCTTACTGGCATTGGGGTTTGGCGCGCGGTCCATTATCATCATGTTGGATGCCGAAGCCGACAGCACCTCCCCTTCGGCCATCGGATGCGGCAGAAAGTCTTTGATCGGAAAGCCTTGGTCCTTCATGGCTTCAGCCTGGGTGCCGAGGCCGAACATGCCGATCGGGAAACGGCCGATCGCCACCCATTCGGCGCCTTGGCGCGCGTCGCTGACGATCGTCACGTTCATCTCGGTGGCCCAGCGGCGAAACCACTCTGGGCCGACCTTAGGATTCATATACAGCGGCACGCTCGAGGCGCCGGTGCCCTGATTGGCAGGCGACCAAGACACGATCTTCCCTTTCCATTTCGGATTGAGCAGATCGGCATAGGACTTGATCTCGTTCGGATCGACGAGCTTTGTGTTGTAAGTGATGTTGTAGGACGGTGAAGCGCCCCAGGTGAAGATATAGCGACCTTCGGGATCGCTATAGTGGTGCTTGCCCTGATACCACTTCGAGGTATCTGTCACTTCCGGATCGACGAGCAGTTCGTCAATTCGGGCCAAGGCTTTGTTAGGATAAAGCTGAACAAGCGCGGTGTTGGCGCCACCGAGCCAGAGATCAACCGTGTAGCGGCCGAGTTTGCGCTCGGCGAGAATTCGATTGGCATGGGCGCTGCCGCCGCCCGTCTGGAAGTTGACCTTTACGCCATAAAGTTTCTCGAATTCAGCGAAGGTCGGCGGCAAACGCTGGGGAACTTGTCCGGAGAGGATCACCTCGACCTTGCCTTCGGCCTTGGCGGCTTTGACCAAGGCTTCCCATTCCGGTGTATTGGGCGCCGCCGAAGCCGTCGTCGGCAGGAGCAGAAAAGCGCTCAAAGCGGCGCTTGCGATAAGCTTGCGGATCATGTCGTCTCTCCCTGTTGGATTTGCGCCGGCATATTCGCCGTTGTCAGTTTCATTCTTCGCTATGGGACCAATCATTACGCCAAATGCTATGTCCCTCGGGACGCAAGCGCAGCCACACGCGCCCTCCTTCGGGAACCGGGCTGTGACGGTCACCGAAGATGACGATGTCGCGCTGGTCATCGACGTCGACCTGATATTCGATGCGCTCTCCGAGGAAAAGTGCTGCATGGGCAACGCCGCCTGTCATGCCGGCTGGGATGTTTGAACTGGTGGCTGGCAGGATTTCCACGTCTTCCGGCCGGACGCCGATAAAGACGGCGTCGCCCGCTTTGATGTCTAGGTCAATCGATCGACCAAACACCACGCAATCGGGAGCTCCATCGACGGCGATAGCCATCTGGCCTGTAGGATTGCTGGCGCGCACGCGCCCTCTGAACAGCAGGGTGCGTCCGATAAAGTCGCGCGCGAAAGCGTTGACTGGCTCTTCGTAGAGCATACGCGGCGAGCCCTGCTGTTGAATCACGCCGTCCTTCATCAGTGCGATGCGGTCCGAAAGGCTTAACGCTTCGACCTGATCGTGCGTGACGAACAGCACGGCGATGTTGAGCCGTTTCTGCAACAGCTTGACCTCGATGCGCATTTGCTCGCGCAGCTTGGCGTCGAGATTGCTGAAAGGCTCGTCGAGCAGCAGAATGCGCGGCTCGGTCACCAGGGCCCGCGCCAGGGCGACGCGCTGTTGCTGGCCGCCCGAAAGCAGCGGTCCCGGCCGCTTCTGCATGCCGCCCATGCCGACCAGTTCAAGCGCTTTGGCGATCCGGCCGGGAATCTCATCGCGCGGAAATTTGCGCGCGCGCAGCGGAAAGCCGACATTCTCCTCGACCGTCATATGCGGCCAGATCGCATAGGACTGAAAGACCATGCCGATGTCGCGTTTTTCCGGCGGCAGATTAATTCCATGGGCGAAGTCGACGACCGGCTTCTCGCCAAAGTAAATCGTGCCGTCATCCAGTTCTTCCAACCCCGCAACCATGCGCAGGGTGGTGCTTTTGCCGCAGCCGCTGGGGCCGAGGAGAGTAAATACCTCGCCGTCAGCGATCTCCAGAGACAGGTTGTCCACGGCTTTCTGGGGCGCGCCGGAATAGGTCTTCGATATTCCGGACAGGCGAATGGCCGGAGTCGCCGCGCCCGCAAACTTTCCCTCTACCGTCCGACGCTCGGCCATAGGCTGCTCACCGAATGCCTTCTGCGCCGTCTCAGTGCTCATTTGCTCGCCGCCTGACAAGGGGCGCCATAAAAATCGGCTTCAACTTTTTTCTTAGCGTCCAAATCTGAATCCCCTGCTCCAGGCAACGATCAGGCAGCATTAGGCTTGTAGCTGCCGACGCCGATACGTTCATTGATGACATCAAGCTCAATGATCGGGCTTTGTTTGTCGGCCGGCGCATACCCTAGTGGTACGCCGCCGGCCCGCACGAGGTCGATCTGCTCCTTGAGCAGACGTCGCAAGATGACAACGCCGCGATCTGCTGCTCCCAGGTGCTCACGCGTGCGGTCCATGACCGCGCCTTGCGTTTCCCAAGCCATCGAATCTTGGGCCAGCACCATGTCCATGCGGTATTCGCCGTTCTCGTCCTTGTGGTTGAAATGCTCGAGCGGCACATCGGCATCGGCGCTGGTCCGCACGGTCTCCGACGGCTCGAAATAGACGACGAAAACTTGCGTGTGACCGTCGTCGACCGGGAGACGGAACTGAATGTTGTGCCGGATCTTCATATCCTGCGATTTCGTCCGCAACACATGACGCAACGCATTCGGAAACAACAAGGGATGCTGGTCGACTTCGCTGGTTCCCGGCTTGCGTCTGTTCGGGGTAGTGCGGCGCTTCATGATCCCGTATTCGAACGGGATGAAGTCATGCTGCTCTTCGTATCCGTCGACCGTATTGGCCAGATGCGCCGTCGCTCCATGCAGCCAGAACAGATGCGACGGATCGACCGAGTTCTCCATGGCCTGCAGCCAGTTGCACTCGAGCAGCTGCTGACGGACGACCCAGCGGCGACCATGCTCCCAAGCCAGCACATCCCAACGCGGTAGGGCTGGCGCTTCACCTGGTCCCATATAGGCGAACAGCAGGCCGCCAAGTTTTTGCGCCGGATAGCCCGGATGCTCGATCTCGTCCTTGTAGCGGCTCTCCTGCGGCTCGGCGGGCTGCTCGATGCACTTGCCGCGACCATCGAACTTCCAGCCGTGATAGGGGCAGCGGATGCCGTCGCCATCGACCCGGCCGTAGGCTAAAGACGCCATGCGGTGCGGGCAGCGCTCGCCGACGAGGCCATAGCGACCGGCGGTATCCCGATAGACCACCAGGCTTTCCCCCAGCACCTTGACCGCCTTGATCGGTTTTTCCGCCGTCAATTCGCTTGCGGCGGCAACCGGCTGCCAATAGCGGCGCAGCAGCTCGCCGCCTGGCGTGTCGGCACCGACCCGGGTCATAAGCTCGTTTTCTTCGCGGCTCACCATGATGCTCTCCCTGGTCTGCTTAGGGTGCAGCGATTTGAAAGCGCAGATCGCGCGGCCGTCCATCGGCGGACGACGCCATGATCTCCAGGCAAACTTCGAGCGTCGCCTTTCCCCAGCGACCGTCGGGAAACGGCGCACGCCCCTCGTCCAGCGCGGAGGCCAATTCGGTCAATTCCGCAGTGCGGCCGCCACTCGGCGGGCATGGGATTTCCTCGCGGCCGTCTTCCGTGTAGACGAAAAGCCCGGCCGGCGATTGGCGGATCGCGCCATGCTCGCAGGCGACCACCGTCAGGCCGAAGAACGGTGGATGCCGCATGGCTTTGCTGCGCTCGGCGGGCGTCACCTTGCGTTCTTCGGCGCCGGCGACCTTGCCGTCCGGATCCGCCGGGCCAGTCAAGCGCGGCTTGCGTGGAAAGCGTCGGCCGCCAGTCTGCAGATAGCCGCTTTCACCGATATCCCAAGTGAGTTCGGTGACATCGAAATAGCCATAGCCGTTGAAGCACAACGTGGCTGCTGCGCCGCCCTCGAACTCCAGCAAGGCGCTAAAATGGCCGAAGGCATCGAAATGTTTATCGGCCTTTCCGGCCACCCCGGCGACGCGTTTCGCCATCCCGCCGGCAAGAAACCGGACGATGTCGACCATATGCGGTCCCTGACGATAGACGATGCCGCCCCCGAGCTTGGTCTCCAGCTCGGGCGCCAAACGCGGGCGTTGCAGCCAATCGTTGAAGTTCGTGGATTGAATCTGGATCACGCGTCCGAGCCGTCCGCTTTTCAAGATCTGCCGCATCATGCGCATCGGCGGCTGATAGATCTTCGAATGGCCCTGCAAGAGCAGGACGCCGTTTTCTTGCGCCGCCGAAATCATGCGGTCGCATTCGCCCAGCGTCACGGCCATCGGCTTCTCGCAGATCACATGTTTTCCGGCAGCAGCCGCAGCCACCGTATGTTCGGCGTGCAAGGTATTGGGCGTCGAAACCCAAATGACATCGATATCAGGATGGGCGCAAAGCTCCTCGACGCTGGCCAAGGCAGGGCGATCATAATTTGCCGAAAAGGCCTGACGCGCCGCTGCCTGCGTATCTGCGCCCGCCACCAGCTCGAAGGGGCTGCCCTCATTAAACGACGGCAGAATTTGCGATGCCGCCACGCCGAGACCGGCAACGCCGACGCGCAAAGGCCGCTTGGCGGCTGGAGAAGCAATTTTCTCGGACTGCAGCGACATGCTGGGGCCGCCTAAGAGTTGGTCAATTCGACGTAATAGCGCCACGTCGCATTGAGATGGGGCGGCTCTGGCGCATCGTCCTTCTTTTTCTTCTTGCTGCGGAACACACGCATGTCCGCATCGGATATTTTGAGCGGTATCCCGAGCAAATTGGCCCGGTAGTTCATTTCGGCGGCTTCGTTCAGGCGAATGGCCGAAACCGTCGCCTCTTCGACGCTTGCGCCGACCGACGTGATACCGTGACCGCGCATCAAACAGACGCGCTTGTTCCCCATGGTCGTGGCGAATTCCTTGCCGAGCTCATCGTCATTGATCGTGATGCTGCGGTCGTAAGTCGGAATGCCGTCCAGGATCAAGTCCAGGCTGCCGGGATCGTAGGCGCCATAGATGGGCTCGATCTCCTTCTGGCAGATCGTGAACAGCACCACTTTGACCGGGTGGATATGGATCACGCTGCGGATCTCCGGCCGCATCTTATATAGCCAAGTATGGATGTAGACTTCCTGCGGCACCGCCATTCCCGGGGCACCGTCGAGCTGCTTGCCGTCGCGGTCGACGGCAATGACTTGGTCCGCCGTCGTGAAGCGCACACCGACCTCGTCGCGCCCTCGACCGCGGATCAGAATCCGCTGCCCGTCGGCAGAGAGCTGACTCACATGTCCGGTGGCGGCCTTGGTCAAATTGAGCCGGCCGAGCACGCAACAGGATTGCGCGACGAGCTCGCGCGCGTCTTGATCGATCAACACAGCATGTCCTCCCAAGGCCCGGCACCATTTAAGCCGGTGCCTTATGGCCGAACCGCAATCAACGACGCGTTGGTGATCCTGATCACGTCCTGAAACATTGCCAAGATAGAGGCAAAACACCACCGGGATTGCATGACTTTTTATCAAGACAGCTTTGCAGCGGCGTTCGACTGACTAAGCCAAGCATCGCCTCCGCGATCATCGCAGCATCTTGTTTCGCAGATGCGAAATCAGGGCCCACAGCCATTTACCGACTGTTCCAATTGAATCTTTTTAGAGTAACGCCCTTTGCAAACAGGCTTTAAAATGTGCAAGCCGGCAAAGACTGGCTCAAAGATATAAAAGACATAAAACAGGGAGAGAGCGTCGCCGAGTATCCTTGCGGTACTGGGGGACCGACAGACATATGGACGACCTCAACGATCTGGCTGTGTTCGTCAAAGTCGTCGAAAACGCCGGCTTCACAGCCGCCGCGCCGGCTCTGCGCATGTCGGCAGCGTTGGTCAGTCGACGATTGAGCCATCTCGAAGCGGACATGGGCGTCCAGTTGATCAATCGCTCAACCCGCCACTTGGTCCTGACGGAAGCCGGTGAAGAGTTTTACAAGGAATGCGTCCGCGCGCTCGCGATGATCGATGCGGCACGTGCCTCGGCCACGGGCCTTTCGCGAGAACCCAAGGGTACTTTGCGCGTCCATGCCGCTGTGGGGGTTGGGCAAGGCCTAGTCACCGAGGCTGTTACGGTATTCAAACAGCAATACCCCGATATCGGCGTCGATCTTCATATCAGTTCAACGCGCGCAAATTATTTCCAACGCGGCTACGACATCGTCATCAAGACCGCCGAACTGGAAGAAAGCGGACTCGAGTGCCGCGAGTTTGGCCAGATCCGACATATCATCGTCGCCTCCGACCAATATCTCGCACGCGCTGGGGTGCCCAAAGCCCCGCACGATCTGGCAGATTTCGAATGTTTATTGCTGTACGGGCGGCGTCCGCCGAACGAATGGCATTTCACAAGCGCGAACAGCGTCTATACGGTCAAGGTCAATGGCAGCTTTAAAAGCAGCAGCGCCCTCGCCGTCTACACAGCCGCCGTCAACGATTTGGGTATCGCTCGATTGCCGGAATACGTGCTCTATGGCCGGTCCGATTCAAGCAAGTTGCGCATCATTTTTGACGATTGCCTGCCGCCCGAGCGTTCGTTGAAGGCCTATTACATGCGCTCGCGCTATGTCCCCGCGAAGGTCCATGCTTTTATGGAATCGGTCGAGCAAGCCAGCAAAAATTCAAAAAGCCGTCTTCGAGATTTGCAGCGGGCGGAAGGAGTGGCGCACATAAGCCCCTCACTGGCCGATCCGAAATCTTAGCTTTGTCAGCCAAAGCGAGATCAGTCGCTCCCCCGGCTCGCTTGTAGTTAGCGGAATACGCCTATAGAGACAGCGTTTTTTTATTGAGCGGTAAATAAACACATACGCGGAGAATGTTTCGCTCCAGACTCCACTCGTAGCCAATCATTTTCCTGCGAAAGCGCTCGCTAAACGGCGCAAGAACAGCCGCGCGCTGAGCCTGATCAACTCACAGTTTCAACTTGGTGATTATAGCAAACGGCCTAATTGCGGATGCCGACCCGCAGGCCAAACAGCCGCGCGAGAATTGCGACTCCGGTGCTCAGGAAAACGACTACGAGCGATATCACGGCACCCGTCTCGTAGCGGCCTTCCACCATGTAGTCGAGCTGAAGCAGCGCCAGCGTTTTTGTCTGGGCGGTCGCGATCAGCGCCACCGAGGCGACATCGCGCGCCGCGCCGATGAAATTCATCACCCCGACCAGCAGCAGAATCGGGATCATGATCGGCAGGACCACGCGAACGAACGTGATGATCCAGCTCGCTCCGGAAATGCGCGACGCCTCCTCCAGCTCTTGCCCCAGTTGCATCATGTTCGATTTGATGATTTGCGTTCCTAGCGTCATCGAACTCACGACCGTGGCCAGGATGAGCAAAAACATCGAGCCATAGAGCGGACGAAACAGCGGAGATTCGAGGAAGACGTATAAAAGCCCCAACCCAAAAAGCAGCCCGGGAACTGCGAACGGAAGCCATGAGATGAAATCGAGGAGCGCTCGCGCCCTGAACGTCGTGCGCACAGTGAAGTAGGCGATCAGAGAGAACAAGACCACGGAGAGGATGGCCGCCCCGCTCGCCATGACCAGCGTGTTCCATGTGGCGTTCAAGAAGATCGGGTCGTTGAATACCGTTGTCCAATGGCTGAGCGTGTAAGGATCCTCGATATGGAAGAACCCCAGGAGCTTCATAAAAGAGGCCAGAGCGACGAAAACGAGCGGAATCACCGTGAGCAAGAGGACGACGACCAACACGGAGAAAAATATCGGCAAGCGCCATATCCCGAGCCGAACCGGCTGGGTCTGAAGCTTGCCTGTCAAGGTGGTGTACTGGCGACGAAGGCTGAGTTTACGCTGCACGAAGATCAGCGGCAGGATAACGGCCAGCCCGAGGGTGGCCAACGCAGAGGCCGAAGCGAATTGCGGCGGCTCCTGCGAGATGAGTGTGTAAACCATTGTCGAATATATATAGAACTGGAACGGCGGCCCCAGAACGAGCTCGATTTCAAACGACTGCATCGCGCGAATCATCGCCATGAGGATGATAGCGATCAATGCCGGCATCATTGCCGGCACGATAATGCGCAAGAGAGTCTTCGTTCGGCCTGCGCCCGCCACTCTCGACGCTTCCTCTAAAGAGGCATCGATATTGCGGAAGGTCGGCGTCAGCAGCATCACCTTGAGGGCGATCGAATTGCCGCCGAGATGCGCCCAGACAATGCCCCAGAAGGAATAAATGTTAAACGGCGCCTCTTCGACAAAGGGCAGCATCTTGGCGACGCTATTGAAAAGGCCATATTCCGGGTCAAGACACATAATCCAGCCAAGCGTCACCGATAACGATGGCAGAAAAAACGAAATCCAGAACATGAATTCAAGCCCATGCCGATATGGAATATCGGTGCGCGCCAGAACCCATGCGATCACTACGGCGATCGGCAGAGCGATGCCATGAATCGACACGAGAAGCTTGAGAGAGTTCACCACGGCGCCAAGCATCGTGGGATCTGACAAGGCATAGCGCCAGGCGCCCAAACCGAATTCGAACTGTCCTCGCGCCTCGCCGATGTCGAAAGAATAGACCGCGATCAGCAGGACAGGATAGAGCACCAGAAAGACGGTCAATAACAGGATGATCGTGAACAGGACCGTTCTGAACTCGAACAGGCGGCTGGCGCGGCTTCCTGACGGGTGCGCGAGCGTTAGATCGGCCATAGCGTCAACGCCTCCGGCACCAGCACGAGCGTCACGTTGCGTCCGCGCATCGTGCGCGCCTCTGGCGGCCCGTAGATCGTGATCAGGTCGCTGCCGACGCGCACCGCGCATTCCGTGCGATCGCCCTGGTAAAGCACCGTTTCGATGTTGCCAACTAGGCAGTTCGCCTGAGCGGATTGCGCCGCGGAAAGCGCGATACGTTCTGGCCGGATGGCGACCCTAATTGCGCTGCCGGCAGCGGGCATTTGGACGCCTTGCGGAGCGGTCCACAAAAGTTCGCCAGCGCCATTGCCAAGAACGATTCGCGCAGCACCGCCGTCCACCCCGCTGACCCGCCCTGGAATGGTCACGGTCTTGCCGAGGAAATCACGCACGAATTCCGTTTTCGGCCGATCATAAAGCTCGTCCGGTGCGCCGATCTGCTCTACCTGCCCCTGGCTCATGAGAGCGATGCGATTGGATAGGCTCAGGGCCTCTCCTTGGTCGTGCGTGACATAAATCAGCGTTAGACCGAGCCGCTCCTGCAGAACCTTGATCTCATAACGCATCTGCTCTCGCAGTTTTACGTCGAGGTTCGACAGCGGCTCGTCGAGCAGCAGGACTTCGGGCTCATAGACCAAGGCCCGTGCCAAGGCCACCCGCTGCTGCTGGCCGCCAGACAGCTTGGGCGCGTCGCGATCGGCCTGAACTTCGAGATCGACGAGTCTCAAAGCTGCCATCACGCGCTCGCGGATAACCGCGCGCGGCAGCTTACGAAGGGTGAGCGGGTAAGCGACGTTCTCGGCCACCGTCATATGGGGCCAAATGGCATAGGACTGGAAGACCATGCCCATATTTCGCTTCTCGGGAGGTAAATTGACCCGCCTCGCCGAAGAGTAAACGGTTCGTCCGTTGAGAACGACCTCGCCGGCGGTGGCATCCTCCAAGCCAGCGATAATGCGAAGCGTGGTGGACTTGCCGCAACCGGAAGGTCCGAGCAATGTAAACACCTCGCCTTTCGCGATGGTGAAATTCACGTCGCGCAACGCACTGACAGCGCCGAAGCTTTTGCATACGCCTCGGACTTCGATAATCGGATGTGTCATGAAAATAATCGCCCGGTCTAGTCCGCCGCCCCGCCGCCTCCCTCTGGCATCGGCGCAGCGATGACCTCCCGCGCGACACGCTGAAGCCGCTCGCGGACTTCGGCGTATTTCTCATGATGGCCGTTGAAGTATTTCACGCCCGGCTTCGGTCCCTGCTTAGGATCAGGCGACGTCACGCCGATCCTGCGCGAGTTACGGGGCACGCCGACCCAGGATTCCTGTCCTTCTTGGCTCAGCAGCCAATTGACATACACTGCGGCGGCATTCGGACGCGGCGATTTATCGATAATGCCGACTGAGCCAAAACCGGGGGACAATTGCTCGACCTTGTAGAAGCTGTTGTCCAGCGTCTGCACGTTTTTGCCTAGCCCTTGCTTTTCAAACACTTCCATCTCGGCGTCATCGAGTCCGATGGCGATGGGATAGCGGCCGCGCACCAGCCACTCGGCAGCTTGGCGACGATTGGTGGTGAATACGCTTTTTTGCGAATACAGCTGACGCAGGAAGTCTTCGCCAAAGTTCTCCAGCACAGTCAGCGAGGCCCCGTTGCCCGAGCCGCCCCGGCGCGGGTCATCCCATACGATCTTGTTCGCAAACTCGGGCTTGAGAAGGTCTTGGACCGACTTGATCTGGTCCCTTTTGACAAAATCCCAGTTCACATGGATCGGATTCTGCACCGTGCCATCGAAGGAATAGAAGTAGGTTTGCTCATGGTCGGTGAAGCCTGCGGCAAATCCGCCGATCCAATTTTTATCGTCCATGGTCTCTTTGCGCAGGAATGGAGCCAAGGGCTGCAAGGCTTTGGCGGGCTTTAACTGCGATATGGCGGAAGAGCCGGACGTCCAGACATCCTGATTGAATATGCCAGCCTGACGCTCGCGGAGCAGCCGCGGAATGGCGGTGCGGTTGGCGGCGCCGGAAAACTCCACCTTGATGTCAGGATATCGTTTCTGAAAGGCGTCCTTCAGTACGGCAGCGTAACGCTGCCCCGGGGCGCCGTGTACGACGACTGTCCCCTCTTTCTTCGCCTTTTCCAGCACGGCTGGCCAATCGCTCACGTCGATCGGCGCCTGCGCGGCTGCCGAAAACGCAAGAGAAGCGATCCCCACTGCGCTCAGAATAATAGTTTTGAAATAAAACATGCTTCGCTCCCTGTCGTAAGGGTCTGTTTTTTGACCCCATTTTTCTCTTCAAACACTATCAAGCTTTTACATGAGATCAAGCCTGGCCGTGATTGTTCAACACAGCAAATCCCATTGTGCTTTATCGGCTATAGAACTGAACAGCTTCAGCGGGAGTCTTATAAAAGACTGAGCTTGTGGCGGATAGTAACCAACGGCTGTATCTTCAGTAACTGCGGGCTTTACAAGCTGCCTCTTGGGCCACTATCGGAGGACCCCCAATGCTATCTCATGAAGTCAACGAAGAAATGACGCGCGTCGGAAGAGCGACGCCTGCAGGCGAGTTGTTGCGTCGCTATTGGCAACCGATCGCCGCAGAGGCAGAACTCACAGAAGATTCGCCGAAACTTCGCGTCCGCGCTCTCGGCGAGGATCTCGTTCTGTTTCGCAACACTCAGGGACAACTCGGCCTAGTGGAGGAGCAATGCGCTCACCGCTCAGCATCGCTCTATTACGGATTTATCGAACAGGATGGTTTGCGCTGCCCTTACCACGGGTGGAAGTTCGACTGCGCAGGAAACTGCATCGAACAACCGTTCGAGCCTAGCGATAGCCCGCTGAAAAGCGAATCCAAGCTGCGCGCCTATCCTGTGCAGGCACTCGGCGGGATGATCTGGGCTTACATGGGGCCGAGTCCAGCGCCCCTGCTACCACGTTGGGAGCAGCTTTTGCGGATGGACGGCGTGAGAAAGGTTTTCATCCTACCCGTGATCGAGTGCAACTGGCTGCAGATCATGGAGAATTCTTGCGACCCGGCGCATACCTACTACCTTCATGCCCACACCCTGACTCTCAAGGGGAGAGGCAACTCCGGCGCCTATTATTATCGGCCGATCGAGAAGCTACATTTCGAGATTGTCGATGAGCCGAATTGGACCGGCGTGCGCAAGCAACGCATCTATGGTGGCGAACAGGCCGAGGAAGAAGAAGGCCATCCGGTGATCTTCCCAAACCATCTGTTATCGCCGCAACGCGAACACATCGTTATGCATATGCGTCTGCCAGTCGACGACACTCATACCAAAATTTTCCGCTATCAGTTTACGCCCAACGATGATGGCAGCCCCGTCATTCAACCTAATATTATTCCTTACGAGCAAGTGCCGCCTCTAAAGGACGCCAGCGGCGCATATCACATGAATAACTTCGCCTCGCACGACGCAATGGCATGGGAAACCCAAGGCCCGATCACCGATCGGTCGCGCGAGACGCTTGGCAGTTCCGACATCGGTATCGCCCTATACCGTCGACTGCTGCGTGAACAGATTCGATCTGTTCAAGAAGGCAAGGAGCCAAAGGGCGTGATCCGCGACCCAGCGCTCAACGATTGCATCCGCATCAATGTCTCTACCGGACAGCGCCGCATGGCCCGCGAGCTTGCAAAGGCCTGAATCCAAAGCGGCTATCTGTAGGCCAAAAGCGAGGGCGCCATCTTTTGCTGCCGTTTCAAAGCGTCGCCTGCTCCATCGAGCAAGCGACGCTGATCCGCGTTAGCAAAAAATACCTGACCTGCCCAACCTAGACTCCGCATGGCAAATTTTCCTCTGCGGCGATGATTGTTTGGAGAACAATGGATGACGACTGAGACAATGCCGACCGACATGAAAATCGCCGAGGCGCCGACGGAGCCGCTCGATGACTTCGTCATCGCCGACGCCTACCGCAATTGGCAGGCGCGCGAAGGAGTCAAGGTGATCGAAGATTTCGCCTTCGGTGATCTTGGCACGGTCGAACTCGGTCCATGGGCGCGCAAGGGCGGGATGGGGGCCGTCATCAATGTTCCCAACGAATATCTCCCAAATGACGCCCATCTGGTGGAAATCGCGCCTGGCGCGCAGTCCGAGCCCGAGCGGCATATGTACGAGGAGAACGTCTACATCCTGTCGGGCCGCGGCGCGACACGGATTTGGCTGGACGGACAATCAGCCGAGTCCTTCGAATGGAAGGCTGGCAGCTTCTTCTCGATTCCGCTCAATGCCTGGTACCAGCATTTCAATGTCGGCGCCGAGCCGGCCCGCTATGTCGCGGTGACCGACGCGCCGCCGGTGATGCGCCGCGCGCGCGACGACGATTTCGTCTTCAATAACCCGTTCCAGTTCACCAGCCGCTATAGGCCGGGGGGCAGCCAGTTCGCCGGCGGCAAGCTCTATAACCGGCGTGTCTGGGAGACCAACTTTGTGCCCAACGCGCCGGACATGGCGCTATACGGCTGGAAAGCGCGCGGCGCCGGCGGCATCAATGTCATGCTGGAGATGGCGAAGAATTCGCAAAAGGCCCATATCTCCGAGTTTCCTGTCGGCACCTATAAGAAGGCCCACCGCCATGGGCCCGGCGCGCATCTGGTCGTCCTCAGCGGCGTCGGCTTCTCGCTGCTGTGGACGAAAGACGACCTGTCGGATCTGCGCCGTTGCGACTGGAAAAAGAACGGCATGGTCATCATTCCGAGCGACGGCTGTTTTCATCAGCATTTCAACACCGGCACGACCCGCGCGCGCTA
This sequence comes from uncultured Rhizobium sp., assembly GCA_964628235.1. Lineage (GTDB taxonomy): Bacteria > Pseudomonadota > Alphaproteobacteria > SMXQ01 > SMXQ01 > CAMAVH01. Next base: position 97,214 of record CAZVLU010000003.1, on the reverse strand, counting down.
TCTCGCGATGCGGCCCGGCACGGCAGGCTTTCTGCCCCCCACCGGCCGCGCCGCCATGATCGAGACGAGCACCAAGGACGGCGGCGGGCAGATCGAATATGCCGACGAGCATCCGCACATCCACGAGTTGTTCGAGGCGGAATTGGCCCGGCATGGCGCGCCCTGCCGCATGAAGGCATTCGTCTCTTGCTGCAACGGCGAGGTCGGGCCGACCAGCGAACGCGACACTTAGGCGGGGCGGCGCAAGGCGTCAGCCTTCAAACACCAGGGATTTGACGACCGCCGGAATCGCATCGACCGACTTGATCGGCTGGCCGAGATCGATGAAATCGAACTCGCCGACCTTGATGCCGTCGAGGACGATGATGTCCTGCGGCACTTTTTCCTCCTCCTTGAGGATGGAGCCGACGAGGCCGGCGACATCGGCCGTGAGGATGACGATCCATGGAAAGTTCGTGACCGGCCCAAGGGTCTGCTGGATAGCGCTGCACAGCGCCTTGATCGAGGCGCGATTGGGAATCACCGGGCCGAGCAGAGCCAAGGCGATCGGCCGATGCAGGGTGTCGGGTGCGATGTCGAGGCGGTCGAAACCCTGCAGGATCGCGTCCTTGACCGACGCGGCGGTGAGCAGCCTGGGATCGGCCGGCAGATGCGCCGGTACGACCTGCAGATCGGACTGCGGCAGCAGGCCTGCGCGCGAGATGAAGACGGTGCTGCTGGAGAGCTGCACCGTATATTGCGAGGCGCCGATGACGGTGGCGCGGATGCGCTCGAGGCTGCCCGCCAGTGACAGGCCGAGCGCTGGCACGCGCCGGCGAATGGCGGTGCCGAGCAGAGGCCCGAGATCGCCGTGCTCGCGGCCATAGAGGCCGTAGATATATTCGCTGACGCCGCCGGAGAAACTGATCTCGTCGATCGGGCCGCTGTATTTGAGCGGCCCAGATACGATCATGCCGGCGGCGAGAGGCGACAACGGCTCGCGCTGCATGACCTCGCACAGGATGTCCGCCAAGCGTTCGGCCAGGGCCCGCTTCTCTTCCTCGTTGATTTTGTCGCCGAGAGCGAGGGGATGCCCGCTGGCGAGCGCGATCGTTTTGCCGGCGGCCTCTATGCGGACGATCCGGTTGTCGTTGTCCCACGCCAGCAATCGCGCGCCGACGTTGACCGACGCGGTCTCGACGATGACGCCGGATGCGATGACCGCCAATTTTGCCGTGCCGCCGCCGATATCGACATGCAGGCAAACGTCGTTTTCGCGCGATCTGGCGACGGCGCCAGAGCCATGGGCGCCGAGCACGGCCTCGAGGTTGGGGCCTGCCGTTGCGCAGACGAATTTCCCCCCGGCCGCGGCCAGCATCCGGATGATGGCCTCTGAGTTTTGTTTGCGGACGGCTTCGCCGGTACAGATCACGGCTCCGGTGTCGACGTCGTCGATGGCGATGCCAGACGCCTTGTAGCTGCGTCGCATAAAAGCGGCGAGGGCCTCCATATCGATGGTTTCGGGGCTGGCATAGGGTGTCAGCAAAATCGGCGAGCGGTACAGCACCTCGCGGTGGATCACCTCGAATTCGCTCGACATCTGCTGGCTACGCCGGCGCAGGATCAGGCGCGAGAACATGAGATGCGAGGTGGACGAGCCGATGTCGATCCCGACGCTGGTCAGCCGCAACCAGTCCGGATTGCTCGGGAAGCCATCCTCGGCAACAGGGCCGAAAACCGCTTCGTCATTGATGCCGAAATGGCCGTGTTCGAGGGGATCATCGTGCATTCCCTTACCCTCTAATGCTTACGGCGCTGCGACTTGATAACGCAAGCGCTCGGCTGCCATCTATCGACGAAGCCATGATCTCAACGCAACCTTCCAGAGCAGTCTTAATCTTCAACCGCGCCTAATGAAGCTGTCGATCATCAGCAAGATACATTCCATGTCATTATGTTTAGTAGTGCTCTCAGAGCCGCTACCCATGCCCTAACTGTAATGGGATTAGCAGCTAAGATCTGGGCGCTGAATTACCATCGCCTTACGGCTCCCCGAAGAAGCGCACTGGGTTGTCCCACATCATCTTGCGCATGGCATCGTCGCCGATCGTGCTTTGCCATTGCAGCACGCGGTCGACCGATTCCGGAAAGCGCGATTCCGCATGCGGATAGTCCGAGCCGAACATCAAGATATGGTCGCCCAGCAGTTCGTTGACGTGCTTGGCCATGCGCGGTCCTTCATGTTGCTCGATCGACGCGAAGAAACGACCGCCGGTGACATACTCGCTGATCTTATGCTGCAATTTAGCGGTGTAGCCGACATAGATCGCTTGGTCGTCCATGCGGTTGGCCCAGAAGGGCAGCCAGCCGAAGCCCGATTCCAAAACCGCATAGCGCAGACCGGGGTAGCGATCCATCAGACCGCCGCCGATGAACGAGGCGACCGCACGCATCGCCGCCCACGGGTGGCTGCCGCTGCGCCCGATAAAGGGATTCGCCCACATATCACGATAGCCCGGATAGCCCCAGGCCAGGCTGTGGTGAATAACGGCCAACCCCTGCTCCTGCGTCGCCTCCCAGATCGGATTGAGCTCCGGATGATCGAGCGGATAGTCCAGCGGCAGGCTGGGATGAACCGCGACCACCCAGGGCGCCTTTCCCCAGCGACGGATTTCTGCCACCGAGGCTGCGACATCGAGCGGCGTCACGGTCAAGCAGGACTTAAGACGACGCGGATCACGGCTGCAAAACAGCTCTAAATAACGATGCTGGGCATAGACGAATTCCATCTCGATGGCTGGATCGGCGTGGCCGACGCCGCCATTGCTGACGATGAAATGCACATCGACTCCCTCGGTGTCCATGTCGCGCAACCGGGCGGCCGAATCGTCGTCGGCGCCGCCATAAGAGGGAAAGGTGACGCCCATGAAGTTCTGGAAATGCCGCTCTTCGTTTTCGCGTGGTCCCGCCTCGCCCAAGTGGCGCGGCTTGTTCTTGCTCCAGCCCGCGCGGTCGGCGAAGCGATAGCGGTGGCGGAAAGGCGCTTCATACTTCTCGCCGGCCCAGCCCGTCTTCACTTCATAAAGATGATCGTCCAGATTCGGCACGAGTTGCAGCAGCTTGCTCGAGAAATGCGGGCGCAGCGCTTCCGCCGAAGGGCCGACGTGAGTGTCCGTGTCGTAAATCTTCATACCATTGCGCATGTGACTTTCCTGCGTTTCTGATGATTATAAAAGCCGTTTGATCCAATTGCCGATGTAAGTCTCTGGCCAATAAACGCCCATGTAGTAATCGAGCAGGCCGAAGGCCATGACGCACACGATGACTGTGCCGACGACGCTGGCGGTAAAACGCCCTCTTCCCTTCATCAACACGAGCGGGAAAAAGGCAGCGAATAGAGCCGATGCGTAAGCCAAGCCGATCGTCAGGGTCAGCAGCATGTATAGAACCATGCCGGCCACTATGATCACGGCGTTGCGCCGCGCCTCGGGCAATTCGATGCTGCGCAAGCCGATGTCCATAATCTGCCCTGTCAAATTCCCGCGGCCGAAGATGAGCTGAAAAAGAATGAGCAGGATCACCACCCCGCAAGTCGCCATGGGTAGAAAACTGGCTGTCGGGGCGTAATGCGACGCGCCGACGATGCCGGCGAGCGCGAACAGCAAGAGAGCCGCGCTGAACCAATGCTCACCGCGCCACGGGCCGGTGAGACTGCGCAGGGTTTTTTCGGCAAAGCTGCCACCCGTCGGGCCCGGCATCGCCACGCCGGCTGCGCCGACCAGCGCATCGCCGCCCTGCTGCGCCGACTGTTTGCTGAGCCTCAACAGCAACACCGTGGTCACGATGGTGATGATGATCAGCACGACTGTGATCGGGCGCGTGACGAAACTGATGGCGCCATGCGCCGAAAGCGCGCTTTGCAGGTTTTTCTCGATCACGCCGCCCAAAATAAAGCCCAGGATCAACGGCGCCCGCGGCCATCTATAGGCTTTCATCATCAAACCGATCGGGGTGAAGATCAGCAGGACGAGAATGCCGAACCAGCCGTCGCCGGACTGGAAGGCCGACAAGAAGGAGATCGGCACGATGACCGCGCCGATGGCGACATAAGGGATGATCGTCAGCTTGGCAAGTTGCGCGGTCATCCCCAGGCCGATGATCACCATGACAAGGTTCGCAATGCCGAAGCTGACGGCGATCATGATCGTGATGTCGGCATGACGGCCCAGCATTTGCGGGCCGGGCGCGATGTTGTAGGCCAGCATGGCATAGAGGATGAAGACCCAGGATAAGCCGCCTGGTACGCCGAACGCCAAGGTCGGAATGGCTTGGCCGCCCTCCTTCGAGTTTTGCGCCGATTCGGCGAAAATCACGCCGTCGAGCGAGCCGCGACCGAATTGCTTCTTTTCTTTGGATAACGCGACGCCGAGCGCGTAGGACAGCCAATCGATCACGGCGCCGCCGATGCCGGGCACCATCCCGAGAAAGACGCCGAACAACGAATGGCGGATCGTGATGCGCCAACGGCGCAAGCCGTCCTTCGCGCCAGCCCACACCTCCCTATTGGAGATGACCGCGACGCCCTTGGAACTGACCGACTTGCCGGTCGCGCTGAGATCAAAAACCTCGGGCAGCGCAAAAATGCCCAACGTCATCGCGATCATCGGCAGACCTTCGGACAGATTGAGATCGCCGAAGGTGAAGCGCTCCGTCCCCGTGCCCCAATGCACGCCGACAGTGCTGAGGAACAAGCCGATCATGCCGGCAGCGATGCCCTTGAGCATCGCGCCTGTGCTGAGGACCGACACCATGGCGATGCCGAATAGAGCCATGGCGGCGATTTCCGAATAGCCGAAATTGAGGATGAAGGGCCGGATGATCGGGATGACGATGAGAAGCGCTACGGCGCCGACGATGCCGCCCAAGCCGGCCACGGCGTAGGTCGCGCCGAGGGTGTGCGCCGCCTTGCCTTGCTCGGCCAGTTGATGTCCCTCTAGGAACGTCACCTGTGTCGATGTGCTGGGATAACCCAGCAAGATCGCCGGCACTGAATCGAGCGAGCTCGACACGCCGCCGATCGTCGCCAACAGCACGATTCCGATCAGCGGATCCTGCACCGTGAATAGGATGAAGGGAATTGCGATCGCCATTACCATCGGCGTCCCCACGCCGGGGAGGAGCCCGATTAGGGCGGCTATGAAAACGCCGGTAAATAGCGCGCCCCAATATCCGAATGTCCCTAGATGGGCCAATCCGGAAAAAATCGTATCGACCATCACTTCTCACTCCCCAACGAGCGAACGGCTTTCCGCCTAAACCGCATTGAGAGCGGCAGCAGGGTCATTCGTCTCTTTATCGAGAGCGGCGACAAACCCTGTCGCCGCCCTCGTTCTCCCCTCGACGTCGCGCTCTCAAAGAGCTGACGCTCCTAACACGCTCTTAAAACCGGGCCTTGGCCCAGGTTTCCCAGGTTTTGAAAACATCCTGAAATTCGACATAGTCCTTCACCATCTGCCGAATGTCCTGTTCGACGATATCGCCGGCGACGAACTGCACCGGGTCGCCTTGCAAGACTTCGAGCCGGTCGACGAACTCTTTGTCGTTCAGCAAAGCCTGATAGGACGTGCGATAAACCTGGATGATCGAGTCAGGCGTTTTCGGCGGCGCCATGAAGATTTTGCTGTAACGGTCGATCAAGTTGCTCAACGCGATGAACTGCCGCTTATGCTCGGGATCGGTTATTAAATCAGCGGCATAAGGCACATCGTTCGGCAGCTCGATTTCCTTGTTGCCGCGCACCTTCACGTCAGGCGCTTCCATCACGGCGATGGGGCGTATCGTGCCGTCCTTCAGCCAGCCCGGCCGAATCACCGGCAGGCCGAACCAAGCGGTGCCGGCGCCGCCCGGCATCCAGGCGTTGGTGTCGCGCCGTTCCAGTTCCAGCAAGCTATCGGCCGTACCAGCCGCGCCAGGGATAAACTTCATCGGAATCTTGAGCCATTCGGACAGCGCAGCCATGCGCATGGCGCTTGACTGCGACGGCGTGCGCCAACCCATGCGAATGACTTCTTTGCCGCCGATCGCGTCGCGCAGCGTTTTGTAGGGCAGATCCTTGTAGCCGAACAGAATGCTGGCCGAGGCGACATGCGTGCCGATCATCCGCATTTCTTCGACCTTGTATTCGGCCTGCGGCACCGTGAATTGATTGGTGACGTTCGGACTGCCGGTCAATTCAATGGTGAGGCCATCCGGCGGGCTTTTATAAAGCCGGTTGGCCGACGCAGTGTTCGGCGTGATGTTCGTGACCTGGAAACGCGGATTGCCGGGCATGTACTTGCCCCAATGCGCGGCGAAGTGCCGCGCTTGGATATCGGTGCCGCCGCCCGGACCAAAGCCAACCTGAAGCCGGATCGTTTTGCCGGCGAAGTAGGTTTTTGCGTCGAAACTCTTGTCCTGCGCCTGCGACGCACCGGCGGACAGGCAAACAACGGCAGAAACTAGAAAAGAAATGACGGTTTTCATGGGCCCCTCCTGTTTTAGATTTTATATCCGTTTTAGCGGCTACTCGTTTTCTGCACCGGTCAACTGGACGTAGTAGCGCCACGTTCCCCGCAGATGCGGCGAGATGCCGGTAATCTCTTTTTTGCGCTTATTCGCGCTGAACAGCTTGATGTCGTCATCGGAGATGCGCAGCGGTATGCCGAGCAAATTCGCCCGATAGTTCATCTCCGCCGCCTCATTCAATTGAATGGCGCGCACCGTCGCTTCCTCGACGGACGATCCGACAGCCGTGATGCCATGACCGCGCATCAGGCAAACGCGCTTCTCGCCCAAGGCGGTGGCAAGATCTTTGCCCAGTTCGTCGTTGCTGATGAGGACGCTGCGGTCGTAAGTCGGGATGCCGTCCAGGATCAGATCGAGGGCGCTCGGGTCGTAGGCGCCGAAAATCGGCTCGATGTCCTTTTTGCACATGGTGAACAGCACCACCGTCGGCGGATGAATATGGACCACGCTGCGCACGTCCGGCCGACACTTGTAGACCCAGGTATGGATGAAGACTTCTTGGGGCACGGCCAAGCCCTCGGCCACATCGATCTGTTTGCCGTCGAGATCGACGGCGACGACTTGCTCAGCGGTGGTGTATCGCACCCCGACCTCGTCGCGGCCGCGGCCGCGAATCAGGATGCTCTTGCCATCGGCAGATAGCTGACTGACATGCCCCGTGGCGGCCTTGGTTAAATCCAAGCCGCCAAGCACGCGGCAAGATTTGGCGACAAGCTCGCGGGCTTCGCGATCATCCAACATTTCTCTTCCTCCCCTAGGCCCAGAGCCGTCATGCGGCGTCTGTTAGCCTCAATCTTCAACGCCGCCTTGAGGCGGTCGCTCTTACGTCACGGCTCCTCGCCGTCGCCGCTCACCGATTCCAACCATAGAGGTCGAGCGTATTCGCGCCGTTCTGCAGCTGCTTGATGATGTCGGCCTCCTTCTTCTCGCGTTCGACGGAGGCCTTAACGGCCTGTTCGGCCTGCTCGCGGGGGATGGCGACGACACCATCCATATCGCCGACGATCAAATCGCCCGCCTTGACGACCACGTCGCCCATCATGACCGGTGCTCCGAGCCAACCCTGCGCGCCGAAATCCTTACCGGTGCCGCGAATACAAAGGCCACGGGCAAAAACCGGAAAGCCGATCACCGGCAACAATTCGCCGTCGCGCACGCAACCGTCGATCACCAAGCCGCCGAGTTTGGCGGCCTTCGCGCCGGTCGACATGATCTCGCCCCAGTAGCCAGCTTCATAAACGCCGCTGACATAGGCGACCAGCACGTCGCCCGGCTTGGCCGCAAGCATCGCCCGATGCAGCCAAAGATTGTCTGTGCCGGGTCCGTGCACCGTGAAGGCCGGCCCACAGACGCGAAAGCCTGGACCCATCGGCTTGATGGCAGGCGGCAAGACGCCGATCTTGCCTGCCGCCTCATGCAACGTGGCGCTGCCGAACTTGGCCGCCTTGGCGACGAGATTAGGGGCCACGCGCTCGAAATCCAGGGTTTCCGTCGGCCCGACGGTTTTAAGGGACATGGTCACGCCTTTTCGCGGGTTTGCAGAGAGTGATATTTGTTGACCTTGCGCGCTTCGTCGAGCCGCATGCCGCCACGGATCGACTGGCGAATCTTGTCTTCGGCCCCCTCGATCTCTTCGGCCGCCGCGAGGACCTTATCCTCGTGCTCCTTGGGAATGACGAGGACGCCATCGGCATCGCCGCGCAGAAGGTCGCCTGGCGCGACGCGGGCGCGGCCGATCGTCACCGGCACGTTCGTCGCCTCGACCTGGACGCGGTCTTTGCCGGTGCGCATCCAGTGGTCCTTGGCATAGACCGGGTAGCCCAGCTCCATGCAAAGCGCGACGTCCCGGCAAATACCGTCGATCACCGTGCCGGCGATTTTGCGCCGATGGGCGATCTCCGTGAGGATGTCGCCCCACACCGTCACATCGTCGCGCCCGCCGTTGTCGAGCACGATTACGCTGCCCTGGGGCACATCGTCAATGAAATCGCCGACCGTGCCGGAGGGCGTCTGCGACGGGCCGTATTTGATGGTGAAGGCGCGGCCGGCGAGCCGGAACTTCGGATCGCGCGGCTTGATCTGATAGCATTGCCCGACGATCCCCAGACGATCGAGCGCGTCCGAGATGGTGGCTGTATCGAGCTTGGCGGCCCGTTCGACGTTCTTGTCCATAACGACTGTCCTCAACCCAACATATGTTCGTAATCGGCGCCCATCACCTCGGTGATCGGGCGGCCAGCCATCAGCGCCTTGGCCATCGCCGCTTCGCGGCGCGCGATCTTCTCGGCTTCGCCGACCACACGCTCGGCATCGGCGGCGCGCACGAAGACCACGGCGCTGCCATCGGCCAACACATAGTCGCCGGCATCGACCGCAATCCCCCCGATCGTCACCGGCACATCGGTCGCCGCTTCGACCAGCCGGCCACGCGCCGTGCGCGCCGTGGTCCGCGGCCCGTAAACGGCGAAGTCCATTTGCTTCGCTTCATCGATATCGCGAACGGGGCCACTGGCGATGACGCCAGCGATACCGCGCACTTTGGCGCCCATCGACAAAATGCCGCCCCATGAACCGGCATCGAGGCCAGTGTTCTGCTCGACGACGATGATCTCGCCAGGCGCGCAGGCCATGATCGCCTTAGAGCCGAGATGCACGGGCGGCCCAGACGGCGACGGCGCATCCTCCTTCTTCACCAGCTTCACCGTATGCACGCGGCCGGCGATCTTGCGCGCCGTCGACAGCGCCGGCAGGCCCGTCACGCAAGACGCGATGCCGAGTTTGTCGGAGGCGTCCGACAAAGCGCAGGCATCGAGCCGCAATAGTCTGGCAGTGATCGAATCTTCCATACGACTATACTTTCTGAACAGTGCAAATCATGAGAATGCTCATTCGGCTGCGGTTTTGGCGTTGAAACGATCCTTGCCGAACAGGCTTTTGACATAGTCGTTGTTCCCGACCTTCGCATCGACCACCGCGTTGACGATGATCAGGTTCGGATAAGTTTTATCCTTGGCTCCTCGCGTGACATTGGGCGGCAACTCGCCCTTGGCGACGGCATCCATAGCTTGGCGCATGATGCGGCGCACACCGGCGATGACGACGTCGCTAGTGGCGAGGTTCTCTTTGCTACGGTCCAAAATGGCGCCCTGCGTTTCTGCGGCGAAGGCATCATGCACCATGAACAGATTTCCCATGCCGGTGAAGCTTCCGTTCGCCATGGTAGCGCGATCCTGCAGGTAACGGTTGCGCTGGTTTCGCACCCCCTTGTAGTCCGCTGTGATCTCGGCCTGATTCTGCTTGTCGTAGGCGTTGCGATCAAGCGGCCCCGAGCGCTGGAATTGGAAGCCGAAGCGCCAATGGATCGTGTCGTCGATGGGCACGCGCCAGACCGCGCTATAGCCATCCCCCGCCTGACGGCCGGCGATGCAGGCCAGCGACGGCAACAGGAAGTTGGTCACGCGCAAATACTTTTCGCCGGGCCCGATCTCGCGTTCGGAGAAAATGCGCACACCGTAGTCGGTCTTCTCGAAGCTCAGCTTCGGGCGGGTGTTAGCGGCGAAATAGGAGCCCGAATCCATATCGGCTTTGCCGCCCGGGATGCCCTTGGTGACAGCGGCCGGCGTCAAGCGGCGATGCAGATAGGAGACGTGCGAGGGATCGAAATCGCCTTCGCAGGCTTGAAAATAATTGCACTCGAGCTGAACTTTGTAGATCGAGCGATGGGCCTCGTCGATTTCGAGAAATTCGTATTCCGGAAAATCCGGCGGCTCGCCGGGGCCCATGTAGGCAAACACCACGCCGGCCTTCTCACGCACGGGATAGGCCGTCTGCTTGACCTCATCCTTATAGGTGCTGTTAGCGGGTTCCGCCGGCTGCTCGATGCACTTGCCGGTCCGGTCGAACAACCAGCCGTGATAGAGACAACGCAGGCCGCCATCCTCGATCCGGCCATAGCTCAGGTTCGTGCAGCGATGCGGACAGTAGAGTCCCATCAGGCCGAGTTGCCCGTCTTCGCCGCGAAACAACACGAGATCTTCGCTGAGTATGCGAAGCTCGAGAGGGGCGCCGCCTTGCGGCACCTGTTCGACGAGCGCCACCGGCAACCAATATTGACGGAACAGATTCCCGCCAGGCGTGCCCGGGCCCGTTTGCGTCAGAAGATCGTTCTGCTCTTTGGTCAGCATGCCAAGCCTCGATAACTATGGTCGATGGTGATGAAGCATTTCATATCCGCAAGCCCATGCGTTTGCCGAGCCAGAAGACGCTGCCGGCGACGCCACAAGTGATGAGCACGGTGATGACTCCGACAATGGCCGCCGATTCGAAAATGCCGTCGCCCATATAGTCGATCTGCAGCATGGCGAGCGGCTTGTTCTGATTGGTCACGAGCATCGCGATATTCGCCACGTTGCGCGTCGCCGAGGCGAAGATCAGCACGGCGACCGACACTAAGGCGCCGCCGACCAGGGGCAGCACGATGCGGCGAAACGTGTAGAACCATGAACCGCCAGCCAGCGTCGACGCCTCTTCCAGATCGACGCCAAGCTGAATGAGGTTGCTTTTGATCAATTGCACGCCGGTCGTCAGGCTGGCGAACAAGACGGCGACGATCAGCACGCCGATCGTGCCGTACAGCGGCGAGAACAGCGGCAATCGCAAGAACATCGACAGCAGGCCGAGGCCCAAGATGACGCCGGGAATACTGGCGGGCAGCCAAGTCAAGGTGTCGATGACGCCGCGCCAGCGAAACTTGCTGCGGACCGCGACATAGGCGATGACCGCCGCGAGCAACGTGCCGATCGACGATGCCCAAAGGCCGAGCTCGAAGGTATTGGCGACCGCGCCGAGGAATTGCGAGTCCTGCAGCACCTGATGCCAATGCTTCATGGTATAGGGTTCTGCCAGTTCGAAATAGCCGAACGCCTTCATGAAGGTGCCGACGACAAGGAACGCCAGCGGCACCACCGTCAAGCAGATGCCGAACAGGCCGACGCCGGCGAAAGTCACCCAGCGCCATCTGCGCAATCGCAACGGATCCGACTTGAAGGAGCTGTTGAAGGTGACGTAATTGCGCTTCATGCTGACCATGCGTTGCAACACGATCAGCGGCAGCATGCCGGCCAAGATGCTGACGCCCAGCACAGTCGCCATGCCGAGTTGGGGCGGCTCGTCTTTGATCAGTTGATAGATTTTCGTGCTGAACACGTGGAAATTCCACGGCGTGCCGAGAATCAGCTCGATCTCGAACGATTCGAGCGAGTTGATCAGCGAGATCACCAGCGTGATGAGGATCGCCGGCAGCAGCACTGGCACGACGATATGCCGCAAGGTGTAAAAGGCGCTCGCGCCGGCGATGCGAGATGCCTCTTCGAGGGACGAGGAAATGTTGCGGAACGCCGGGATAAGAAAGATGAACTTGATGGCGATGGCCTTGGTCATCAAATGCGCGAAGATCACGCCCCAGAACGAGTAGATGTTGAAGGGCGAAACCGCGAGTCCGAACCAGCCTTTCATCAACTGGTTGAGCAGTCCGTATTGCGGATCGAGCAGAAGAATCCAGCCGAGCAGAACCGGCAGCGTCGGCATGAAATAAGCGACCCAGGCGCAGCCGATGATGAAGCCCTTCCCCGGCATATCGGTGCGCGCCACCAGCCAGGCCAGCAGTATGGCGATCGGCAGCGAAATGCCGATCGTGACCACGGCTCGGTAGATCGTATTGACGATGGCGCGCACCAGGCCAGGCTCCGACCAGACCTTCACCCAATTGTCGACAGCGAAAGCTTCGGCGCCGCCCGCGTCGGTGACGGTAAAGGCGTCGTGGATCAGCAGGTAAATCGGATAGATGACGAATAGGCCCAGCAGTCCGAGCAAGACGCAGCAGGCGACATTTCCCGCGGACATCTTCGGACGCCGCGCCCCGGTCCAAATCAAGCCGGGCGACGCGCTATGGGCCATGCCCCGGCTCACGCCAGCTCCTACTCGGCCTGCTTCAGGGCGCGTGAGAATTGCCGCCAATTTTCATATGCCGGCAGCATGTCTTCCGACTGGGTGTTGACGTACTCGCCGATCTTGCTCATCTCGACCACGGTCGCCAATTCGCCCGGCTCCACGTCCGTCCGGCGACTATTGTAGTTCGCCGCCTTGGCAATGGCTGCCTGACCTCGCTGTGTCAGTACCCAGTTGGCGTAAACCTTGGCGGCGTTCGGATTGGGCGGCTTTTGGAAGGCGATAAGGCCGCCGAAGCTGCTCGAATATTTCATCGGGCCCGGCAACGGCACGACGTTCTTCGCCAAGCCGGTTTCTTTCATGTTGAACAAGATGTTCGACGTCACCGAGATCGCCACCGGGTAGTTGCCGCGGATGAGCCAATCGATCTGCTGACGGCTGTTGCTGGTGACCACGATCTCGTTTTTGACTAACGCATTGATGTAATCGGCGCCGTAGCGCTGATCCATAAGCATCAGGGCGAAATTGTTAGAGGCCGCGCCGCCGCGCCAATCGAGCGTCGTCACCTTGCCTTTGAAGCGATCTTCCTTGAGTTGCAGCATATGGCTTAGCTCGGATTCGGGAATGATATCGCGATTGACCCAAGCGATCGGGCCGCCGATCAATCCGAATCCGACGAAATATTTTTTGGACTTGTCGGAATAAATCGCGTCATAGCCGCCGACCCAATTGGCATCGGCCGTCACCTCCGGCAGGACCAGCAGGCTGCGGACATCGGCGATTCTATCGCCGCGCGCCAGCAAGGCATATGAGTTGGCATCAGGCGCGCTGATGCGCAAATCCCATAATGATTTTCCGAGCTTCTGCTCTTGCTCATAGCGCGGCCAGAAGTCGGCGCCATGCGCCGCGGTGAAATCCACCTTGATGCCGTATTCTTTCTCGAACGACGTCAGCGCCTCGCGCCACGTGTTGCCGACGGGACCGGAAATGACAACTTTGCCTTCCTTTTTCGCCGCGGCCACCGTCTTGTCCCAATCGGCTTTGCCGGACCAGTCTTGCGCCTGTGCGCCCCCGACCGAGCCCGCCGCCAGGCCCAGCGCTAAAATCATGCGGCGCAGAGCCTTGCCGCTGCAAACATTCGCCGTCATAGCTGTCTCCTCCCCATATGCTCACGCATGCGTCATACGCCCAGGCATGCGAGATGGCTTGCAGGCAGATCTCCGGTTGCCTGCAAGCCGCTCCCGTTACTGCGCCGCGACGGCGGCCTTGCCGACTTTCGCTGTGTCGATCTTGAAAAACTTGGCTGCGTTGTTGCAGAAGATGTCTTGGCGCTGCTGCTCGGTCAGCCAATCGATGCCGCGCACGTAATCCTCGACGTTGTCGTAAGACCGCCCGTCAGGGCGCTTGGCCATGCCCATGCCGGGACATTCGGTGCCGAATAGCACTTGGCTCGGGCCGACAACCTTGATCAAGCATTCGATGCCTTCCTGCGAATACATGCAGGTGTCGAAATACATCTTGCGAAGGTTGCTTATGAAATCGCCCTCGATCGGAATGCGCGGCCCCTTGTTGCCTTTCAGGTCCGGGCAGGTCGAAGCCTGGAAACGACCGACTTGGTAAGGGATCGCGCCGCCGCCGTGCGAGACGAGAATCTTCAGATTGGGGAATTTCTCGAACACCCGACCGTAGATGAAGCCGGTGATGAACTCAGTCTCGCCGAACAGGAATCCGAGATGCAAAGCCAGACTGTATTTGGAATGGCGCGGCATCGCCGAGGAGCCCGGATGGACGAACAGCGGAATGTCGTGTTTGCTCGCCGCTTCGTAGATCGGATACCAATATTCCTCGTCCGGCATCGGACCGGTGCCGCGGCGCGAGATGTCGACGTTGAGCATGCTGCCGACGGCGCCCAGGCCCTTGGCGCGCTCCATTTCCTTCACCGAAGCGGGGATGTCTTGCAGCGGCATGGAGCCGACGAAGCGGAAGCGGCCGTTGCTATCGGCGACGCCCTTGGCCATCGAATCGTTGAACGCCTTGGCCTGGCCGATGCCGATATGCGGGGTCTGATCGTGCGCCTGAGTGAAGGGGGGCTGCGAGATGATCTGCATGTCGTAGCCGCGCTCTTCCATTAGGCGGAAATGCGCCTCATCGTCGCCCTTCGCCGTCTTGAACTCGCCGTAGGTGTGGCCGTACAAATGGCCGAACACGCTCGCGAGCACGCCAGAGGCGTGATAGTGGGTATGCGCATCGATAATCATGGTCGTCTCCCTTTTAAAACCGTTGTTGTCGTTATTCCCAAATCGCAAAACCCATGCCGCAACCGACGCCGTTCGCGTTGCGGTAACAGGGGACATAATCGATGACGCGGGCGCCGCGGTTCATGACGCCGGCAGCGATGATCCAATTGCGGATTTCGGATGTGCCTTCGACCAGAACGTCCGAGTCCATGCTCGCCATGTAGTCCAAATCGCTACGTTCGAGCGCTGCCAGAAACTCAGCATCGAGCTTTTCGTCGATCTTGGTATGGCTCAGGCCGCCCGAGGCGAGCACGACGACGCGCTGCTGTGTCGGCATTGCGTCGATGACGCTGCGTATCGCCATGCCGAGTTGCAGGCATCGCTTCGCTGTCGGAGCCGGCGGGTAATAGGTATTCACCATTAACGGCAGAATGGCGGCCTGCTTCGCCGGCATGACAAACTTGAGCGCGCGGCCGAAGGCGTGGCCCAAGCCTTGTTCATCGCGCGTCGATCGCGACCAAGCTGGATCGAAGCCCGCATCCATGAGCCCTGCGAGCAGATCGCCAGCCAATTGGTCATCGACGCGGTATTCGTCCATCTGGTCGAGTCCCGACTCGCCGAGATATGTGAAATGGCGCGTTGCCTCGACCTTGCTGTTGGTGAACAAAACAAACGGCGGCATGTTGTCGTCGAGGATATTCTCATGCTGGTCGTCTCCCATCACGAGAACAACGTCAGGCGCCCATCCGGTCAACGCGTCGCGCATTTCGCCCAACGCTGCGTGGCAGCGCTGCGATTTCGCGATGAAAACATCTGTCGTCAGCTCTGCCTCGATGCCGCTCTTGGGATGGAAAGGCCCCTTGGTGCGACTCGGCAAGTCCGCCCACTTTTCCGGCGGCATCAAAAGCTGTGGCGCGTGCGACATCGCCATTCCGCCGATCACTTGCGCCATAGTGCGCCTATCCTCACGAACACTCGCCCCTCGTCCGCTTAGGCGTCGACGACGGCGATGAATTCCAATTGAATGACAAGATTGCTCGGCAATTCGCTCGCCGTGACTGTGTGGCGTACGGGCCGGTCGTCTTCCGCCGGGAAGATCTTGATCCATTCGGCGTTGACCAGGTCGCGATGGCCTTTGTCCTTCAGATGGACCGTAACCTTGCCGATGTCGGATGGCGTGCCTCCCGCGAGGCGCATAACGGTTTGCAGATGACCGAACGCGTTGGCGATTTGCGCTTCCGGCGCATCGGGGGCTTTCCCCGTCTGCGGGTCTTGCCCCCCGATGGCCGACGAGAACACCATATTGCCGACACGCACCGCCGTAGGAAACGGCTGGGGGTGCTTGGGCAATCCGCCGCCCGTAATGATTTTGCGTTTCGGCATCCTAGATATCCTTTTTCCTGACAATGGCAGTCAGGCCGACCCTGCCGCCGATATACCGCGCGAGCACCGACATGGTGAGCGCGAGCAGAACGATGAGCACGCCGACTACGGCGGCGGATTCGAATGCGCCGTCGATCATATAATCGGCCTGCAGCATGGCGAGCGGCCGATTGTCGCCGCTGACGAGCATCGCGATGCCAGCCACGTTGCGCGCTGCCGAAGCGAAAGTCAGCAGGGCGACGGCGATCAGCACCGGTCCGATGAGCGGCAGAACGACCCGCCGGAATGTGTAGAGCCATGAGCCGCCCGCGATGAAGGACGCTTCCTCCAATTCGTTGCCGAGCTGCACCATGTTGCTTTTGATGAGTTGCACGCCGGTCGAAACGCTCGCGAGAATGCAGGCGATGACGAGGACCACCGTCGTGCCATAGAGCGACTGTAACGCCGGAACGGTCAGGAACATCCACAGCAACGCCAAACCGAGGATGATCCCCGGGATGCTCGCAGGCAGCCAAGACATGAAGTCCAATACGCCACGGGCTCTGTATTTCGTCCGCACCGAAATATAGGCGACCAGGGCGAACCAGAATGTGCCGAAGAGCGCCGCTGACAGACCCATGATCAAGGTATTGATCGTTGATTGGATGAGCGTGTTATCGGTCAGCACGGCAGTCCAGTGGGCCGTTGTCCACACTTTCGGTATATTAAAATAGCCGTAGAGATTCATAAATGTGCCCATCAGCAAACAGGCGACGGGCACGATGGTGATGAAGCTGCCGAACAGGCAGATCAGCGTGAAGATCGGCCGACGCCATTTACGGAGGCGCAAAGGCAGCGTCGTCGAACGGCTGCTGACCGTGACAAAATTGCGCGAATGGGACAAGCGCTGCTGCCACAGGATCAGAGGCAGCATACTGATGAGGATCGCCAAACCGAGCACGGTGGCGACGCCAAACTGTGGCGGATCCTCGCGTACGACTTGAAATATCTTCGTGCTGAAAACGTAGAAATTCGTCGTCGGCCCCAGGATCAACTCGATCTCGAAAGACTCGAGGGAGTGAATGAGCGAAATGGCTAATGTGATGAGGAAGGCCGGCATCAGCACGGGAATGACGATCTTACGCAGAGTCGTCATGGGGCCTGCGCCAGCGATGCGCGAAGCCTCTTCCATCGCTCCATCGAGGTTGCGGAAGGCCGGGGCCAGGAATATGAATTTGGCAGCGACCGAACGTGCCGCGATATGGGCAAAAACGATGCCGGAAAAGCCGTAGATGTTGAAAGGGCCGCTGCTTGTGCCGAACAACCACATCCAACCGAGATTGACCAGTCCATGGCCGGGGTCGAACAATAGAATCCAGCCCATCAACACCGGCAACGCGGGAAGAAAGAAGGCGATCCAAAAAAAATTCTCGATCAGCCTCTTGCCCGGAATGTCGGTGCGCATGACTAGCCATGCGATGGCCACCGCTAAAGGAAAAGCGATCAACTCGGTGATGATCACGCGCTGAAACGTGTTGACGATGGCCTGCGGTATGCCGTTTTGCGACCAAGCGCTGATCCAAATATCGAGGCCGAGCGCCTTACCGCCTGTCGGCAACTCAACGAGAAAGCTGCTGTAGACTAGTAGCGCGACGGGATAGAGCACGAAAAAGGCCATGCCCAGCAACACCAGCGTGCACAAAACCGTGCTGAGACGCAGGCGTTTCGGCAGGGCAAAACTCGGCAGGCGCGCAGCACCGCTCCAGTTGAGAGACTTTAATTCGGCCATAGCGTGAGCGCTTCTTTCGGGAAGGCCAGTGGCACGCGCTGGCCCTCCGTCAATTTTTCGCTGCTCGGGACATAAGCGAGAATGGCTTGGCCGCCGATTTGGACCAGGCATTCATAGCGGTCGCCGAGAAAGAGCATCGTCTCGACGGTGCCTTCCAATTCGTTGTCGCCGTAACGCCGCGCCGCTGTCGCCACGGCAATGCGTTCAGGACGAATGCAAGCGACGACACTTTCTCCGGTTTGCCGCTTGATGAAATTTGAAGCCGTTCCGACCAGCGGGAATTTTGCGTCGCCGATCTCTATCCGGGCGTCGCCGTTGCTGCCGACGCTGGTGATATGCGCGGGAAACTTCGTCGTTTGACCGATAAAATCGCGCACGAACGGCGTTGCCGGCTCGTCATAAAGCTCGATCGGCCGACCGATCTGCTCGATCTTGCCGTTATTCATCACCGCGAGCCGGTCTGCCAAGCTCAAGGCCTCGGCTTGGTCATGCGTCACAAGCACGACGCTGACGCCCACACGACGCTGCAGAATTTTCAATTCGACGCGCATCTGCTCGCGCAGCTTGACATCGAGATTGCTGAACGGCTCGTCGAGCAACAGAACATCTGGCTTGTAGACGAGCGCGCGCGCCAACGCGACGCGCTGCTGCTGCCCGCCGCTCAATGTCGGCGAAGCGCGGTCTTCCATGCCGTCGAGGCCGACCTGACGAAGAATCGCTCGTACGGCCACGTCGACATCCGCGCTCGACCAGCGGCGCAGACGCAACGGATATGCCACCGTCTCATAAACGCTGAGATGCGGCCATATAGCGTATGACTGGAACACCATGCCCATATTGCGCTTCTGCGCCGGCACGAAGATGTCCTTGGCGGACGAATAGAGCGGCTTGCCCTTCAAAAGGATATCGCCAGCATCAGGCTGATCGAGCCCGGCGATCTGTCGCAAGGTCGTCGATTTGCCGCAACCGCTCGGGCCGAGCAGCGCGAAAATCTCGCCTTGCCGAATATCGAGCGAAAGGTCGTCAACCGCCTGAAATGAGCCGAAGGATTTGCGGATATGACTGAGCGTAAGAACCGCCAAGCTGGCGTCCTGAATAGGAATTGTCGCCTCCCCTGTGATGCCGCCGAGCCCCTTTGCGAGGCTTTCTCTATTCGAATGCAATGACGAATTTTGAAGATATTAATCGTTTTTTAGAATGAACTGTCAAGCAGGGCCCGGCGAAACGGCGCAATTATCGAACGGCGATAAGTTATAAAACCATAGATTTTATGCTGCATTGTACTCGCTTGACGCGACATCGACGCAAACTATAAATTCATTTTTTATCATATAACGATATTTTTTAAAAACGGCGGAGGAACAGATGCTATCGCAAGAGATGAACCAGTTGCTGACCCAAACTGGCCCAGGCACGCCTGCTGGCGAGCTGATGCGCCGCTACTGGCAGCCCGTCGCGCTCAGCGAAGAAGTGCCGCCCGGCAGCGCGCCTTTTCCCGTGCGCCTGTTCAGCGAAGATCTGGTCTTGTTCCGCGACGAGCGTGGGCAGCTCGGACTGCTCGGCAAGCAATGCCCGCATCGCTGCACGGATCTGAGCTACGGCCGCATCGAGGACGGCGGGTTGCGCTGCCTCTATCATGGGTGGCTATTCGACGTGAAAGGCAAGTGCCTGGAGCAGCCTGCCGAACCGGAGAACAGCACCTACAAAGACGAGATCAAGCACACTGCCTACCCTGTCCATGAGGTCGGCGGCATGATCTTCACCTACATGGGAAAGGGCGAACCGCCAAAGTTTCCCGATTACGAATTCATCAAGGCGCCCCCGGAACGCCGCTTTCTCAAGCGGTCGACGCTGAATTGCAACTACTTGCAATCGCTGGAAGGCGGCTACGACCCGGCGCATTTGTCGTTCCTGCACCGCCCCATCGAGAAGAAGGACACCCGCCCTGTGCCCGGCACCGACAAAGGCATGTCGGCCGATATGTATTACAAGGAGGATCGCCGTCCGAATTTGGATCACGAAGTGACCGACTACGGCGTGCGCATCTTCTCGATTCGGAAATCAGGCGAAGATAAAAAATATGTGCGCGTGACCAATTTCGTCATGCCCAACGCCATCGCGATCGTCGGCAACGAAGGACGCATCGGCGAAGGCTACTCCATGCATTGGCATGTGCCGATCGACGACACGCATCATGTGCGGTGGGACTACGTTTTCAACCGCGTCCGTCCGCTCGACATGGAGAAGTACGCCAAGCGCTTGGGCAACGACATGGGCCCCGACGGCGTCACCAAGCGCACCTTGGAAAACCGCTACTTCCAAGATCGCAATCTCATGCAGACGTCGAACTTCACCGGCATGGGCGAATCCTTCAATGTCCACGACGCTTTCGCCTCGGAAAGCCAAGGCCCGATCCAGGATCGTCGCAACGAGAACCTTGGCACGACCGACGTCATCATCGCGCGCGTGCGCAAACAGTTGCAAGAAGGCATGGAGGCCGTCCAAGAAGGCAAGGATCCTCTGAATGTGCGGCGCGACAGCGCCGACATATCGAACTTGATCGTCGTATCGGAAGTCATGCCCAACAGCGTCGATCACAAAGAATATGTCCGGTCAAAAACCTTCCGCAACCAAGCCGCGGAATAAGCGGCAAACGGCTAAAGAACGCTGAGGGAGCGATGCTCCATCAGCGACATAAACGAATGGGGAGAGAACGATGCGACTTATCGCGAGGAACGATCGCCTACGCTTACTCGTCACCGCAGCCCTGGGACTGACGATTGCATTGGCCGCCACGCCCCTGCAGGCGCAAGAAAACTGGGCGGGGAAGGAGAAATGGGACCAGACCGTGGCCGCCGCCAAGAAGGAGGGCAAGCTGGTCGTCGCCGGTCCGTCCGGCAAGCTGTGGCAAAGCCTGCTCGAAACTTTCCAGCAGGATTATCCCGAGATCAAGATGCAGGTCACGTCCTTCGCCGGGCGCGACTTTTGGCCGCGCGTCGTCAAAGAACGGGAAGTCGGCCGGCACCTCTGGGACATCCGCGTCGGCGGCGCCGAAACGCAAGCTTACAAGCTGATCCAAGAAGGCGGCCTGGCGCCCGTGCGCGACATGTATATACGGCCCGACGTGGCCGATGATAAGCATTGGTACGGCGGCGTAGAAAGCATGTTCCTCGATTACGGGAAAAAGTACATGCCCGCCTTCTGCGCCTATGACAGCCCGCTCGTTTACTACAATCAAGCGGTCATCCCGGAGGGGCAAATTTCCCAGTTTAAGGAAATTCTCGACCCCAAATGGCGCGGAAAAATCGCCATGGCCGACCCTCGCGGCGGATCGACCATCGTCCACATGGGGGCAATCTATAAAGTCTTCGGTCCTGACTTCATCAAGCAATTGATGATCGACCAGAAGCCGATCATCACCTCCAATACCCGTCAGCTCGTCACTTGGTTTTCTCAGGGCCAGTATCCCATCGCCCTCGGAATGCCCAATGCGGAAATTCTGCGCTTCGAGGAGAGCGGCGTTCCATTGAAACTCGGACATCTGTCGGGGGTCGACACTTGGAGCGCCGGCGTCTGCGGCATGCAAGTCCTAGAGCCCCGGCCGAACCCCAACGCCACCACCGTCTTCGTCAATTGGCTGCTGAGCGAAAAGGTCCAAGTGAAAATCATGGCGGCGGTGCAGCTGAATAGCCGGCGGCGGAACGTTCCGTTCGGCGATCCAGACCGCGCGCTCGACATGGAAAATCTGCATAAATACATGGGTACGCAAACCCAGGACTTTGAAGAATCGATGAACGGCGCCAAGGATCTGATTCGCACCTTGCTGCAGTAACTCGACGCCCCTCACAAAAACGGCAGCCGACGAGGCTGCCGTTTTCATTTTTCGCATCGACAGAATTTAGCGCTTGCTGCCAAATATTAGATATATGGGGGCAGGATCGCAATTTCTGATAAAACTCTTTGCATCGAGATGCATAAAGTCAGCTACTACCGAACAGCATGAAAACGAAGACCTCGCGCAAAGCCAAAACGAGCAACAGCGGAAATCGCACTGTCGTGACAGGCGTTTCCCTGATCAAGATTGTTGCCAATTGCGGCGGCTCGGCCAGTCTGCCCGAAATCGCCAAGGCAGCGCGCATGCTGCCGATTCGAACTCAGCGCTATTTGAAGGCGCTCATCGAAACAGAACTCCTTTCCTACAACGAGCATAGCGGGCGCTACGAACTTGGCCCCTCCGTCATCGACCTGGGACTGACAGCGCTTGGCCGGCTCAATAGCGTCCAAATCGCCTCCGACGTCATTCACCAGCTGACTCAAAAAACTGGCCTTGTTTCGCTTCTAAGCGTCTGGGGCTCTCACGGCTCGACCGTGATCAAGTACGAGCAGGGCACGTTAAGTTCGGTACTGCGGGTGCGCGAAGGGAGCAACTTGCCTCTCATCACCTCGGCCACCGGACGAGTATTTCTGACCTTCATGCCGTCCGCCGATGTACGCGACGTCCTGAAACGTGAACTGGAATCGAAGCGCAACAACGGAAACGAAATTGAAGCTGGTCCGTCCGCCCTCGAAACCTTGAAACGCGAAATCCGCCAATATGGCATGGCGCGCTCCGCTGGCGGCACTGGCCATGACGCCTTTGCCGCGCCTGTTTTCGATCACGAGGGCCGCTTGGTCATGGTCATCACGCTGCTCAGCGTCGCTGGCACGTTCGACACATCCTATAATGGCCCTCTGGCGCAACAATTAAAGGCTGCAGCCGAGCATGTTTCGCGCAAACTCGGCATGCGCTCGACCCAGCGCAGCAACATTATGCAGACTCAACAGCACAGCCAGTCGCCCAAAGATCGTAAAAACCTCCAATTATCCTGAGACTTGGCGAACGAGTAAGCTCCCCAGCGCCTTCTCCGCCCCCTCTGCCATCAGAATGGCTGAGTTACGGTAGCCAGGGCATCCGGTGAAAGAATGCATTGATGTCAGCAGCCGATGCTCCCGCCACCGTCCGCGATCTCCTCAAGCAGCGTAATTATTGCCTTTATTTATCTGGTGATTTCGTCTCGCTGATCGGCAATTGGACGCAACGCATCGCCATTGGCTGGTTGACCTGGCAATTGACGGAATCGACGACATGGCTGGGCATAATTGCCTTTGCCGATCTGTTTCCCGCCGTGATTCTCAGCCCCATCGGCGGCGTCATCGCCGACCGCGGCGACCCTCGGCGTATTTCGCTCACCACGCAAAGCGTGGCGATGCTTCATGCTTCAACGCTTTTTGTGACGTCGGCCATAGGCATTCTTGATATTTGGCTGCTCGTCGTTCTTGTCACCTTGCGCGGCAGCATCGCGGCGATTAATCAGCCAGCGCGCTTCGCCCTTATCCCCAGTCTCATTCCTCGCGAGTTGCTGCCGACTGCTTTGGCGAGCAACGCGGTGCTGTTCAATCTGGCGCGCTTTATCGGTCCCGCCGTCGCCGGCTTGGTCATCGTGAAGTCCGGCGTGTCCGGCGCTTTCGCCGTCAACGCGGCAAGCTACTTCGCCCTGCTCGCAGCTCTCTGGATGATCGATGTCTCCCCCGTGAAACGAGCCGCCCAGGCGAAGGCCTCGATGGGGGCGCAAGTCACTGCAGGATATCGATATGTCTCCCAGCATGGCGGCCTCGGCCCGTTGCTACTGCTCTTCGCGATCGGCAGCATCCTCGTCCGCCCTTTGACCGAATTGCTACCGGGTTTCGCCGATGGCGTCTTCAATGAAGGCGCCGCTGGCCTTGCTTGGCTTACCTCCGCGATGGGCGTCGGCGCCATGGTGGGAGGCATTGTGATGATCCGGCGCAATGCGCTCGATCAAGTCTTTCAGGCGACTATCATCAGCTTGGCTGTCATGTGCGTGAGTGTGCTTCTCTTCACGCTGGCGCCCAGCTTCTGGGCAGCAGTCGGGCTGGTCACCGTCGCGGCCTGCGCCATTTCCGTCAACGGGATCGGCACTCAGACTTTGGCGCAATCGGCCGTCGCCGGCGAGATGCGCGGGCGCGTGATGAGCCTTTACGGCGTGCTCTTTCGCGGCGGCCCTGCGATCGGCGCCGTAGTGATTGGCGTAGTTGCCGACCATAGCGGCTTAATTTGGCCAACCGCCGGCGGCGCCGTCCTCTGCCTCGGCTTATGGCTATGGGCCATGCGCCATCGTCGGGGAATAAAAAAGGCACTTATCTGTAGTGGAGAGCCGGCGCGTAAATAAGCCTGCCTATCCGTTTTTGGATTATTGGCGTTCGCGGAAATAATCGAAGACATAGTCGATATCGGGTAACGCATCCGGGCCGCCGCCGCTCGCAGCTGGCGTAATGGCGAGCAGGCCCAAATTCAAGGCTGGCGAAGCACCACGCGTCAGGCCATTCAAGCTGCTGTCGGCACGGCCATGCGTCAATGACGAAACGATGCTGCCAGCGCCGCCGTTTTCCGTCGGCCGAACGCTCGCGAGCGTCCCGGCTTGGGTGATCAAGGCGTTGTTATTCGTCTCCGGTGACGGCGTCACATAGTTCTCGACGAAGACGACGCCGTTCATGCTGTAGGGGCCGACGGCGAGCGGCTCGACGACGATTTCCTGCCAGGCCGTCGTGCCGGCGACGCCGTTGATCGAGCCCGTCAAGGTTGCCGTCGATGCTTGCATGGTGAACGAGCCGACATTGATTTCACCCAGAATGGTATCGGTCCGCACCGTCACCGCGCCGCTGGCCAGCAATCCTTGCGAGCCGAAGTCGGTCGTGCCGCTGCCCGCTTGCTGCAGGAAATTGCCGACCGTCATCAGGCCGGACAGCGTGACATTCGCGGCCGACTGAATGGTCAAGGCATCGAGCGCGCCGCTACCGCCCACGTCGCCCGTGAACAGGATATTGCCCGGCCCGGCGCTCACGGTCAGATCGAAGCCCGGTCCGCGAATGTCGCCGAGCGTAATGGCGCCGGCGCCGCTGCTGATGCTGCGATCGCCAGCGAGATCGATTGGCCCCGACAAGCTGATGGCGCCGCCGGTCGCCGCGATGTCGCCATTCAAGGCGATGGCGCCGGTCGCCGTCGCGCTGAGGCCGCTTGTCGTCGAGACCGCAGCGAACGCGATCGTGTCGGCGGAGGAGACCGTCAGCAGTTGCAGGGCCGAAGATCCGCCCGCCACGCCGGCCAAGACGATGTCGCCGGCGCCCGCCGCGATGCCGAGACTGCGCGCCGTGGCGTCGGAATTCACCGTCGCGGCGAAAGTCACGTCGCCGCTCGTCCCGCTCGCCGCGCCGATGCCGCCGACCGTATTGATCGCGACAGCGCCAGCCAGAATCGCTGGGTCGTTGATCGTCACGCTACTCGCGTTGCCGCCATTGCCGACACCGTTGCCGGCCCCACCCGTCGCCGTGAGATTGCCGCCGAGCGTGATGGTCGGCGTGCCGTCCGTCGCGTCGAGCGCGATGCTCCCAGCGTTACCGCCATCGGCATTGGACCCCGCGCCTGCGGCGTTGCCCGACACGGTGACGGCACCGACAGTCACGTCGCCGCCGGTGATGGTCACGCTGCCACCATCGCGGCCGACCTGGCCCGCCGACGCAGCCCCGCCGCTGGTGAGGATGCCGCCGGCCACGACAGCGCCGGTCGCGGTCAATGTCACCGCGCTGCCGGCCTGATCGGCCCCGCCCTCGGTGTCGATGGCGCCGGTCTGGATCGTGGCGGCGGCGATCTCGACACCACCGAGCGCCTGGTTGGTTCCGGTGCCGATGGCCCCCGTCGTGACCGTGCCATCGCCGGCCGCGATCGTCAGGCTGCGGCGATTGACGATGTTGTCGGCGCGGATCGTGCCGTTGACGGTGACATCGCCATCGTTGGCGGCGTTGTCGGTGTCGATCAGCACGTTCGCCGTAAGTTGCAGATTGCCGGTGATCGTCACGTCATTGCCGGCAACGTCGGCGGTCGTCACGTTGCCCGATAAAGTGATCGCCGCCGAGGAGACCGCGCTTGAGGTCAAGGCGACCGACGCGATTTCCCCGTCGTCACCGATCTGTCCGACGCTGATGGTGCCGGTGCCGGCGTTGAGCGCGATCGTCTCCGCGCTGGTGCCGCGGATGCCGCCCGCCGCCGCAATCGCGCCGCCCGCCGTGTTCACCGTCAGGTCGGAGCCGTCGGCCAGCTTCACCGTGCCGGTCGCGAAGGTCACCGCGTCCGCCGTGGTCGTGAACGTCGTCGGCGCGCCGCCGTTGACCAGGATGGTCTCGCCGCTCGGCGCCGTATAAGTCTGCGCGTTAGCGTTGTAAGTCGTGCCGGTCAGCGCGATCGAACCGCCGTCGGCCCCCGCCGTCGCCGCCGTCACGCTTGTCGCCCCCGTGACGCCCGCCGTGCCGGTCGTGCCGATGTTCGCCAGCGCGATGTCGTTGCCCGTCACCGTCAGCGACGCCAGCGCGCTCGCGGCACCCAGCGCGCCCGTCGCCGTCACGTCGCCGCCCGTACCGCCGGTCAAGGTCAGCGCCCGCGCCGTCGCATCCGAGTCCGCCGTCGAGGACAGCGAGATCGAACCGCCCGCCCCCGCCGCGCCCGAGCCGCCGCCGGCACCCGAAGCGCTCGAAATCAGCGATGCCGCCGTCAGCACCAAGGCGTCTTGCACCTGCACCATGCCGCCTGCGCCGCCGTTGCCGACGCCGTTGCCGGCGCCGCCCGCTGCCGTCAGATTGCCGCCGAGCGTGATGGTCGGCGTGCCGTCCGTCGCGTTCAGCACGATGCTGCCGCCGTTGCCGCCCGCCAGGTTCGAGGTCGCCCCCGCCGCGCTGCCCGACGCCGTCGCTGACGTCAGCGTCACATCCGCACCCGTCACCGAGATCGCGCCGCCGACAGCGCCGCCCAGCGCCGTCGAGGCCGTGCCGCCCGAGGCCGTCAAAATGCCGCTCGTCGCCGTCCCGCCCGCCGACAGCGTGATCGTGCCGCCCGCCGCGTTGCTGCCGCCCGACGCCGTGATCGCGCCCGTCGTCAAAGCGCCGGCCGAGGTCAACGACACCGCGCCGCCCGCCTGGCCGGCCGCGCCCGTCGTCGCGATCGCCCCCGTCGTGATCGTGTCGGCCGAGATATCAACCCCGCCGAGCGTCGTCGTCGTGCCCAGCGCGCCCGTCTGCACCGAACCGCCGCCAGACGTCACCACCAACATCCGACGATTTGCAGACGCATCCGAGTTCAACGCGCCGGTGATCTGAACCGCGCCGTCATTCGTCGCGTTGTCTGTGTCGATGGTGACGTTATTCGCCAGGGTGGCGGCACCCGTAATCGTCACGTTGTTGCCGGCGACATCGGCGGTCGTCACGTTACCCGACAGCGTCGTGGTCGTCGCCGTGGCCGATAGGCTGGCGATTTCCGCACCATCACCGATCTGGCCGATGCTGATGGTGCTAGCGCCGGCATTGAGCGTGATCGTCTCGGCGCTAACGCCACGGATGCCGCCCGCTGCCGCAATTGCGCCGCCTGCTGTCGAAACGCTGATATCCGAGCCGTCCGCCAGCTTCACCGTTCCGGTGCCGAACGTCACGGCGTCGGCCGACGTCGTGAAGCTGGTCGCCGCGCCGGCATTGATCAAGATCGTCTCGCCGGTCGGCGCCGTGTAGTTTTGCGCGTTGGCGTTATAAGTCGTGCCGGTTAGCGCGATCGAACCGATATCCGCCCCCGCTGTCGCCGCCGTCACCGCTGTGGCCCCCGTGACGCCAGCGGCTCCCGCGGTGCCTATGTTCGCCAGCGTAATATCGTTACCCGTCACCGTCACAGACGCCAGCGCATTGGACGCGCCGAGCGCGCCGGTCACCGTCACGTCGCCGCCGGCACCGCCTGTCAACGTCAAGGCAGCGGCCGTCGTGTTGCTGTCGATACTCGACGCGAAATTCAAACTTCCGGACGCACCTGTCGCGGCGCCGGCGCCGCCCGAGCTGTTGGCGACGACCGCCGCCGAGAGCAACGCAGCATCCTGCACTTGAACCGTGCCGCCCACGCCGCCATTGCCGACGCCGTTACCGGCCCCACCCGTCGCCGTGAGATTGCCGCCGAGCGTGATCGTCGGCGTGCCGTCCGTGGCGTTCAGCGTGATGCTGCCGGCGTTGCCGCCAGCGAGGCCCGACGTCGCCCCCGCAGCGCTGCCGGCAACGGAAATCCCGAGCGTCGAAACATCGGCGCCGGTAAGCTGAACGATGCCGCCGTCGCGGCCCGCGTTGGCCGTCGACGCCGTGCCGCCAGCCGCCGCGATTGCGCCGGTCGTCGTGACGTCCCCAGAACCTGTAATCGTGACGTTGCCGCCGGCCTGGTTAGCGCCGCCGGTCGTCGTAATGGCGGCCGTTGAGACCGTTCCGCCCGTCAAGCTCACATCGCCGAGCGCCGCGTTCGTACCGGTGCCGATAGCCGCAAGCGAAATCGCCGCCGCGCCGGTTTCGACCGTCAATGTGCGGCGATTGCTGTTCAGATCGGCGTTGATCGCGCCGGTGACAGTGACGGCACCGTCGTTGGACGCCTCATCCGTGTCGATTGTCACGTTGTTGGTCAGCGTGACCGCGCCGGTGATCGTCACGTTATTCCCCGCGACATTGGCCGTCGTCACGTTGCCGCCAAGTGTCGTCGTCGCTGCCGTTGATGAAAGGCTTGCGATAGAATTATCGGCTCCCACCGCGCTCAACGTCACCGCACCGAGGCCGGCATTCAGCGTCAAGCTTCGCGCTCCGCCGACTCCTGTCGTGGCGCCGCTGATCGAAACGTTGTCGCCCGTGCCGAGGCCGCTGCTCAGGGTCACGTTATTGGCGAGCTCGAGCGCGCCCGTCACCGCCACATCGTCGGTCAAGGCGGTCACATCGCCGCCGACACGCACGGCGCTCGCCGTTAAGGCTACGGCATTGGCCGTGATGCTGCCGTCGAACTGCGCGCTTTGGCCGCTGCCCACGGTGAGGGTCGCGAGACCCGCGCTCGCGCCTAAGGCACCGACCATGTTGATCGTGCCGCCGGCACCGCCGGTCAACGTCAGGGAGCGCGCCGTGCCGTCCGAATCCACCGCACCGCTGAATTGCAGACTGCCGCCCGCGCCGGCCACGCCGCTCGTACCGCCAGCGCCCGCCGCCACACTGATCGTCGGGCTGCCGCTCAAGATCGCCGCGTCCTGTACCAGGATCGTGCCGCCGGCGCCGCCGTTGCCGACTCCGTTGCCCGCGCCGCCCGTCGCCGTCAGGTTGCCGGCCAAGGTGATGACCGGCGTGCCGTCCGTTGCGTTAAGGGTGATGTTGCCGGCGTTGCCGCCGGCCTGGCCCGAGGTCGCGCCCGCGGCGCTGCCTGAGGCGACCGCCGAGGCGATCGTAATGTCGCTACCGGTCACATCGATCGCGCCGGCGCCGCGCCCCGCATTGGCCGTCGAAGCGGTGCCGCCCGATGTCGTCACCGCGCCGACATTGACCGCGCCGTTGCCGGTGATGGCGACAGCGCCGCCATCCTGGTTAGCGCCGCCGGTCGTCGTGATCGCGCCGGTCGTGATCGCCGCGCCTTGCAGCGTGAAGGCGCGCGCAGCGCCCGTGGTGGCCCCGGTGATCTGGATAGTACCATCGTTCGTCGCGTTGTCGGTATCGATGGTGACGTCTGCGGCCAGCGCGACGGCGCCGCTGATCGTCACGTTATTGCCGACGACATCCGCCGTGGTCACATTCCCAGACAAGGTCGTGGTCGACGCCGTCGCCGACAGGCTGGCGATTTCCCCGTCGTCACCGATCTGTCCGACGCTGATGGTGCCGGCGCCGGCGTTGAGCGCGATCGTCTCCGCGCTGGTGCCGCGGATGCCGCCCGCCGCCGCAATCGCGCCGCCCGCCGTGTTCACCGTCAGGTCGGAGCCGTCGGCCAGCTTCACCGTGCCGGTCGCGAAGGTCACCGCGTCCGCCGTGGTCGTGAACGTCGTCGGCGCGCCGCCGTTGACCAGGATGGTCTCGCCGCTCGGCGCCGTATAAGTCTGCGCGTTAGCGTTGTAAGTCGTGCCGGTCAGCGCGATCGAACCGCCGTCGGCCCCCGCCGTCGCCGCCGTCACGCTTGTCGCCCCCGTGACGCCCGCCGTGCCGGTCGTGCCGATGTTCGCCAGCGCGATGTCGTTGCCCGTCACCGTCAGCGACGCCAGCGCGCTCGCGGCACCCAGCGCGCCCGTCGCCGTCACGTCGCCGCCCGTACCGCCGGTCAAGGTCAGCGCCCGCGCCGTCGCATCCGAGTCCGCCGTCGAGGACAGCGAGATCGAACCGCCCGCCCCCGCCGCGCCCGAGCCGCCGCCGGCACCCGAAGCGCTCGAAATCAGCGATGCCGCCGTCAGCACCAAGGCGTCTTGCACCTGCACCATGCCGCCTGCGCCGCCGTTGCCGACGCCGTTGCCGGCGCCGCCCGCTGCCGTCAGATTGCCGCCGAGCGTGATGGTCGGCGTGCCGTCCGTCGCGTTCAGCACGATGCTGCCGCCGTTGCCGCCCGCCAGGTTCGAGGTCGCCCCCGCCGCGCTGCCCGACGCCGTCGCTGACGTCAGCGTCACATCCGCACCCGTCACCGAGATCGCGCCGCCGACAGCGCCGCCCAGCGCCGTCGAGGCCGTGCCGCCCGAGGCCGTCAAAATGCCGCTCGTCGCCGTCCCGCCCGCCGACAGCGTGATCGTGCCGCCCGCCGCGTTGCTGCCGCCCGACGCCGTGATCGCGCCCGTCGTCAAAGCGCCGGCCGAGGTCAACGACACCGCGCCGCCCGCCTGGCCGGCCGCGCCCGTCGTCGCGATCGCCCCCGTCGTGATCGTGTCGGCCGAGATATCAACCCCGCCGAGCGTCGTCGTCGTGCCCAGCGCGCCCGTCTGCACCGAACCGCCGCCAGACGTCACCACCAACAGCCGCCGGTTCGCAGACGCATCCGAGTTCAATGCGCCGGTGATCGTCAGGTTGTTGTCGCTGCCGGTCGCATGATCGGTGTCGATCGTAATGTTGGCGGAAGTTGTCAGCACGCCGGTCAAGGCCACCGCACCGGCGTTGACCCCGGCCGTGGTGTCGATGTTGCTCCCCAAAGTGATCGTCGGATTGGCGCCCTGCGTGACGATGCTGACGCCGCCATCGCGCGTGGTCAGCGCGTTCGACAAGGTCACGTCGTCGGCGCTGACGATGGAGAAGGATTGGATCGCCTGAGAGCCGCCGACGGCCCCGCCCATCGTCACGTCGCCAGCGCCGGCCGTGATCGTCAAGCCGCGCGCATTGGCGGCGGCATCGGCATTGACCGTCGAGGTCGCGCCGACAAAACTGACAGCGGCATCCGCCGTGCTGCCATCGGTCGTGATGGCGACGGTTTCCGCCAATTCGACAGGCCCCGTCAGCGTCACCACGCCGGCTGTGCCGCCGAAGGTGGTGTCGAGATTGCCGCCAAGGACAATGCGCGGCGTAGCGCCGGATGCCGCCGTGACGACCACGCCGCCGTTGCGCGTCGTGACCGCCGGCAAGGTGACCTGTTGCGCCGAAGTGACCGACAGCCCTTGGAGCGCGTTGACGCCGCCGATCGCGCCGCCGAAGGCGACATTGCCGCTGCCCGCGCCGATGGCGAGCGTGCGCGCCGTCGCGTCGGAATTGACGGTGCCCGAGAACGCGACGCTGCCGCCGGCGCCAACCGTGCCGCCAGCGCCGCCGGCCGTGTTCGTCGTGACGGTAGCGATGCTCAGAATCGCGTCGTCTTGCACCTGAAGCCCACCACCCGCGCCGCCGCTGCCCACGCCGTTGCCCGCGCCGCCCGCCGCCGTCAGGTTGCCGCCGAGCGTGATCGTCGGCGTGCCGTCCGTCGCATTCAAGGTGATCGCGCCGCCGTTGCCGCCTCCCAGGCCCGAGGTCGCGCCCGCGCCGCTGCCGGAGGCGGAGATCGCGGCGAGGGTCAGGTCGGCGCCGGTAATGTTGACGGCGCCGGCGTTCTGCCCGGCGAGTGTGGTCGAGGCCGCGCCGCCCGTTGTCGTGATGGTGCCGGTCGTCGTGACGGCGCCGGAGCCTGTGATATTGACGGCGCCTCCGGCCTGGTTAGCGCCGCCGGTCGTCGTGATGGCGGCGGTCGAGACCGTGCCGCCCTGCAGCGTCACATTGCGGCCCGCGCCGGTGATCGTGCCGGTGACTTGAATCGCGCCATCATTGACGGCTGTGTCGGTATCGATGACCACGGTCGCGGCGCCGAGCGTCAGCACGCCGGTGATCGTCACGTTGTTGCCGACGATATCTGAGGTCGTCACGTCGCCGTTCAAGGTCGTGCCGCCGGCGGCGGCCGAGGTCGCAGCCAAGGAGCGGATTTCATCGCCGCTGCCGACCGCGCCGAGCGTGATCGAGCCGGTGCCAGCGCTCAACGCGACGGTTTCATCGCTCGTGCCGCGAATGCCGCCGGCGATAGCGATGTTGCCCGTGCCGGCTCCCTTATCGACCGTGAGATCGGAGCCATCGGCCAGCTTCAACGTACCCGTGCCGAAGGTGATCGTGTCGTTCGTCGCGAGGAAACTGGTCGTCGCGCCGGCATTGACCATCAGAGTTTCGCCGACGGGCGCGGTGTAGGTCTGGGCGTTGGCGTTGTAAGTCGTGCCGGTGAAGGCGATCGAACCGACATCAAGGCCCGAAGTAGCCGCGGTGACGCTGGTCGCGCCGGTGACGCCGGCAGAGGCGCCGGTGCCGATATTGGCAAGGCTGATATCGTTGCCGGTAACAGTGAGCGTCGTGATCGCGGTGACATTGCCCACCGCGCCCTGCAACGCGACGTCGCCGGCACCTGCGGTGATCACCAAGTCGCGCGTGCCGGTGCCGGCGTCGAAACGGTTGATCGCGCCCTCGACCGTCACCGCGCCGTCGCCGCCCGCCGAGGTGGTGCTCAGTGTCACCGTGCGGTTACCGGAAACATCATTGAGCTGCAAGCCGTTGCCGAGCACCTGAATATTGCCGCCGCGCGCCGTCAACGTGCGTGCGCCGGTCGTGCGCACGACGCCGGCGCCAGACGAATCGTTGTCGGCGTCGAGGACGATGTTGAGGCGATTGCTCGTCGAACTGATGTTCTGGTTGAGCAGAATGTTGTTGGCCGCGCTCAAGGTCAGCGTCGCGTCGCCGCCCGCGGTCTTGGCGATCGCCGAATTGACGGTGATATCGCCGTCTTGGCTGCCGTCATTGCCGGTCGTGATGGTGACGCTGGTGCCGCCGTTCAGCGAGCCCTGGATGGTCGCCACCGCGACGGTCGCGCTGTCGCCTATCGGCGTGAAGACGTTAGGCGACCCGCTATCGAAAGCGCCGCCCGCCGTCGCCGTCGTGATCGTGACGTTGCGCGGGTCGAGCAGCCAGGTGCCGGCCGCGCCGTTCGCCGCACTCGCATCGACTGTGCCGGTGGCGTCGAGGTTCTGCTTGCCCGAGGTCTCGACGAAACCGCCATTTCCGGCCACGACGCCGCCGCGCGCGGTGATCGCACCCTCGAAGCGCGTATAGTTGTCCGCCCAAACGATGGCTTTGCCGCCGTTGCCTGTGCTGATGGCGTCGGCATCAATGCGCGCTGTCTGCGCCATGTAGGCGTTCGTCGCGGTACGCGGCGCGCCCTGGCCCTTATAGTCGCCGCCGACCAGCGCCGTGCCGCCGCCGACATCGCCGGCGACATCGAGCCGCGCGCCGTCGAACAAGCCCACTTGCTGGCCCAGCACCTGAACCGTGCCGCCCACCTGACCGGCGCCGCGGCCGCTGGCATCGAGCAGGCCCGCCATTGCCACTGTACCATCGCCATCGCCGAGCAACGTGATTTCTCCGCCGCGCTGCACGACGGCGCGCGCCTCGACGACGCCCGACATGTTAATCGCCTGATCGACGACCGAGCGCGCCTTGCTGGCCGTTAACAGAATGCGCCCGCCGTTCGCGCTGATGCGGCCGGCATTGACGACGCGCGCCACCGCCGCGCCGCCGGACGCATCAAGCGCCGTCAAAGCGCTTTCATCGACCGCGAAGGACACCAAGCCGTCGCCATAGAGATCGACGGTATATTTATGTCCCGAGGCCAAGACGACACGGCCGAGACGCGCCTGGATCACGCCGCTGTT
The DNA here is from genome assembly GCA_964628235.1 of uncultured Rhizobium sp. Classification (GTDB taxonomy): domain Bacteria; phylum Pseudomonadota; class Alphaproteobacteria; order SMXQ01; family SMXQ01; genus CAMAVH01. The sequence goes on along the minus strand of CAZVLU010000003.1, from coordinate 63,282 downwards.
GGCGACGCCCGGCGCCACGAAGGCGACAAGGCCACCTTCGGCGACAGTGATCTCGCCGGCGTTGGTCACCGTCGCATTGGCGTTGCCCGGCATGGTGAAATCCATCCGTCCGGCCATGAAATCGCCGTCGCGGATATTGCTCGTCGTCGCCACCAAGCCAGCGACATCGATCTTCGCGCCGGCACCGAACATGACGCCGTTCGGGTTGACCAACACGATCTGTCCATTGGCCGAGAGCTGGCCGAGAATGCTCGAAGGATCGACGCCAGTGACGCGATTGAGCGTGACCGAGCTGGCCGAAGGCTGCTGGAAATGGGTGCGTTCGCCGGCGCCGATGCTGAAGCTTTGCCAGTTGATGACGGCGCGGTCGCTCGATTGAATGACGTCAAGTCGGCGTGGCGTCGTCTGCACGATGACGGCTTGGCCGCTGGCGACGGTGCCGTTCTGCGGATTTGCCATGGCCTGGCCGGCCAGGGCGCAAATCAACAGCCCCGGCAACAGCACGCCGCCGAAACCGCCTGCCAGGATGGTGCTGGCCAAGAGCTGACGCCGCGAGAGCGGCGGCGACTTCAGGCGCCAAGACGCTTCCGATGCGGAGCGTGTCGGCTCCGGTCGGTGTCTTGAAGCGCGTTGCGCTTTTGAGGATCGGCGAGACCGCATGGGTAACACGCCAGAACTCCCAACGGGATTAAATAACTATATAAGCATGTCCTTATATTAAATTTCCTTGACATAAGCAATAGGCAGCTAATCCTAAAGGATAGGTATAAAAATAGTTAATATTTTCAATATGTTATGATGCTTTAAAAGCGGCTCGTCAGGCTAAAAAAGAGGCGTGGATCTCGTCCATCATCCCCTGTCGCTGCCACGCTGCGCGTCAATGGCAGCGACAATTCGACGCCGCCTTGAAAGCTTGCGCCGACGGCAAAGCGCACGCCTAGCCCGGCAGATGCGAGGCTCTGGGTGCCGTTCTCGCCGGTGCCCGGATCACGATTGTAGACCGCACCGAGATCATAGAAGCCATAGGGCTGCAACAAGCCGAAACCAAGTCCCGCAATATCCCCAAGGTCGGTCGGCGGCATACGCAATTCGATGGCCATCGCCGCGCCGTGATCGCCGGTCACCTCCGATGGATCATAGCCCCGGCCGAAGCGGCTGCCGCCGAGCGCGAATTCCTCCGACGCCAATAACGCATGGGCGCTGCGCTGGCCGCTGAGCGACAACAACACGGCATAGTCAGCGAGCAGAGGCTGCAGGCGCGATAATTCGCCCGAGATTTTGGTGAATTCGGCGCGGCCGCGGGCTCGCGACACCGTCTCCCCGGGCTGGCTCGCATCGAAGACATCGAGCCCCTGGCGGACGCGGACGTCGAACACGTTGAGCGCCTGCCCACTGTCGAGCTTATCGTAGCGCAGGCCGAGCTCGAAAACGCGCAAGTGATCCTCCGAGAAGTCTTGCCCCAGACTTCTGGTCAGGCTGTTGCGGACGTCGAATCCGCCGCGCACGCTCAAGTTCTCGGAACGGCGGCGCAGCAATGGGTGCGAAAGGGACAGATCGGCGGAGATCGACGATGTTTCGACTTCGAGCGACGTGAGCCTAAAGCCCGGCTCGCCTTGGCTGCTCTGCACTGAGGCATCGAGGCGCGTTCCTTCATCGCCCAATGGAACGGACAAGCCGACCGCGCCATACAGCAGCTCCTCGGTCGGCGCCGTCGTGACCACCCGCAGGCTGACTTGTTCGCCCAGCCCGAACATGCTGTTCAGCCGAACACCGACATCGCCCTGCAGCGGACCGCTATAACGGGTGCCGCGATTGTCGACGCTGACGGCTCCCTCGTAAGGCCGGTACTCGACCGCCAAGATCAACTCTGCCGCGCCAGGCTCGGACGGCGATGGCCGCAACACGCCGCGCGCCGTCAGTCCGGGCAGATCGTCGGCCAGCAACAAATAGCGCTCCAACGCTTCCGACGTCAGCGGTCGGACAGCAGAGATCTTCGCGCCATAGGCCCGCAGCAAATCCTCTTGGCCGGCAGTATCACCGGTGACGATCACCTGCGAAATGAACCCTTCGACGACTTTGATTTCGATACGGCCGGCATCGACCTTCTGCGCCGGCACGACGGCGCGCGACAGGATGTAGCCGTCATTGCGATAGCGCGCGGTGATGGCGTTGGCCACGGCGAAGATGTCGTCGATGCTGACGGTCTGGCCGATGAGGCCATCATAGGGGCGCAACAAATCCGCCGCTTCGTAAACCGTGGCGCCGCGCAGAACGATCTCGCGCAAATTGAAGCGCGCCTCTCCGGCGCCGGCCGGGGGCGCAACCGTGCCGACATCAGGCACGAAAGGCGCTTGAAGATCAGGTAACGGCAACGCCGGGGCAAGTCGCCGCTCGACCTGCCCAGGATCGACGGAGGCCGGAATTTGTGCGACAGCTATTCCGGCTTGCAGCAGACCGCCGAATAAGGCGCAGAGATAGGCGCAACTGACAAACGTCGCGCGGATGCGCCTGCCAACCGAATGCACCAGCAATCGCTGCATAAAAAAATTTGAATGCATCGGCTATGTCAAGCGCCGTCAAATCTTGTGGAATATTGATTCTTAAAATGGCTGAATTCCGTAATAATGACAAGGCAAGGGATTTATAGGACACGATTCCGCGACAAATCCTTACGAGAATCGGCCCCATTGCCGGCATTCTCTCCAATCACTCTCTCTAACCCACCGCCCTCAAAGATGCGCGTGCAGCCTGCGCGCAGCAAAGCCTTTCGGAGTCCCCCATGGCCCCTCAAAGCGTTACCGCCGACCAGCCTTGCCCCTGCGGCTCGGCGCAGACCTTCGCCGCCTGCTGCCAACCCTATCTCGCGGGCAAGCCGGCCCCGACCGCTGAAGCGACGATGCGCTCGCGCTATGCCGCGTTCGTCGTCGGCGACTACGGCTATGTCGAACGCACGCTAGCGCCTGAAGCGTTGGTCGATTTCAGCCGCGCCGATCTCGAAGCGACGGCTGGCGGCATGGAATGGCTCGGCCTCGACATCCGCCAGACCGAAAAGGGCGGACAGGAGGATGCCGAGGGCATCGTCGAGTTCACCGCCCGCTTCAAAGGCAAGGGCGAGCACGGCCTGCATCACGAGCGCAGCCAGTTCCGCAAGGTCGACGGCCAATGGCTTTACGTCGACGGCGTGATGAACCCCAAGGGCCAACCGGTCCATGTCACCAAGATCGGCCGCAACGACCCCTGCCTCTGCGGATCGGGCAAGAAATACAAGAAGTGCTGCGGAGCGTGATCTAACGCCAGTCGCATATTCTCCCCAAGCGCCGCACGCTCCTGTAAAATCACGCGATGCAATCCTCGACAGCGAGCGTCCTCTCCGGCGCGCAAGAGCCCAAACGACGCATCCTGAAGGACGTGTTCGGCTTCGACGACTTTCGTCCCGGCCAAGCCGACGCCATCGACACGCTGCTCGCCGGGCGTCATCTGCTGACCGTGATGCCGACCGGTGCCGGCAAGTCGCTGTGCTATCAGGTTCCGGCGCTAATATTGGGCGGGCTCACCATCGTCGTGTCGCCGCTGGTCGCCTTGATGCAGGATCAGGTCGCCGCCCTGCGCCTCGCCGGCGTCGCCGCCGACAGCATCAATTCCTCGATCGAGCGCGATGCCAATGTCGCGGCTTGGCGCCGCGTCGCAGCCGGCGAGACGCGGCTTTTGTACCTGGCGCCCGAACGGCTGATGACCGAGCGCATGCTCGACGCGCTCAGCCGGCTTGATGTTCGCCTGATTGCCATCGACGAGGCCCATTGCATCTCGCAATGGGGCCCGGCCTTCCGCCCCGAATATGCCGATCTCTCGCGCCTGCGCGGTATTTTCCCCAACGTGCCGATCATCGCCTTGACGGCGACGGCGGATGAGACCACGCGCGCCGACATCGCCAACCGGCTGTTCGACGGCGGCGTCGAAACGCTGGTGCTCGGCTTCGACCGCCCCAACATCAAGCTCGCCATCGAGGCGCGTCAGGACGGCAAACGCCAGCTTTTAGGATTCGTGAAGCGCCATGCTGGGCGCAGCGGCATCGTCTATTGCCTGTCGCGCAAGAAGACCGAGGAGACCGCGCAGTTTCTCGAAAAAAGCGGTGTCCGCGCCCTGCCTTATCACGCCGGCATGAGCAAGGAAGCCCGCGATGCCAACCAAAACAGCTTTATGACCGAATCGGGCGTCGTCATGGTGGCGACCATCGCCTTCGGCATGGGCATCGACAAGCCGGACGTGGCCTATGTCTTCCACACCGACATGCCTGGCAGCCTGGAAGCCTATTACCAGGAGATCGGCCGCGCCGGTCGCGATGGCCAGCCGGCCGAGGCCCATATGCTGTTCGGCCTCGGCGACATCCGTATGCGCCGCATGTTCATCGACGACGAAGACTCGTCGCCCGAGCATAAGCGGCGCGCCCACGGCCGGCTCAATACGCTGATCGGCTATTGCGAGACCGCGCAATGCCGCCGCCAGATATTGCTGACTTATTTCGGCGAAAGCGCCGCGCCCTGCGGCAATTGCGACAATTGCCTGAACAAAGCGCCGCGCGCCGATGGCACGGTAGAGGCATTGGCGATTATCGCCGCCATCATCGAGACCGGCGAGCGCTTCGGCCCGGCCCATATCGTCGAAGTGCTGCTCGGCCATGAGACGCAGAAGATCATCGAGCGCGGCCATGACCGGCTCGCCAGCTTTGGCAGCGGCAAGTCGCACAAAAAACCGCTGTGGCAATCGCTGATCCGCCAGCTCGTCGCCAACGGCTATCTCGCGCTGGACATCGCCGGCCACGGCGGCGTCTCGATCGCCGAGTTGGGCCATTCCTTGCGCCGCGGCGAAGGGCGCTTCGACTATCGCGTCGATCCGCCGAAGATCGGCCGCGGCACTGCGCGCCTAGCGCAGGAGATGGGCGTCGAAGTGCGCGACTCGGCCTTGCTGGCCAAGCTAAAAGAGGTGCGATTGCGACTCGCCAAGGAGCGCGCAGTGCCGGCCTACGTCATCTTCTCCGACCGCACGCTGATCGACATGGCCGAGCGCGCGCCGCGCGATCTCGACGCCTTCGCTGAAGTGAACGGCGTCGGCGCCGCGAAGCTCAAGGATTTAGGTCGGACATTTCTCGACGCCATCGCCGCCCATCAGGACGGCACGACATCCGCCTAAGCCTCAGCGCTTCCTCCGGAGGGGCCCCCGACCGAAAAGGCAAAGCGCAGCCCGTGAAACGCCATGCTCTTGAGACGGCATAGCTTGTTTCGGGCAAACCATAGCCTGGTTTTCGCCTGGCGAGACGGCACGCGAATCGAGCTATCGACGCTGCCCGATATACCTATCATGATAACCCTAATGCATGCCTTTGGCGCGAAAGCGGGCATCAGGCGGCATAGCTCTTGCAGACCGTTCAGCGTGAGACGAGCCGGAAGCGGCGTTCGTCGTTTTGATGGCCCCGCCCTCCCGGCTAAACGGGGCCTGCCCTGAAGATTTCGAAATAGGAGTGCGGCATGCGTGCATTGAAGAATAAGGCTGTTGGCGTCGCGTTGCTTGCGATGTCGGCCTCCGCCCTGAGCGTTCCGGCGACCGCTCAATCCGTCGAGGAGTTCTATAAAACCCGCCCCTTGACCGTGATCGTTGGTTACTCGCCCGGTGGCGGCTATGACACCCATGTCCGCGGCGTGATGCGCCACTACAGCCGCCATCTTCCCGGCAATCCGACCATCACCGTGCAGAACATGACCGGCGCGGGCAGTCTGGTGGCCACCAACCATCTCTATAACCTCGCGGCCAAGGACGGCTCGGTCATCGGCATGGTGCGCGCCCCCGTGCTCGAACCGTTGACCGGCACCAGCGCCTCGAACTTCGACGCGACGAAGTTCAACTGGATCGGCAGCGGCATGACGGAATTCACCGTCTGCGCCCTGCTCGGCGCCCCGACGGTGAAGACGTTTGCCGACGCCACCAAAACGCCCATCACGCTCGCCGGCTCCGGCCCCGGCTCGGACGACGACATGATCAGCAAGATGCTGATCAAGCTGCTCGGCCTCAAAGCCAAGGTGGTGTCCGGCTACCCCGGCGGCAACGAAATGCAGCTGGCAGTGGAGCGTGGCGAAGTGGACGGCCGCTGCGGCTGGTCCTTTACCTCGATCAAGCTGATCAAGCCGGAATGGATCACCGAGAAGAAGCTGAAGTTCCTGGCTTCGCTCAGCATGGAGCGCTGGCCGGAGCTTCCCGATGTCCCGTCGATCATGGAGATCGCCCAGACCGACGAGCAGAAGAGCATCTTGAAAGTCGCCATCCTGTCGGCCGATCTCGGGCGTCCCTTCATGGCCCCGCCTGGCGTGCCGGCCGACCGCGTGGAAGCCCTGCGCGCGGCCTTTATCAAGACGATTCAGGATCCCGAGTACGTGGCGGAAGTCACTAAGCGCAAGGAGACGCCGACGCTGGTCGACGGCAAGCGCGCCGAAGCGATCATCAAGGACCTGTTCTCGACGCCGCCTGAGGTGTTGAAGCAGGCGAAGGCGATCGTCAACGAGAAGTAATCGCCACCCCAGAAGGGGCTCGGCAAAGAAAAAGGGCAGGCCCGCGGGCCTGCCCTTTTTATTGTCCGTCCCCCGAATTTACGGGACAGATGTTCACGCTGTCGGCGCGCTAGTAAACGCCGCCGCGGTTCCCGGTTGGCAAGCAGAAACAATCAATCAATGAGACGTGATCTTGCCTCGCGGCGAAATAAAAAGGGCAGGTCCATCGGACCTGCCCTTTTTCATATCCGGCTTTCCCGAACGATCACTTGGGGAAGTTGATATTGCTGAACTTCGCGCGGATCTTGGCGCGCAATTCCGGCGTGACGTCGACGACCGGCGGGAACGTGCCCTTCATCTTCATGTCGTAAGGAATGCAGGCGTCGATCAGGATGCGGTTGTTGAAGTTGCCGGGCAGCCACAGCGGATCGCGCTTGGAGGCCCAAGCCTTCTGAATCAGATCGATGTCGGTCATCGGATCGAAGCGCGTGCTCATCGCCCACAGCACCTGATCGAGATCGCCAGCGTCGATGTCGTCATCGACCACCACCGTCCACTTGCCGGCATAGGCGCCGCCCTGGCAGTTCGCGGCGACGTGCAACACGTTGCGCGCATGGCCGGGATAGCGCTGCTTGATCTGCACGACGGTGAAGCGCGTCGCCGGGCCACCCTCGTGGTTCCACACGCCGAGAATATCCGGCAGACCGCAAGCATCGAGCGCGCGCCAAACCTGGGCCGCGCCGGCGATGCCCTTCAGCAGGCCGGTCTCATCGACCGGCTTGTGCTGCGGGGCGCAGCAGATAATCGGGTTGTTGCGATGCAGGATCGTCTTGACGATGAGATAGGGGCGCGCCTGCGTGTCGTCGGAGTAATAGCCCATCCACTCGCCGAACGGACCTTCCGGCTTGACGTTGCCGGGCACCGCTTCGCATTCGAGGGCGATTTCGCAATCGGCCGGAATCGGGAAGCCCGTGTAGGGGCCGCGCACGACATCGATCGGCTTGCCCTTGATGCCGCCAGCGAACTCCAGTTCGCTGACGCCGTCCGGCAAGGGGCTCGCCGCCAGCATGTACAGCAGCGGATCCTGACCGACGAGCACGACGACCTTCATCGACTGGCCGCGCTCGAAGTACTTGTCGCGATGGATGCGGCCGTGCTTGCCCTCGGTGATCTGGCAACCGATCGTCTTGGCGTCATACACCTGGTTGCGGTAAGTGCCGAGGTTGAACCAGCCGGCGTCCGGATCCTGCGTGATCACGCAGTTGGCAGTGCCGATGTAGCGCGCCGTATCGATCTCGTGATGGCGCGGCACCGGGAATTTCAGCACGTCGATGTCGTCGCCGGTGATGACGTTCTCGAGAATCGGCGCCTTATCGACATAACGCGGCGGCAGCGGCTTCAAGCTCTGCATGCAGGCGTGATAGCGCTGCACGATGTCGACCTTGCGGTCGAATTCGGTGGACAGGCCGAGCGTCAAAGCGACGCGCTTGACCGACGAGAAATGGCCATACAGCGTACGGAATCCCTTGGCGTAGCCCGGCACTTCGTCGAACAGCACGGCCGGCGCGGTGCCGCTGCTCTTCTCGGTCAGCATATGGGTGATCGCGCCCATTTCGGCGTCCCAGCTCGCGCCGTTGACGCGCAGCAACTCGCCCATCCCCTCCACGGCTTCAAGCCAGCCACGCAGGCCTTCGTAAGGGATGATGGTGTCGTCTTTCGACGGCTCGCGGGCGACGTTCATAAAAAATCCTCCAAAAAAGTGAGTGAAGCGATGAGATGAATCGCTATGGCTTTACTAAATTCGTTTGCTGTCCATATAGGGCAGGCACGAAAGCGTCGGATCGGCGAACCAGACTGGCGAAGGCGGCCCGGCCAGGGCTATTCACAAGAGAAATAGTCCCTTGGCCGGGAGCCAGCGGTCCAATCCGGCTCGAATGCAAGATGGCTGCCAAGCCGCCGCCATCTGCGGCAGCTTGACGTTTTAGTCGGCCATCACCGGAGCATCTTCGTTTTTCAGGAACATGCGGTAGCCCGACCGCACCTGCGGCCAGTAATCCCAAATCGCCATATGCTGAACGGCGCGGTTGTCCCACATGGCGATCGAGTGGTTCCGCCAGTGGAAGCGCATGTGCCAATGCGGCTTGCGCATGTGCTCGTAGAGGTACTCCAGCACGGCCTTGCTCTCGGCCTTCGGCACGCCATTGATGTGGCTCGTGAAGCTGGGATTGACGAACAGGACCTTGCGGCCGCTTTCGGGGTGGAGCGTAACGACCGGGTGGACCACCTCCGGGCGCTTTCCGGCGCCCTCGGCGTCGAAGGACTTGCCGCCCATATGGGTGGCGGTTTTGCCCTTTAGATAGGCCTTCATCGTATCGCTGAGCTCTTCATAAGCCTTGGAGCAGGACATGAACATCGTGTCGCCGCCGCCGTCGGTCGGGACTATCTCCTGATGCAGGATGCTGTAGGTCGGCGGCTTGTCGCCGTAGCTCTGGTCCGAGTGCCAGTCTTCGCCGGCGACGCGCTTGGAATTGCCGTCGAAATACTGCTGGCGGATGCCGGGGTAATTGGGAACGCGCTTGGACGCCGTGTAATCGCCGCCGATATGCTCATGCGGCTCGCCGAAGTAGCGAACGAAGCGGTCGTGGTCTTCGAAGCTGATGGGCTGCTCGCGGAAGAAGATCACGCCGTGCGCTGTGATGGCGGCGCGCACATCCTTCACCTGAGCGGGAGTGAGCGGCTTGGTCAGATCGATATTGCCGATTTCCGCGCCGACATTCGGCGACAACTGCGTGACGGTAATGGTCTCATACGTCGTCTTCGCTTTGGGCTTCTCTGCTTGAATGGTTGCCATCTCTAAATCCCTCCAGGATCAATTCACGCTCTAGCGACAAAATACGAAAAAAAAGTTTTTTTGTCAATTAACGGTAATCCCTATAGGAGTACGTCTTGCCAAGTCGCATAATGATGGCGGCGGCCGTCAAAACGACCCAAACGAGACCAAGCACCCTATGGCTGTTTCAGATATTAAAACGCGACCGAGCTCGGACATCGAGAAAGCCTATTGGCTGCTTCGCCAAGAAATCCTCTCAGGCCGTTTGGAGCCGGGCGAGAAGCTGCGCATCCAACATCTGACGGCGACCTTCGGATACGGCGCCAGCGCCATTCGAGAGGCGCTCACGCGCCTTCTGTCGGACGGACTGGTCGAATCGGTATCGCAGCGCGGCTTTTGGGTCTCGCAAATCTCGCACCAAGACCTTCTCGACATCACGGCAGCCCGAAAGCTCATCGAGGTGGAAGCGCTGCGGCAGGCGATCATTCATGGTGACATCGGTTGGGAAACGCGCGTCGTGGCGGCCCGCTATACGCTGGAACGCCTGGAAGTGAGCCTGACGAAAAAAACGGCTGACGCCGTGATCATATGGGAAAACGCGAACCGCGACTTCCATTTGGAGCTGATCTCCGCCTGCCCCACGCAACGTCTGCTGCATTTCACCCAGCAGCTTTACGACCAATCGCTGCGATATAGATATCGCACCACCTTGCGGCGCGATTTCCCCCGCACCGGATTGAGCAACGATCATACGAAAATCGTGCAAGCCACGCTCAAACGCGACGCCGATCTGGCCTGCGAGCTTTTGGAAGCACATATCAGCAAAATCGCCAAGGTCGCGGAAGGCGCGATCTTCGGCGAACCCGAGACCAAACTGCGAAGCGCGACCTCGCGCTGAGAGTTTACGCGCCGAAACATCTTTCGCATCGCGATCCGGCCCGAAGCGGACCCGCCGCCTCGCACGTCTGAAGCATTTGCGACTTTTCACGGCATCTGCTGCGCATAAAAAAGGCCGGCTCATCGAGCCGGCCTTTGATTGCCCCGATCGAGCAGTTCCGAGAGAACGATTTACTTGCCGCCCTTGTCGTCCATGTAGCTGAGATACTCCTGCAGCACATCCTCCTGCACCGAGGAAAGGTTCTCAGCGATGAGCTTCTGGAGCTGCGGCCCGCTCATGGCGCGGCCGACCGGCAAGCTGCGCTTCTCCGCCTCGTCGCGATACTCCTTGTCCTCCACCATCTTCAGATAGGACGCCCGCAACACTTCGAGGCGGTCCTTCGGAATGCCCGGCGGCGCCATCAGCGGCAGACCGACCTGGCTCGGCGCGTTGAGCAGCGCGAGCAGCGCCTTCTCTTTCGGGTTGCTGATGAGCTCGCTCATGATCGGCACGTTCGGCATGTCCTCGAAAGTCTGGAACACCGCCTTGATCTTGCCGCTGCTGATCAAGTCCGGGCGGGTGTTGGCGATGCTGCCTTCGTGCGAATAGAGGCCATCGATCTCCCCGCGCTCAAGGGCGATCAGCACTTCGTTGGTGCCGGGATAGCCATGCACCACCTTGAACGGCCAGCCTTCGTACTTCTGCAGCACCTTCGGCACGATGGCGTTCTGCGAACGCTGCGACCAGGCGCCGAGAATGATCTCGCGCTTGGCGCTCTTGATGTCCGCGACTGTGCTGACGCCAGCCTGCTCGCGCAGCCATAGGATGCTGTTGGTGCTGCCGGCCCCGCCGATATAGTCGAATTTTGCGAGATCGAAATTCACGCCCTTCTCTTTGACAACGTTGCTGAGGAGAAAGCCGCTACGCCCCGGCATGCCGACGGTGAGGCCGTCCTTGTCGGCGACGCTGTAGAGATGGTTGCCGAGAATGATGCCGCCGGCGCCCGGCATGTTCTTGGCGACGATCGTCGGATTGCCCGGAATGAAGCGGGCGAAATGGCGCGCCACAACGCGCATCTCGCCGTCGACGCCGCCGCCCGGCGGGAAACCGGCGATCAAGTTTAAGCTTTTGCCGGCGTAGAAATTCTCCTGCGCGACGGCCGGAGCCGCCGCCAAAGCCGCCAGAACAGTGGCTGCAAATATGCGCACGTGCATTATCGTCTTCTCCCTGTGTGAGCAGTCCCGTTTTTATAAACCTCTGCGACAAAAGTTGCAGAGTTCAGCGGACCGTCTCTTTTTGCTTCACGCCATCATCGAGCGGATATTCGACATCGGCATAGCCATGTTCGGAAATGTCGAACAGGTTGCCGTCGGGATCCATGGCGCGCTTCTCCGCGAAGGGCGTGGTCGAAGGCCGCTGCGTCGGTTCCGGCAGCTTCGCCTTGACGATTTTTTTGGAAATCTCGTCGGCATTTTCCACCTCGAAGCCGAAATGGTTGAGGCCGGGCGCCGTGTCGTTGGGGCGCTGCTTGAGCAGCGCCAGGGTGAGATAGCCGTCCGTCATGTACATCCCGCCGTTGGCCGACGTGTGGATGCAGGTCATGCCGAACGTCTCTTCGTAAAACTTTCCGAGACGGGCAGGGTCTGCAGTTTTGATCGCCAGATGTTTGATGCGCGCCATGATGTGTCTCCCTAAGCGTTTCGTATTGTTAGGATAGATTATAGGGGCCTCGCGAGGCCGCCGCTAGTTGTCCCGCACCGCGCTGTCGCCCGCCAGGCGGCCAAACACGGCGTTACGCGTCTGTCCTGTGAAGGACGGATAGTTGTGGAAAAACAAGCCCAAGATGTCGCCGGAGGCATAGAGCCCCTTGATCGGCTCAAGCTTGCCGTTCAGCACCTGGGCGCGCGGGTTCACCTTGAGGCCGCCAAAGGTGAAGGTGATGCCGCAGGTGACCGGATAGGCGCGGAACGGGCCTTCGTCGATGCGCGTCGCCCAATTCGACTTGGGAATCTCCAGGCCGACGGTGTGTTTGCCGTCGGGGCGGGTCGGATCATATTTGATGTCATCGCGGCAGGCCGCGTTATATTCCGCGACGGTATGTTCCACCACCTCCGGCGCGAGGCCGATCTTCTTGGCCAATGCGCCGATGCTGTCGGCTTCCTCAAAGGTCGCCGGATGCTCCGGATAGCGCCGCTGGCGCAGCCCCTTCTGATCGTAGATTTGCCAGGCGACGGCGCCGGGCTGGGCCAGCACGGCGCGCCCGGTCTTGGCATAGGTGTAGGAATGTTGCGCTTCGCCTTCGTCGAAGAAGCGCTGGCCGAGCGAATTCAGCGAAATGCCGAAGGGATAATCGTAACGACTCTGCGTGTTGCCGCGGCCGTCGGCATGCTGCGGCGTCTCGAAGGACGGCGCTTTGGCATCGATCGGCGACATATGACCAGATTGCCAATGGCCGTCGGTCGCGGCGCCGAGTTCGATCAGGTAGCGCAGCACTTCGCCGGTGTCGTGCTTAGAGCCGCGCACCTTGACGAAATCGGCATTTCCCGAGAGATAGCGCGCGCGCATCTCGGCGCTCGCCTGGAAGCCGCCGGCGCAGGCGATCACGGCGCGCGCGGCGATGTCATATTCGCCGTCCTCGCCGCAGACGCGCACGCCTTCGACCCGGTGCATGTTGCCGTGGATGGCCGACACCGGCGCATTGAACCGAATCTCGATGCCGTGCGCTTCGGCGATGGCGCGCCACTGCTCGAGCTGACCGATGCCGCCACCGGCCACATGGATGGCGATGCCCTTCTCGAAATATTTCTTGCCGTTGACCTTTGCGTGCTCCTTGAGGATTTCCCAGCGTATGCCGACATCCTTCATCCAATGGACCGCCTTGTTCGATTCGCCCACCAGCGTTTTCGCCAGCACCGGATCCATACGGTTCAAGGTCATGCGGTTGAGGTCGGCGAGGAAATCATCCTCGCTGTAGGGCGCGATCTGCAGCGTCTGGAAGGTGGCCTCGTCGAGATCGGGCAGGAATTCGCGAATTTCCGGACCGCCGCCATGCCAGAACCGAAAGCCCGTGCCGGAATAGCGCGCATTGCCGCCGTATTCGGCCTCCGGGGCCTTCTCCAGCATCAAGATGCGGTCGGCGCCGGCCTTCTTGGCGGCGACCGCCGCGTCGAACGCGGCGCTGCCGCCGCCGATGACGATGATGTCGTAGGTTTCTTTCGCCTTCATGGCGCGTCTCTCCCAGAAGCGTTGGAGTGGACCTCTGGCGGGTCCTGCTCTTCTATCAGATGCAAGAGTACGGCAGGCTTGGCCGTATCACGCTCGGACGTTAAGGGGATGATCTCTTGGCGGGAAGCCGCCAAAGACGAATAACGTCTATTCGACCCGCGCCTCGCGGCTATCTGTACCGCCCCCAGCCAGCGTGTCCTTGAGAAAATCAAGGAACAGTTCGGTTTTCGCCGGCAAGCGTTTGACGCGAGGAATATAGGCTGTGACGAAATAGTTTGAGCGCGTCTGGTCGGCGAAGATCGTCTGCAGTTCGCCTCTGGCGACACGGTCGCGCACCACATGCTCCAATACGCGGGCAAGGCCGAGGCCGCGGTCCACCGCGTCATACAAGGCGGCGCCGCTGTTGCTGCTGAAGCGCCCGCGAACCTTCACGGCATAAGGCCCATGCGGACCTTCGAAATACCAATGATTGGCGCCGGCCTGCAGTGAATGGACGAGGCAGTTGTGGCGCTCGAGATCCTTCGGCGTTGCCGGGCAGCCGGCGCGCGCGAAATAGCCTGGCGTGGCGCAGATCAGATAGCGCATCTGGCCCAGCGTGAATCGCGTGAGGCTGGTCTGATCCTTCAGGGGCTCGCGTTCCGTCGACAAACGGATGGTGACGTCTATATCCTGTTCGATCACGTTGACAGTATCGCCCGGCGCCAACACGAGTTGGACCGTGATATCCGGATAAAGCTCAAGAAAACGCGCGACGGCCGGGGCCACGAAACTATGGCCGATGCCGAAGGTGGAATGGACCCGCAAGGCGCCCTTTGCCCCTGCGCCCAGGGCCGATGCGGCCAGCTGGGCCTCCTCGAGTTCAGCGACGATGCTGGTGGCGCGGGCGAAAAAATCCGTCCCCGCGTCAGTGAGCGACAGTTGTTGAGTCGAGCGATGCAAGAGCTGCACGCCGAGGGTTTCCTCGAGCCGCGCCACATGCTTGCTGACCGTCGATTGCGAGACGTTCATTTCGGCGGCGGCGGCGCTGAAGCTTTTGCGCTGCACCACGCGGAGAAACGTCTTGATGTCGCTAAGGTCCATGCCTGTGAGTCCTGAAACGCCCTGCCCGGCGCCGCCCCCTTTATCTCCGAAACGGAATGAACATTATTCGTGGGGCAGGCGGCGAAGATTGTATAATCATATCGCCGCAAAAGAAGACCAAAGAACGTCACATAACAGGGACATAGGGCGCCGTGATCCAGTCGCTCCAGGAGATCAGCCAACCGACGCGCGAGCTGAGCGGCTATATCGCGGATGCGCGTCTGCGCGCCCTCCCCGTCGAAGTCGTCGAAAAGGCCAAGCAGCATATCCTCGACACGATCGCCGCCATGGTTTCCGGCACTGGCCTGCCGCCTGGACAAGCGGCCATCGCCTTCGCAGGCGGCCTTGGCGGTCCGCCGGAGTCCTCCGTCGTCGGCACCTCGCTCGCCACCTCGATGATCAATGCCGCCCTCGTCAACGGGATGCTCGCGCATGCTGACGAGACCGACGATTCGCATGCGCCGTCGCGCACTCATCCAGGCTGCGCCGTGATTCCCGCCGCGCTGGCCGCCGCAGAACGCGTCGACGCCGGCGGCGAGGCTTTCGTGAAAGCCGTCGTCCTCGGGTATGACGTCGGCGCGCGCCTCAATTACGCCCTCGGCGCCGAGGAGTTTGCAGCCGCTTCGCGCAGCACCCATAGCTTCGGCGGCACCTTCGGGGCCGGGGCCGCCGCCGGCGCGCTGCTTGGCATCGATGCGCTACAAGCGCGCCACCTGCTCTCCTACTGCGCGCAGCAAGCCTCCGGCGTCGCCTGCAACGTGCGCGATTCGGACCATATCGAAAAAGCCTTCGACTTCGGCGGCATGCCGGCGCGCAACGGCGCGACAGCGGCGGCCATGGTCGCCGCCGGCTTCACAGGCGTCGACGACGTGTTCAGCGGCGAGCGCAATTTTTTCGAAGCCTTCTCGACGAAAGCCGACCCCTCGCAACTCATGGACGGGCTCGGCGCCCGTTTTGAAATCCTCGGCACCAATATCAAGAAATGGTGCGTCGGCTCGCCGGCGCAATCGGCGCTCGACGCCATGACGCAGATCATCGATGCCATCGGCCTCACCGGCGCGAATGTCGACAAGGTCACCATCCACCTGCCGACCCGCTCGGCCCGCACGGTGGACGGCGCGCCAATGCCCGACGTCAACGTGCAGCATCTGCTGGCCGTTTTGCTGATCGACGGCAAGCTGACCTTCGAGTCGGTGCATGACCATGCGCGCATGAAAGATCCGCAGGTGCTGGCCTTGCGCAAGCGCATGAAGATCCAGCCGAGCGAGGAGCTTATGCAGGCTCGCCCGCGCCGCCAGGCCATCGTCGACGTGACGACGCGCGACGGCGTCCATATCTCGCGCCGCGCCGTCGCCGTGCGCGGCAGCGCCGACAACCCCATGTCGCGCGGCGAGATCGAGGACAAGGCGAGCGACCTGATGACGCCGATTCTGGGTGCTGCGGCTAGCGCTAAACTGATCGAGGCCCTACGCGGCCTGGAAACGAGAAAGAGCGTCCGGGAGCTGCGCGCTCTATGGCAGCCGCTCATGAGCAAGGCTCCGCGGAGATCCGCGCCATGACGATGCTGCTCTCGAACGAGGATATCGCCGAGATTTTGACGATGTCCGACTGCCTCGACGCTATGGAGATCGCCTATAAAGAACTGGGCACGGCCCATGGCGTCAACGGCGTGCGCTCGGAAATCCTCACCGCCACCGCGCGCGACGACGCGCTCTATTCCCTGCTGAGCATGGATGGCGTGATCCCGAAATTCGGCATCGCCGCCGTGCGCATCAATTCCGATATCCTGACCTGGCCCAAATCCGACGCCGGCCTGCGACGCGTCAAGGTGCCGGCTGCGCCGAACCAGCGCTATGTCGGACTGGTGCTATTGTTCAGCACCGAAACCGGCGAACCTTTGGCGATCTATCCCGACGGCGAAGTGCAGCGCATGCGCGTCGGCGCGACTTGCGGCCTCGCGGCCAAGCACCTTGCCCGCGCCGACGCCAGCGAAGCCGCCATCATCGGCTCCGGCCATCAGGCGAGCGGCCAGGCCATGGCGATCTGCGCCGTCCGCCCGATCAAGCGCCTGCGCTGCTACAGCCCCAATCCCGCCAGCCGCGCCACCTTCGCCAAAGAGATGCGCGAGTTGCTCAACGTTGAGACTATCGTAGCCGGCAGCCTGCACGAGGCGGTCGATGGCGCCGATGTCGTGATGTGCGCCACCAACAGCATGCAGCCTGTGCTGCCGGCCGAGCTTCTCGCGCCCGGCATGCATGTCAGCAGCCTCAAACGACTGGAATTGGACGCGAGCGCGGTTGGTCGCGCCGATATCGTCGTCACCCATATCCGTAAGGCGATCTCGCACATCCTGCGCGGCGAAGGCGCCGACCTCGCCAAGGATACCGAACATCAGAAAGCGGCGCTCAGTTCCGCGCTCAAGCAAGACAGTCTGCCGGAACTGTCGGACCTGCTGCTCGGCCGCATGCCGGGCCGCGGCAAGGCCTCAGACATCACCGTGTTCCTCAACTACACCGGCCTCGGCTACCAATTCGCCGCGACCGGCTATGCCATATACAAAAAAGCTCTGGAGACTGGCGTCGGTCGCCATATCGAGACCGATTGGCTGACCAGCGCTCTTCCGTCATAGGAGAGACCTAGAGTGTCGATCAACGCTTACGACATCGTGACCGGCGGCATAAGCCTTGATCATGCGAGCGCGCGCCGCTGCCAAGGAATGAACGCGGCATAACATTACGACAATCGCGGAGGCGAATTTTGGCAAAGACCGAAACCATCACCGTGGGCGGCAACCCCATGGAAATCTACCTCGACGGACCGGGCGACGCCAAAGCCCGCCCCGCGATCGTTCTCATGTATCACCGTGAGGGTCTCGACGATTTCACCAAACTCGTCGTGCGCAGATTGGTAGATGCCGGTTATCGCGTGGCTGTCCCCGATGTTTCGCACCGCACTTCACGCGACGTGCCGATGAAGGACCGCAAGCAGTATTTCAAGGATGCGGAAGTGGTCGCCGACATGCAGGCGACGTTCGATCTCTTAAAGGCACGGCCCGATGTTCGCCCCGACAGCATCGTCCTGATGGGCCATTGCATGGGCGGCCGTATGGCTTTCCTCGGCGGCGGGGCAATCCAGGGCTTTCGCGCGCTGGTCGTCCTCTACGGCGGCGGCGTGCTGCTGCCTTGGGGCGACGGGCCGCAAACGCCGTTCGACCTGCTCAAGAACATCCGCTGCCCGATCATCGCCTTCTCCGGCGGCCAGGATAAAAATCCCTCGCCGGAAGACATGCAAAAAACCTCGGCCGAGCTTGCTAAGCACGGCGTGCGGCATGAGTTTCATCTTTATCCGGATGTCGGCCACGGCTTCCACAATCCGGCGCATGCCGGAGCGGCGTATGAAGCCGCCGCGAAGGACTCCTGGACCAAGTTGCTCGCTTTCCTTCAGCGAGAACTGCCCGCCTGAGGATGCGGGGCGTTACTTGTCGCTCTTCACCAGTTCGGCTTCGCCCGTCTTCTTGGCCATGTCGTCACGCGCCTTGGCGCGGCGCTCGCTGAAGCGCTCGACCAGCTTACGCGGCAATGTCGATTCGCTGCCGGGCGTGCCCGGATAGCGCTGCGAGCCGCCCCAGCCATTGTGCGTGAGATCGAAGATGACGCCGTTGGGATCGGTGAACTTCACTTCGTAGAAGCTGCCGTTGGTGGGATC
This sequence comes from uncultured Rhizobium sp., assembly GCA_964628235.1. Taxonomy (GTDB): domain Bacteria; phylum Pseudomonadota; class Alphaproteobacteria; order SMXQ01; family SMXQ01; genus CAMAVH01. The sequence continues at coordinate 45,029 of CAZVLU010000003.1, read as the reverse complement.
AGGCTCGCCCATGATCCATTGGCCGCCGGCCGCCTCGACGCGCTGGCGCGTCTCCTCGACGTCGTCGACCCAGATGCCGATGTGATGGATGCCGACGAAATCCTTACCGGTGCCTTGCGACACTTCGTCAGATTTGTATTTCAGCAGCGCGATGTTGATGACGCCGTCGGAAATATAGCAGCCCTCGGCGAGGCGCGAGTCGGTCTCGCCGACGAATTTGAAGCCGAAGGAATGGATATAGAATTCGGCGGTCGCCCAGGGATCGGGCACCGACATCGCAAAGTGGCGCAACTGTCCGACGGGCTGACCCATATTCCGCTCCCTTCTGAAATGTAGCGGGGCGGAAAGCCCGCCCCGCCATCTAACTGTTATCGTCGCCGCTTACGCGGGCAGCAAGAAAATGCTCTGCGCCATTTCCTTGAACGGATCGGCTTCCTTGGGCAACAGCACCGCGCCGCTGCGCACTTGGTAGGCCTTCGGCGTCTCGATGCCGAGCGGCAGCTTGCCCTTTTCTTTCAGCGCCAAAGCTTGCTCGATCATCAAGCGCCGCCAGTACACGATGGCGGCATCGCTTGCCCCGAGCAGCTCTTTCGAGCGATCGGTGATGACGCCCATGCTTTCCTGCACGCTCATGTCTTGAACGCCGACGCCGACGATGCCGGTATAGTTTTCCTTACGCTGCATCTCGCGGTCGAGCTTGTAATTATTGTCCTTGTTGGCGAGCGGACGGAAGTTCTCGTCCACGGCGGCATGGATCTGCGTGCCGCCGACATACTCTTCCCATTCCTCGTCGGTGAGCGGACGGTGCGGATGCCACGAGAAGGTGTAGGCCCAGCAATTCTCGTCGTCGATCGGCACCCAGAAGTGGCCGGTCAGCGGACGGCCCTCGGCTGTCGGGATGATGGTGAAGGCCGGCATCAGAAACTGCGACAAGCGCCAGTAATACTCGGTGTCGCTGGCGTTGCGGCGCGCGCCGATAGCGAAGCCGTAGTCGGTCTTGTGAATATGGAAGCTCGGGCGCGTGTCCTTGACCATGTAGATCGGGCGCTGGACGAGATGGCCTTCCTTGGTCGTCGTCGCCGCCTGCACTGGGGTCAAGACGCGGTGCAGGAACGAGACATGGCTCGAATCGAGGCCGCCTTCGACGGCTTGAGCCCAGTTGTTCTCCTGCAGACGCTTGGTCACGGCACGATGGGTCGGCGGAACGGCCGACCAGTCGAGCAGTGGCAGATCCTTCGGCTCTTTGTCCTTCGGACCCATGTAGGTCCAGATCACGCCGCCGGCTTCGCGAGTCGGGTACGCCTTGATCTTGGCGTCCTTAATCAGCGGCGTGCCTTCCGGCTCGGCCGGCAATTCCGACGCCTGGCCGGTGATGTCGAATTTCCAACCGTGATAGGTGCAACGCAAACCGCAATCTTCGTTGCGGCCGAAAAACAGGTCGGCGCGGCGATGGGCGCAGTGGCGGTCGAGCAGGCCGACGCGGTTTTTGCTATCGCGATAAGCGACCAGGTTTTCGCCTAGCAAGGTCACGCGCTTGGGCGGACCGTCGATCTCCAGCTCGGTGCTGATGAGGAAGGGGATCCAGAAGCTGCGGAACAGGTCGCCCATCGGAGTGCCGGGGCCGACGCGCGTCAGGACCTCATTTTGCTCAGCGGTAAACATTGTCGTTCTCCATGTCTAACTCGATGTCGTCTAGCGCGATGTCCAGAGATGCGCCGTCATCTCGAATTCAAGCAGTGGCCGAAACGCACGTTTGAGCGGCGTTTTTGACGACGAACCCAGAATGCGCCTCCTCAAAAGCGCGGACAAACCACATTTGCACGGCAGGCGCATGAGATTTGCGAAGCGGCGATTTGGCTTGTTCCTCTCGAGCCTTGCAGGATGCATGCCTGGCCCGTTTAAGAGCCTGGGGCAGAAGCTTTATTTATTGCAAGAGGACGAATTATTCGGCGCACCCATAGTTGGGCTAGGGCTTTGATATGCCGAGCTTCCCAAGCGTGATCCGACGTGACGGTCGGCAGCCCGCCGACGGGGCGGCCGGTCGTGCCCTTGTTCACAATTTGAGCAGGATCAGGCGTTGGCGCGGTTCGTGGTGCAGCGGCGGATGAACCCTATCATATCGGCCAAGGCTTTCTGCGAGGCCGGCGTATCGGGTGTATTGGTGATGAAGGTGTGCTTTTCGCCAGGATAGTGGATCAGCGTCATATCGCCGCCGGCCGCTGCATAAGTTTCGGCGAAGCGCTCCGACATGCCGGGCGACAGGATCGTGTCGTTGGTGCCCTGGATGAGCAGAGCCGGCGGCAAAACGGCCGCCTCGCCGTCGGCGACCACGCGCTGCGGGCTGCCCTCGCCCATCATCGCCTCGCTCGGCCAATAGCGCTCGTGGCTCTGGATATGAATATCCATTTTATTGGCGATGGCGTAGCGATAGCGCGCCGGCGGATCGGACACCGGCCAGCACAGAATCATGTAATTGATCTTGGCGCTGACCCCATCCATCTCCGCCGTGTGGTCCTGGCGATATTTAGGATCGTCCGGGTTCAAGGCGCTGAGCGCCAATTGATGACCGCCGCTCGAGGTTCCGACGCCGCCGATCCAATCGGGATCGATTCCATAGCGGGCGGCATGGGCGTGCAGCCAACGGACGGCGAAATTGATATCCGCCACCGGCAAAGGATATTGCGCGTCCGGCGGCATGCGGAAATCGAGCGCCATGACGAAGATGCCCGCTGCGGCCAGCGCTTCATCGATACGGACATTGGTCATCCGCGTTTCTGAGCACCAGCGCCCGCCATGAGCGTCGATCACCGCCGCGAATGGCCCCGCCCCTGAGGGTTTATAAAGCGTCGCCGTCAACGCGATGCCGGCTGGTCTATGATAGACGACATCTTCGACGGCAAAGTCCATGCTCAGTCGGCCCGATCCAGAATGTCCTTCAGGCGCTGGGGCGTGATCGGCAATTGCGTGATCGCGCCTGGCATCTGCAAAGCGTCGTCGACCGCCGCTGCCAGCGCCGCGCCGACGCCGGTGATGCCGCTTTCGCCGCCGCCCTTGATGCCGAGCGGATTGCGCGGGCTCGGGGCGTCTTCGTAAAGCTGCACTTCGACTTGCGGCACGTCATGCAGGCTTGGCAGCAAATAATCGGCGAAGGTGACGGCAAGCGGCTCGCCAGTTTCGCTATAGAGGAACTCCTCGAGCAGCGCGCCGCCGAGCCCCTGCGTGAAGCTGCCGACGATTTGGCCTTCCACCAGCATAGGATTGACGGCGCGGCCGATGTCGAAGGCCGCGACATAGCGCTCGATCTGCACGCCGCCGGTGGCGCGGTCGATCCGCACTTGAGCGATATGCATGCCGTAGGGATAAACCTGATGGTCGACGTTGAACCAGCCTTCGTCGGCGAGGCCCGGAGCTTGGCCCGGCTCCAGCAGCTTCGAGCCAGGCCCAAGGCGCTTGACGATGTCGCCGAGCGAGATCGATGGCCCTGTCGGATTGCCGCGCTGAACGACCATGCCGCCGACGATGTCCAGATCGTCGGGCGTTTTCTGCATAAGTTTTGCCGCCGCTGTAAGCGCTTTGCTGCGCACCTTGAGCGCGCCGATATGGGTCGCCGAACCGGTCATCACCGTGGCGCGCGACGCATGGGCGCCGATGCCATGTTCGATGCGATCGGTGCGGCCATGCACCACGCGAACCTTCTGATAATCGACGCCGAGCGCGCCGGCGCAGATCTGCGCGATCACGGTCTCGAAGCCCTGGCCGACCGAGGCGCCGCCGGTGATGACCTCGACATGCCCGCCCGGCTCTACCGCGATCTTCACGCCATCGGTCGGGCCGAGGCCGGCCTTCTCGACGAACATGGCGATGCCGACGCCAACGGCTTCGCCCGCCGCGCGGCGACGCGCCGTCACGGCCTTCATCGCCGGCCAGCCGGCCTTGGCCAGCACCTTGTCCATCAGACCCGCGTAATCGCCGCTGTCGTAGCTGATCTCCTCGCCGAGCGCTTGCAACGGCCGATCGTAAGGCATCTCCGCCGACGTGATCATGTTGCGCCGGCGCACTTCTACCGGATCGAGACCGAGCTGCATCGCCACCGCGTCGATCAGCCGCTCGCGCACGAAGGTGCTCTCGTAGCGGCCCGGCCCGCGATAGGTGGCGCAGGGCGTTTTGTTGGTCAGGCGGACATGGGCCGTGGCGCGGTAGGCCGGTATCCGATATGGCCCCGGCAAGATGCCGGCGGTCATATGCGGCACGCGCACGCCATGGGTGCGCAGATAGGCGCCCTGGTCGTGGAAAAACTTGTCGTCCATGGCCAGGATGCGGCCCTCGCCATCGACGGCGGCGCGGATCTGGTGGCGCTGCTGGCGGGAATGATTGGTCGCCATCAGATGCTCGCGGCGGTCCTCGATCCATTTGACCGGGCGGCCAAGCCGCATGGCGGCGAGGCAGACGAGAATGTCCTCGGGATAAATCTCGCCGCGCACGCCGAAGCCGCCGCCGACATGATATTCGAACAGATGCATGGCTTGCAGGCTGCGGCCGAACAGGCGCGCCAAGGCCTCGCGGTTCTTGTGCGGCACTTTGGCTGCGCCATGCAGTTGCAGCACGTCACGCGCAGCGTCGTAAACGCCGATGGCGCCGCGCGTTTCCAGCGGCACGCCGGTATGGCGCCCGACCGCCAGATCGAGCGCGACGACATGGGGCGCCGCAGCGAACACGGCATCGACATCGCCATAGCCTTGGGTGATGACTGTGGCCTCGCTGGAGGCGGCGCCGGGAAAAGGCGCCGGCGTTTCGGCTGCATCGAGCAACACCGGCAATTCGTCGATTTCGACGAAAATCAAGTCGGCAGCGTCCTCGGCGACATAGTCGCTTTCGGCGAAAACCACAGCGACCGGCTCGCCGACATAGCGGACACGTTCCTTCGCCAACACCGGCTGCCGATAAGCCGCGAGCTCGGGAATGGGGCCTTCGCGAAAATCGATCGGCGGCAGTTCGGCGATGTCGGCAGCGGTCCATACAGCGACGACGCCAGGCAAAGCCAAGGCTGCGGATGCGTCGATAGCGACGATCCTGCCATGTGCCTGCTGCGCCCGCACGACCCGCATATGCAATTGGCGGGCGAAGTTCAGGTCGGCGACAAAGCGCGCCGCCCCGGTGACGAGGGGTGGGTCCTCGATGCGAGTGACGGACTGACCGACGGTCATGCGGCCATGTCCCGCACGGCTGGCTGCGAAAGCTCAGGCATTCCCGATTTCCTATTCTAAGCGGCAATGTAATTTTATTGGGATTTATACAACTTTAGGAATGCTACCCCCTTCTGAGACCCTATGCAAATGCGTTGCCAATCAGGGACTTAGCCTACTTCCAAAGGATAATAATCCCGGGGACATAATATTGACCCGGGCAACATCAGGCACGCCAAGCGAAAGTGCCGCCATGTTCCATGCCATTTCCGATGCTGCTGTGCCGCCAGACATGCCGTCCGACGACGCGACGACCCTGATGCAACGCCTTGCCACGCAAGTCGAGGACATCGGCAGGTTGATCGCGCGGGGACAGCCAGTGGTCTATCTCGACTATCCCGTGCACCTGAATGTCGGCGATCTCCTCATCGAGGCCGGCACCGACCGTTTCTTCAAGCATCATGAGCTCGATGTCATCGAACGGCGCTCAGTCTACGATTTCGGCTTGGCCGCGCGCCGGCGTGTGACGCCGAATAGCGTCATCCTGCTCCACGGCGGCGGCAATTTCGGCGACCTCTACCCGCTGCACCAAAAATTCCGCGAGCAGGTCGTCACCGACTATCCGAAAAACCGGATCGTCATGCTGCCGCAGACATTGCATTTCGATTCGCAGTCCGCGCTTGCCGATTGCGCTGCCGTCTTCGCGCGCCACCCCGATCTGCATATCTGCCTGCGCGATCACTCGTCGCTCGGCAGCGTGCGCCAGCATTTCGCCAACCCCTCGTACCTCGTGCCGGACATGGCGCATATGCTTTGGCAGCCGCTCGCCAGCGCGCGCGACAAAAACAAAGGCCATGGCACGCTGCTCTTCGCGCGGCGCGACAAGGAAAGCCGAACTCTCCCCTTGCCGGGAGGCACGGAGTCGCAAGCCGCCATCGACTGGAAAGACATCATCAGCGTGGAGGAAAAAGTCCTCTATCATCTTCTGCTGAAGCTGCATTGCCATCGCGGCGCGACAGGCAACGCATTTTCTCTCCATCCGCTCTGGCGGCTATATCGCAATCGCTTGATCGGCAGCACCGTGCGCTTTCTCGGAAGCTACGACAAAGTCGTCACCAACCGGCTGCACATGGCCTTGCTCAGCCTGTTGCTCGGCCGCCAAGTGACGATGTCCGATAACAGCTATGGCAAGCTCTCGCAGTATCACGCCGCCTGGCTGTCAGGTCATCCGGACGCCAAGCTTTCGCCTTGAGGCCGCTATCTATTGATACGCAGGCCGTGCCGCAGCCCGGCGTTCGCGCTGGCGCGCCACCCAACGCTGATACTTATAGCCGAACGGCCGAATGAACAGCGCATAGACCTGATAAAGCGCGAACAGCGCCGTGGCGCTGCGACGGCTCATGGTCACGCCGGTCTTGGCGGCATAGCGGTCCCAATACTTCCGAAAGAAATAGGCGTTGTAATAGACCGACCAATAGAAGGTCTTGAGACGGGGCGTGCGTTGGCCGCCGACCTTGCTTTCGATGCGGCTCAATTCGGCGCAATAGGTGTCGTTGGTCATCAGGATATCGTGGCCGGTGACGAAAGCGTGCATCTGAAAATCCGTCTCTTCGCGAAAACCGTTGCCGCGCGAATAGAACGGATCGTAGCTCAGCTCTTGCAGCAACGCCTTTGTCGTCAAGATCACCGGACCCGTGAGCGGCAAACGGACGTCGCCATCGGTCTTGGCCTCGCCGCGCGTCTCGCACACCAGCTTGCGGAAGGGCGGCAGGTCCGACGTGCCGGCGCCGAAGGCGGCGATGGCCGCTTCCGGCGTTTGGTCGTGGCGCATGCGGACGATACGGCCCGATACGATCCCTGCGCCGGTCAAGCGTAGCTTCTTCAAACAGACGGCTGCATAGTTGGGCTGCACGTACACATCGTCGTCGGAATACATGATGTAGTCGTTCTTCGCGGCTTTGTAGCCTTTGATCCGGCTGCCCGACGCGCCGAGACGCTCATCGTTGCGCAGGATCTTCGTCGAGATTTCCGGATGGCGCGCGGCGATAGCGCCGATCACCTTTGCCGAATCGTCGCTGCCGGCGTCGTCCACGAAGATGATCTCGTCGACCAATTGCAGCCGATAAAAGCTCTCGCCGATCAGCGAGAGGGTATGGGCGCGATTTCGCGTCGGGACGATAAGGGTGATCATGATCGCTCGTCTTTCCGTTCTGTTGAGATGACTACACCTGCTCTGGCAGACGGGTGAACTGGCGGCGCAGACGGTCTATGAAGGGGGTTTCGCCGCGATGCTCGCAGCTATCGATATAGGCGATCACTTCGCTGTTCAGGCGATAGACAGCGGGCCGTTGCGCGTCATGGGCGAAACGCCACGACATGCGGGCCGCGTCGAAGATGCCGCGCAAAGATTGGCGGGCGCAGCCGTTGCGCAAGCCCTTCAATGTCAGCGCGGCGGCGCTGCGCGCCAGCACCCACAGCGGCCTGCCGAACTTGAAATCCGAGTAAAGCACGTTGCGCACGGTGTAGTAGAAGCGCCCCGAGCGCCAATTGACGCGCGCCGTCGGATCGACCTTGTGCAGCACGGCGAAGTCCGGGCAATAGCGCACCGCATAGCCGACATTGAGAATGCGGTAGCACAGATCGCGCTCTTCCCCGGCAAAGAACAATGCGGCGTCGTAGCCGCCGGCGCGCTCGAAGGCGAGGCGACGGATGGCATGGCCGGCGCCGATGAAGCGCGTCGCCATGAACTCGCGTTCGGCCATGGCGCGCGGCACGCCCGGATAGTCCCAGCACATGGCATCGTCGCGCCCGGTGAAGTAATTGAGAATGCGGAAGGCGACGGCGCCGAGACGCGGCTCGCCGTCAAGCTTGCGGGCGATGCCGGCAAGCGTGGTCTTGTCTTTGAAGATCGCATCGTTATCGAGCGCCACGATATAAGGCGCGCTGCCGAGGCCGCTGGCGATGTTGCGCCCCTGCGCCACGCCGACGTTCTTGTCCAGTTCGAGCAGATGGATCTCCGGCCGGCCAGAGATGGCGGTGCGAAGTTGCGCCAAATTCTCCGGCTTGCTGCCCTGATCGACGATCCAGACGCGCTTTTCGACGCCCTCTTGCTCGACCGCGCTCTCGATGGCGGCGATCGTCTCCGCCGTGCGGTCCCACGAGAGAATGATGACGTCGACTTTAACGGACATGCTCAATTCCTTTGCGGACCAGAGGACGCGCGCGCCGGCTCCCAGGTGCCCACGCTCGCGCCGCGCATGGAGCGGAATACGCCAAGACCTGTCGCCGCGAACGAGCGCAGCATGTCGAGGATCATCGGCACCGGACTGATGCCCAAGCGCTCAGCCAGCCACAAAGCTACGAGACCGAAGGCGAACAGCGCAGTGGCCCAGCCCAGGCCGATCATCAATGCCATAGCGATAAAGGCCGTCATCATGCCGCCGGCCATAGTGAAGGCCGTGAACCAGCGTAGCAGCTTGTGCGAGACATACTTATAGATCGAGAACGCGTCGAGCTTGCGGAGCTGCGACCAGAGCGCGCGATGGGTCGTGAAGGCTTGGCAGGCGATGCGGATTTTGCGGCGAAATTCGTCTTTTGAATTGACCCCGGCCTGCTCGAAGACTCGCACGTCCTCGCCGCGCACCACGCGGTAGCCATCGCACAACACGGCGAGCGACAGATACATGTCGTCGGCGACGCCTTCGGGAATCGGATGGTAAAGCTCCCGGCGCAGCGCGTAGAGCGAGCCATCGGCGCCCATCACCGAACCCGTCTCGCTTTCCAGCCGCTTGATCTTCTCTTCGAGGCGCCAGTAGAGCGAGCCCGTGGCGGCAGTCACGCTGTCGTCGCCGTTCGAATAGACGAGGTGGCCGCAGACGCAACCGATCTCCGGATCGCGGAAATATTTGTCGAGATTGATCAGCGCGTCGCCCGCGATCTGCACGTTCGCGTCTGCCAGCACGATGATCGGCGCGCGTACCAAAGGCGCCAAGCGATTGAGGCCGTAGGACTTGCCGTGCCGCTCAGGGGAGACGACGAGATCGATGCGGTCGGCATAGCGCTCCGCGATCACCGCCGTGGCGTCGCTGGCGCCGTCGACATACAGCAGGATTTGCAGGTTGCCGGTGCGGCGGCGCAATTCCAGCAATCCCTCCAGCGTGCTCTCGATAACCTCGGCTTCGTTATAGGCGCAAAGACAGATCGCGTAAGCCGGTTCGCCCGAATTTGAATTCGATGCCATCGGGGCCGAGTTCGCGCGCCGCGGCGCAAGCATCCAGCGCCGCGCGATCTGCAGCGTGACGGGATAGATCACGAAAGGATGGACGCATAGCAATATGAACAGCACGGTCCAAGCGACGAAAAATTCCGTCATAGCAACGCTCCAACGCTGGCAACCGCGCCGGGTTTGCCAGCGCGCGATCACCGACTATGGGAGCCAGCGGGACGTGCAATGCGTGACAATTAGATGAGATTTTGTCGGCATGGAACCAACCGATCACTCTTGCGTCTTAGTAAGTTAGAGTTTCAATCTGCATCGATGTGCTGGTGCAGCAATTTCACTCGAGGCATATCTGATGCGCGATCATAATTCGAATGACGGTCGGTCCAACGATGGCCGCAAGTGGCGTAACTCCTTGGTTCAACATCAAGGCGGGCGGACCGAACCCGCGCATTATTCGCAGGGGCAGGAATATGATCCTCGCGCCTACGCGAACTTTGCGCAAAGCGCCTATAGCGGCGGACAAGCGAATCAGGAACGCAACCTGTCGGAGATTTTCCGCAATCTCTGGCGCCGCAAGATGACGATCTTTGCCGGCATGTTCATTTGCGCAGTCATCGCTTACATCGTCGCCTCGACGATCGCGCCGCGTTACTTGGCAGGCGGTATGCTGGCCGTGGAAACACGGCCTCTGTTCATTCCGCAAATCGGTGTGCAGCCGCAACCCTGGGCGCCGGACGTGTCGATTCCCCGCACTGAAGTGCAAGTTTTGCGCTCGCGCGATCTTGTCGAATCGGTCGCCCGCAAACTCAATTTGGATCGGGAACCCGATCTCAATCCTTACATACAGGAACCCACGCTCATCGGCCGCCTACAAGGCAGCGTTCGCGCGCTGATGGCGGACGTCGGCATCGGTAAACCTGCCCAGGAACCCACTGAGGCGGCCATCTGGGGCGCCGTCGTCGATAATATGCTGGATAACCTGGTGATCGGCACGGATGGCCGCAGCTACGCCATTTACGTCAGTTTCAATAGCGAAAACCCCGAGATCAGCGCCGCCGTTCCCAACGCGCTGATGCAAGCTTTCATCTCGAAGCAGGTCGATAACTCCAACAGCACCCTGATGGAGGCCAATAGCTGGATCAAGGAGCGATCTGTCGAGCTGTTGAAGGACGTCGAGGCCGCCAACAAGAAGGTGCAAGAGTTCCGTGTCGCCAACAACATGGTGGAAACGCGCGGCGGCACGGTCAGCGGCCAGCAAGTCAACGAGATCAACACCCAGCTGAGCACGGCGCGGGCCGATCTGTCGCAGGCGGAAGCGCGCTTCCGCCAGGCGCAGAGCGAAGGCGGTCGTGGCGCGTCCGGCTCGACGGCGACGGAAGTGTTGTCCTCGCCGCTCATCCAGCGCTTGCGCGAACGCGAAGCTGAAGCCGCGCAGCGTCAAGCCGAGATGGCGACCCGTTTCGCCGCAGCCCATCCGCAGCGCAAGGCTGTGGCGCAAGAGCTGGTTTCGGTCCGCAGCCAGATCGATCGCGAAATCGGCAAGTTGCTGGCTTCATTACGGAGTCAGGTCGATATCACCCGTTCGCGCGTCGACTCGCTGACGCGACAGCTCGCCACCCTGGAAGGCCGCGCCACCGGCATGGCGGCGTCGGAAATCCAATTGCGCCAGCTCGAGCAGGAGGCCGAAACCAAGCGCAACGTCTATCAAAGCTTCTTGGCAACAGCCCAGCAGACGGCCGAGCAGCCGCGCATCAATCAGGCGAACGCGCGCATCGTCTCGGCAGCGCCGATCCCGCTCATGCCGGCCAGCCCGAACAAAAAACTGATCGTGCTGGGCAGCATGCTCATCGGCTTCTTCATCACCGCCGCCAGCGTGTTGCTGTTCGGCGAAATGCGGCGCGGCTTCGAGCGGACAGAGGACATCGAGGACGTGCTGGGCCTCCCCGTGCTCGGCGCCCTGCCGCTGATGCGTCGCCGCCGCGCCGAACGCGCCGGACTCGGGCAGTCGTTCATCGGTCAGCCGCATGAATCGGTGATTGCCGAAACGCTGCGCGGCGTTCGAATCGCGCTCGGCTGCCGACGCGGCCAGATCGGCCAGAATGGCCAGAACGGTGGGTCGGCGACTGTGCTGCTCGTCACCTCCTCCGAACCCAACGAAGGCAAGACCACTTTCACAAGTTCGCTCGGCGCAGTCGCCGCGCAGGACGGCCTGCGCGTGCTCATCGTCGACGCCGATCTCCGCCGTCCGCAATTCCATCGCATGTTCAAGGCGGAGGCTGGGCCGGCGCTCGACAATATCTTGGACGGCACGCAAAGCCTCGCCAATGTCGTCCGCATCGACCCTGAAACGGGCGCGCATTGCTTGACCATGCATCATGTCGATCATCCGGTCGCCCTACTCAGCTCAAGCTACTGGGAAACATTCTTACAGCAGGCGCGCGGCACCTACGACTTGATCGTGCTGGATACGCCGCCAGTGATGCACGTAGCAGATGCCTTGACGCTTGCCGATCATGTCGATTCGGCGATTTTCGTCATCGCCTATGGTTCGACGCGCCGGCGCATGGTCGAAGAGGCGCTCAAGCGCTTCGCCACCACCGGCTGCCGTGTCGCCGGCGTGGTGCTGTCGAAGGTGCCGTCACTCCAAACGACTCACGCCTATTACAGCGGTTACGCCGCGTAAGACTCGGCGCCATACGACGCAAAAAATGGCGGCGGGCCGACAGCCCGCCGCCATTCGCTTGTCTGGAATAGCCGTGAGCCGTCGGATATGTCGCTTACGACGGCCGAACGCCGCGCAAGCCCGACATCATGAAGCCGACGAGGCGGAAAAGCGCTGCGCGGTTGGCGAGCAAGAGGAGCGCGCCATAGACTGTCACCCCGAGCGGCACCATGACGAGCAACGCCTCGATCGCCGTCAAATGCTGAAGGTGGGCATGCCACAGCCAACCGAGGCTGGCCGCCATAGCGACGGTCGCGGCGAACGGCACCATCACGCTGCGCGCCACCTTGAGGATCGAAATGCCTAGCAAGCGCCAAGCCAAGAAAATGATGATCGGTCCGCTGACGACGATGCGGCAGGCCCACAATAGCGCCGCGCCGAGCGCGTCGCCCGGCTGAAGCAGCAGCAGGCCGCCGATGGCGAAGGCGAAGGTGACGAGGCTCATGCAGAACAGAATGCCCGGGCGTCCGGACGCCATGATCGCCGCGTTGGAGAACAGCAAGATGAATTGCAATGCCGCCGCCGCCGCCAGCACTTGGATCATCGGAACCGCCGGCAACCATTGGTCGCCGAGCAGCAGCATCACCACCGGCGCGGCGCAGACCGCGAGCCCGGCGAAGATCGGCGGCACTGTCATGGCGGCGAACTCGTTGGTGGCGTAATAGGCGCGATGCAATTCCCCGCGGTCATGCTGACGGCGGGCAAAGAACGGGAACGCGAGATTGTAAGCAGCGCCGCCCAAAAGGTCGTACAGCGTATCGACGACGCGCTGGGCGATATTGATGTAGCCGACTGCCGCAACGCCGAGGAAGTAGCCGACCAGCAATGTGAATAGCCGCACGCTGCTGATCCAGACGATGCGGCTGCCGACCGACAACGCGCCGTAGGATAGCAGTTCGCGCAAGCGGGCCAACGAATACCGACGCTGCGGCCGGAAGGGGCAGGCAGGCCACACCAGCAGGCCGTTGAAAATCGCCTGCAGCAGATACTGCACCACCAGCGCCCAGATGCCGTAGCCGAAGATGGCCAGGCCGATGCCGGCAACCGCGCCGGCGAGACGCGCGAAAAGCGACCGCACGGCGATTTGTTTGAAGAGAAAATTGCGGCGCAGCACGGCGATCGGCACGGCGCCGATACCGGTGAAAGCTAAACCGAAGGACATGACGAACAGCAAATCAGCCAGGGCCGGTTGACCGAAAAGCTCCGCCAATAGCGGCGCGCCGGCCCAGCAGGCGGCGACGAACAGCAGACTCAGGCCGGTGCATGTCCAAAAGGCTGTATGAAGATGATCGTCAGTCAGGTCTTGGCGCTGGACGATGGCGTCATGCAGGCTGGTTTCGACGATCACCGTCAGCACTTGGATAACGCCGAGCGCGATGGAGACGAGACCCAACTCTTCGGGCCCCACCAATCGGGCGACGACGAAGAGAACGATCAACGACAGCACGGACAGCCCGCCGCTTTCGACCAAAGCCCATATCAGCGATCGGCCGGCGCTCGGCTTTCCAACACTCGTGTTCATCTGGCGATCCTATGGCGCGGCCTTCGCTGAAAACAAGCAGGCAGCTTGTGACATCGCGCGCCGAATTCGAAGGGCGTCAGAACAGCAGCCCGAGGACAAAGCCGAACAGCATCGACGCGATGGCGACTGCGCCCAGCAGAATAACGATGCCGGAACCCGGCCCGTTTTGCGGCCTCTGGACGCAACCTGGTTCCTCCTCCGCCATCGACTCCTTTGCCTCCGCTTTTGGCGCCTAGTTTTCTTGGCCCATCTTAAGAACGGTAGCAAAAAATGGACATCGCGCCTATCGCGCAACTGTCTAGAAATACAGGATTTTTTGGGTTCCCAACGCGCCAATGCCGCAGTGCACACAAAAAGACCATGATACGCACACGGGTAGAGCTCTGAAGAGATGGGCATGATCTCCACGATGGATTGAAGGGGCGTCCATCAACGCTGTGTTTCAACCTCGGAGGTCAAATTGCGCAATCTGCTCGCTCGCAACAGCGATGCCGCCCACGAGCCTCTCGAACCCGCGCCGTCCACCCCCCGCCCGATCAAGGCGTCACGTCAGCGCCTTGCTAGCGAACGAATCCAAGAAAAGATCCGTCTCGCGAAGCTTCAGCGCGCGCGCACCGTCAGGGCAGCCGGAATCACCGAGGGCGAAATCACCGAGGAAATTCCGATGCAACAACCTGCCGCCCTGATCGCCGCGACGCCCGCCGCCGTTGAGGCGCCGTCCGCTCTGACGGTCGCTCCCATAGCCGCCAAAATGGCGCTGACGTCGACGCCGGCGACCTCTCGCACCAAGCGCTTGTTCGACGTGATCGGCGCCGTCGCCATGCTTGTCGCCCTGGCCCCGGTGATGATCACCCTGGCCGTTCTTGTCCGCCGCGACGGCGGACCTGCGATTTTCGGCCACCGCCGTATCGGCTCGAACGGCGAAAGTTTCCATTGCCTGAAGTTTCGCTCGATGTGCACCGATGCCGAGCGCCGTTTGCAGGAGCATTTAGCTGCTAGCGCCGAGGCGCGCGCCGAATGGGAGCGCGACTTCAAGCTGCGCGACGATCCGCGCATCACCCCGCTCGGGCAATTCCTGCGACGCACCAGCCTTGATGAGCTGCCGCAGCTCATCAACGTCATCCGCGGGGAAATGAGCTTGGTCGGCCCGCGCCCGATCGTCGCCGACGAAGTCGCGCGTTATGGCAACCGCTTCGTCGCTTATCGCAACTGCCGCCCCGGCATTACCGGACTGTGGCAGGTCAGCGGCCGCAACGACGTCAGCTACCGCGCGCGAGTGCGCCTCGACAGCTTCTACGCGGCGCGCTGGAGCTTCATGAAAGACGTTTTCATTCTGGTGCGCACGATCAGCGTCGTGTTCCGCCGTTCGGGCGCCTACTAGGCCCCATAAGTCGAAGCGGAGTCCAAGGCCATGAAGGTCGCGCTCATCGACCCATCCCTGTTCACCTGGCCCTACGACCGGGCTTTGGCCGGCGGCATGGCCGAACTTGGTCACGATGTCCGCATTTTCGGCCGCGTCTTGCCCAAGAACGACGCGCGCAATCAAGATCCGCTCTTCGCGCCAAGCTTCTATCCCTCGCTTGCCTCGCCGCTGCTGGCGCGCTTGCCGCGCGCCGCCGCGCGGCTGTGGAAAGGCGTCTCCCACGTCGGCTCGATGCGCCGGCTTGCCGACGAATTGACCACCTGGCAGCCCGACGCCATCCATTTCCAATGGCTTCCGCTGCCCGCGCTCGATGGACGCTTCCTCAACCGTTTTCGCCGCATCGCACCGCTGCTGCTGACCGTCCATGACACTCTCCCCTTCAACGGCGCCCCAGGCTCCGGTCTGCAGAACTTGGGCGCGCGCGACGTCTGGCACGCGTTCGAACGGTTGATCGTCCATACCCGCCAAGGTGAAGAGCGTCTGATCGAACAGGGCATCGCGCCCGAACGGATCGCGCGCATCTCCCACGGCTTGCTTCATGCCGAAGAGGACCTGCCGGTGACGCCGCCCGCCGCCGCGCCGGACGCGCCGGTGGAGTTTCTGCTGTTCGGCCAGATCAAACCCTATAAAGGCGTCGACGTGGCGCTCCGCGCCTTCGCGCGCCTTTCCGAGTCGGCACGCGCGCGCTGCCGTCTGCGCATTGTCGGCCGCCCCTACATGGACACCGCGCCGCTGCTTCAGCTTGCCCGCGAGTTGGGCGTGGAAGACAATATCCTCTTCGACTTCCGCTTCGTGCCGGACGCCGAGGTCGCCGCAATGATGGCGCGCGCCGATGCCCTGCTGTTTCCCTATCGCGAAATCGAAGCGAGCGGCGTGCTGATGGCCGCGATCGCCCATGGCCGTCCGCTCATCGCGTCGCACCTCGGCGCCTTCGGCGAATTGATAAAAGACGGCGAGAACGGTTTTCTCGTGCCGCCGGGCGACGACCAAGCGCTCGCTGGCGCCATGAGCTTGATGATCCTGCAGCCGGCGCTACGCGAGCGGATGACCGAGGGCATGGCGAAGCTGCGCGCCTCGATACCGTCCTGGACGGAGATCGCTCGACAGACGGCTGGCGTCTACCGGACGCTTGGCGCGTCCCCAGACGCCTCCTGGGCCCCGCCCCTCGCCGCCGAACGCGCCCGAGTCGCCTGACGATTCGCCGTCAGGCTCGACGCCAGAAGGCCTGGGATTTTAGCAAAGACATGAGAACGGAGACGCTCGCCGACTGCGAGTTCTCTAGGGCGTGCGCGGCGCGCCGAAGCGCAGAGCGTTTCCCCGCGCGATAGTCAGCGAGTGGCCGCGGGTCTGTTCGCTGCTTGCCGCCATCTGGCTGTTCGGCCAAGCGAGCAAGGTGGCGAACAGGAAGTGCATCACGGGGTTGAGCAGATAGCCGCCCATGAACAAGAACAGCACCAAGATGGCGATCGCGAAGGGCCTGCTCGCAGGCCCGACGATGAAGGCCAGGCCGGTATAGACGATCAGCAGAAAGCCGGCGATCACGCCATATTCCATGACCGCCTTGATCCAGGTCGGGTCGTGCGAGATATAGCCCTTATAGCTCGCCTCTCTCATGATGCCGAGGATCGAGCCCGGGCCATGGCCGAAGAAAAAGGCCGATGACGTGTCGATAAAATCCCGGAAGAGATAGAACGGCGAAATGAAGCGGGCGAAGCCGCTTGAGCCTTCCGAATTGAACTCGCCGACGCGGGCGAACATGATGTCGAGATTGAGCGCCGTGGCGCTGAAGGCGAGCACGACAGCCCCGGCGAGGCCGAAGAGCAAAATATGCAAATTGCCTCGGCGCAGCAGCACGTAAGGCAACATCAGAGCGATGAGCAGGAGGCCGGTGCCCGAATAGGCCACCAGAAGGCCGCCGGCGTAGAGCGCCAGCCGCAGGGCGCGCTGGCGACCGAGCAGTTCGAGGATGACGGCGATGGCGAGAAACTGCGAGAAGAACGACGGCTCTAAGAAGAAAATGCCGTTGCTCTTATAGATGTCCGAGCCGTAAGTCAGCGGGATGACGACATTGTAGAACTCGCTGCCGAACAGGAAAGCGGACGGCACGAAGGTTTCGAGCGGAAAGATCAATTCGAGCGGGAGGACGAATTGCAGGCAGAACTGGGCTATGCCGCACGCCGCCGCCGCCATCATCAGACGTTGAAAGAGATCGTGAATGCCGGCCGCCGCCTCCTGGCCGCCGCGCATCTTGAAAAGGTAAAGCCCGTAAATGCTGAACAGGTAGAAAAACGACATGATCGATGACGTCGAGCCGGACCGAATCATCGACAGCGTCAGCATCGCCATCACCACCATAAACATGATGGCGAGCGGAAAGCTCATGGCCAAGCGGCCGCGCAGAAGGAGATAGGCCAGCACGCCATAGCCGACAAGAAAGCTCAAGGAGAGCTGCATCTCGCCGACGCCGACGGCAAGACGCTGCAGAAAGATGCAGCCGATCAGGATGACGGCGATGGCTGAAATTTGCGGCGCGCGGACGGACGAAAAAAATGTCCGTCGGCGCGGGGCTGGATAAGGATGCAGCCGACCGACGCCGACGGACATGATGACGAACCGTGAGCCGGTTAGTACCAGCGGGCCGGAACGATGACGATGTCGCCAGGATGCAGATAAGCGTCCTGGGCAGCGCGTTTGGGCTCGCCGTCACCGGCGCCGGCCTCGGGCCGCTTCACGGAAATGCCCTTGGTCTCGGCGCGATAGGTATAGCCGCCGGCAAGCGCGACGGCATTCAGCACGGTCGAGCCGGAGCGGTACGGATAAGCGCCGGGCTTGGCGACTTCGCCGAGAATGTAGATATCCCGATATGTCGCGACGCTGACGTTGACTTGGGGATTTTCCAGGTTGCTGCGCAGCTTGCCCGCCAAGGCGGTCTCGGCCTCCGGAGCGGTCATGTTCTTGACGCTGATGCGGCCGGCGAGCGGCAGAGATACGCTGCCTGTCTCATCGACTTCGTACTTTCCGGCGATGGAGTCCTCGCCGTAGACGTTGACGGCGATGACGTCGCCGGCGCCGAGACGATAGGCTTGCGGCGGCGCCGACTCGAGCGCCGCCTGATTCATGTTGCCGCTCGCACAGGCCGCAAGGCCCAAGAGCGCGACCGCCGAAGCGGCCAGAGCGGCATGACGCACAACCGAAGAATATATCGTCGCCATTAGAAGGTTCTCCTGATTTGAAGGAGCACGAGATTCCGGCCGTAATCGGAGTTGGTCGACGACTCCTGCTGACGGTGACGGTACTCGGCGTCCAAGAACAACCCCCGGTCAATGCGGTAACTAACTCCCAAATCGATGCCGTAGATTTGGGTCTCACGCGAGACGCCCTCGAAATCGCGGTCCTGATAGCTGAGCCGACCGAAACCGAGCACGTCGAAGCCGAAATCATGCGCCAAGCGGAGAGACGTTAAGCTGCGCCAATAGCCCGGCGAGTTATTGTCGATGCTCTCGGCGTATTCATAGATGCTTTCAAGACGAACGCTGGTCAAACGGTCCGGGTTCCACAGCAGTGAAACTTTTCCTACCGGGCTCGACGGCGAGCCGTAGCGAGCGTCGTCATAGGCCTGTTCCTGATAGCCGATCGAGGCATCGGCGAAAATAAGGCCGCCGAGATCGGCCGTAGCGCCGACTTCGGCGCGATAACCGTCCGAGCCGCGGCGGAAACCGCCGCTATCGACTTCACGGTCATAGTCGCGATGGCTGGCCTGGCCGCGGACATAGACCTGCTGGGCGCCCAAATAGCGGTAGCCGACTTGGCCGAGGACGAAGGGCTCGTAACGGTCGCGGTCGCTGGCCGGAATTCGCGCGCCGGCCGCGCTGAAGACGTCGTCATATTCCAAACGCTCGATGCCGCTCTCGACCCGCGAGATCCAAGGACCCGTCGTGTTCTCGAAATTCAGCGCGCCGCGGTAGCCGTAATAGACCGTCGGCTCGGCGGCGCCCAAATCATCGGGATCGCCGCGCGGCTCGACGGCGCGGCGCACGCTGAGGTCGGCGCCGAGATGGTTATCGCGATCGAAGTCGTACGTGCCGCTCGTGCCGAGCAGGCCCTGCCAATTGTTTTCCGCCGTATTGTCGAGATAACGGTTGGCCTCAAGGTTGGCGCGCGCGCCGATTCTGTGCTGCGGCAGGTCCGTATCGATGCGGCCGCCGGCAGTGAGCGTGCCGATCAAGTCGCCGGTTTTGTTGGTCGAGCTGGCAAAAATATTATCGTCGAACCTCAGGCCGGCGCCGATTCTGGGCTGTGCGATGAAAGGCCCGATCCGCACATTGGGCGGCGGCAATTCGTCGCGGAAGCGATCCACGACATCTTCGCCGCGCCCCGCGTTGCGCAGGTCCGTCTCGGTGATCGTCGCCGGCACTGCGGGATCGAACTGCACAGTTTCCTGACGGGCCGCCGCAGGCTCTGCGGCGCGCGCGTCAGCGCTCTGCCACATGAGAGAAGCGGCAGCGAAACCTATGCATAAAGGCACGGATGCAAGGCGCGAATGGAAGCGAATCAAGTTACGGGTCTGGGCGCTCATTTGAAAAGACTCTCTTCGCAATGTTGAATTCCGCCTCGTGACAAATTTATGGCCTAACCATATTGAATTTCCAATCAGAATTTGCCTCGTCGATACTTCGAGCAGTTGTGAACGGATTAGAAGTTCGCCGTGTGATTTTCATAAGGCACCTTTCCCCGCGGCCTGCGTTGATAGGGGGATGCGATGCCGACGCTGACGGACGGAATTGAGCCAATGTTCAATTAAAGACAAAGACGACAATACGCGCTTTTGGAAGGGGAGACTTATCGACGCGGCTAGTTGTGGGAGGCTAGCTGTTTTTGGGAGTGCCAAAGGACTGAAAACGCTGAAGAAATTACGCCGCTTAAGTTACGCGGAATTCCCATACGCCCTTCCCCCGACCCAGGATGATCAGCAATGGAAGCCAATCAAGAGACCGACGCCGATACCCACATCCTCTTTGTCGAAGATGATGACTTCTTTCGCGAAATCACCACGCAGAATCTCCGCGATTCGGGATTCAGAGTGGTCGGCTTCGACCGTGGCGTGAACGCTCTCAAATACTTTCGAGACGGCGGCAAGGCCCAGTTGGCTTTGCTCGATTGGAAACTGCCCACAATCTCGGGCATGGAGCTGTTCCGCCTGCTTAAGCAGGAAAACATCGAAATTCCGACTATATTCCTGACATCGCTGAGCGGATCGGTATACGAAGAAACCGCCTTGAAGAACGGGGCGGCCGATTTCGTAGATAAAACGCGCAGTTTCACCATCCTGCTCAGCCGCATCAATTCCGCCCTGAATGTCAGCCACAATGCCATTCGGGCGGCCGCGTCCCACCCGGCCGAGCCCACGCTTCTGCGCATCGGCAACTTGGAACTCGATACCGCATCCAACCGGGCCTTCTGGCGCAAGCAACTCATCAATTTGACGCTCGCGGAATTTCGTATCGTGCATCAAATGGCGAGCAACGCCGACCGGGATATGTCGCACCGTAAGATTTACGACACAGTGCGCGGCGAAGGCTTCATCGCCGGCGATGGCGCCGACGGCTACCGCTCGAATGTGCGCACTTTCATCAAGCGCATTCGACAAAAATTCTGCGAGGCGGATGCCGACTTCAATCGCATCGCCACCTACTCCGGCTTCGGCTACCGCTGGCTCGGCGAATAGCGGAGGCACCCTTTCTCACCCGCCCGTCGCGAGGTCTCTCTATGACACCGCGACGGCTCTCGTCTTTTTTCGAACTGCAAGACAGCGCGACGGCGCGATGGCTACCGATGGAAGGATTGCGCGGCTTCGCCGTGGCGCTCGTCTTCCTCGTGCATTTTGCCGACTTCATGAAACCGCTCAGCGACGCGCCCTGGCTCCCTGCTCTGCAGGAACTCGGCAACGTCGGCGTCGATCTCTTTTTCGTCCTGAGCGGGTTCCTGATCTACAAAGCCTGCATCCAGCGGCCGATCAACGTGCGGCTCTATGCTTGGCGGCGCATCGAGCGCATCTATCCCGCCTTTCTCGCCGCGCTCGTCATCTACTTGCTGTTGATGGCCCTGATGCCGAGCCAAAGCAAGCTACCGGACGCTTGGGGCGATAAAGTCACCTACATTCTATCGAACGTCTTGCTGTTGCCGGGCATGCTGCCGATCGAGCCGATCATGGCGGTCGCGTGGTCGCTGAGCTACGAAGTGTTCTTTTACCTGCCGGTGCCGCTGGCGATCATCGGCCTGCGCATGCGGCTGTGGAAGCCCGACCAGCGTCTCGTCTTCTTTCTAGCGCTTTACGCGGCGATGATCGCTATCGAGCTATCGGGCTACGGCGGGCGGTTTCGCCTCTCGATGTTCCTCGGCGGCATGATGCTTTACGAGGTCCTCGCCTTGCGACCGGCCGAACGACGGCGCACCAGCGCGCTCTCCGACATCGCGACCTTCGTCGCCGTCGGCGGCGCCTTCGCGCTTTATGTGCTGATGGCGATCAATCCGGTTGCCGTCCCGCACATGCTCAACGGCGCCTTCCCGCCAGTCACGCGCATCGTCATCATCAACTTGGCTTTCATGATTTTGGTCTATCGCAGCGTTTTTACCGCCGGCTTGGCCGCCAAGGTCTTTTCTTGGACGCCGCTGCGTTGGCTGGGCAACATCAGCTATTCGTTCTACCTGATGCACGGACTTGGACTGCACGGGATGTTCATGGCGCTCGGCAAGGTCTGGCGGCCGGACGACACCGGCCTCGCCACCTTCGCCCTGTTGCTGCCGGTGGCCTTTGTCGCCAGCTTGGCCGTTTCCTTGCCGATCTATCTGCTGATCGAGCGGCCGCTCTCGCTCGGCTCAGGATCTAAACCGCATAAGCCAGGGCTAATCCCTGCCTCAGGAATAGTCCGGTGAATATCCCGGTAGCAACCGACGCGCCTGCAATACCGCCTCTGGCGGCAAATCGGCCGCCGCAGCGACATCGCTGACGAGCTTGTCGTCATAGAGAACATAGTCGAGCACGGCGCCTAGGAAATCGCCGTCGGCGATGCGTGCGCGAATCTCGTCGATGCCGATTCCGGTGAGCGATGAAAAGCGCTCCAGCCCGTCTTCTTGGCCGGCGAGAAAGCCGACCGCATGAATGGCGACAGCCTCCGCTTCGTCGCGGTTCGCGATCCCCTTGCTCTTGATAGCCACTCTGCGCTCCGCGCTCGTTCGAAACGGCCGCACGATAGCCTTATTCGACGGCGGTGGCGACTGCTGCCGAATTCGGGCGCTGGCAATTTGAACACACGTTCTCATTTGTGCGGGTGCTCTTTCGCAGGCGGTATATAGTCCTGCCGCCAGGAACCCTCGCGGTCGCCTGGCGTTATTTCGGCGATGACCGCTCAGGGGCTGATTGGCGATGGCGACACGGCTACGACTTCTTGTGGGACTGTCCCTCGCGGCCAGTTTGGCCGCCTGCGCCGCGCCCCGCCCGGCGCCCCAGCCGGTAACGCCCCCCGCTCCCGTCGTCAGCGCCCCAACAGCGCCGCAGCCGACCTTCAGCCAGCAAGGTGTCGCCTCCTGGTATGGCAAGAGCCACCATGGCCGGCGCACCGCCAATGGCGAAACCTACGACATGACGGCGATGACCGCAGCGCACCGCACCCTACCCTTCGGCAGCGTGGTGCGCGTCACGCGCCTGGATGACGGTCGCTCGGTGACGGTCCGCATCAACGACCGCGGCCCCTACGCGCGGGGCCGCATCATCGACCTCTCGGCCCAAGCGGCGGAGCAGATCGGGATCGCCGAACGCGGCATCGCGCGCGTCAAGGTTGAGCAGTTTGCCGCCGACCAGCAAGCCGGCGGCAAATAGGCAGGCTTACGAGCGCGGCCGACTGCAAATATCCAAAGCCATCAGCGCGTAGATCTGCGCCGCGCGGACCATGATGTCGATGTCTATCTCTTCCATGCGGCCGCTGCGCCGGCCGCGCGGGCCGATCTTGACCGCCGGGATGCCCAACTCGTTATAAATGTTGGTGTCGGTCCAGATGCTGGCCCGCTCCACCGACTCGGTCTTGATCTTGTCGCCGAACAGGAAGGTATGGACTTCGTTGGCCGACTCGACCAGCGGGTCGACCTTCTTGCCCTCATAACCGAGCAGCGTTTTATAAAGCTCCAGGTCGTATTGCACGTCGAGCGCGTTCAGCGCCTGCTCCATCTCGTGCTTGATCTGCACCGGCCGCACCTGCGGCGGCATGCGCACGTCGACATAAAGCGTGCAGACGCCCGGGAAGTAATTGGGCCGGTATGGCGCGCCGCCTTCGATGGCGCCGATATTCACCTTCGGCCAAAGCGGCCCGGTCGGCGATTCGTAGATATACTTCTCTTCGAATTCCGCGCCCCACGCCTCGATGGCGGCGATGATCTTGGTCATCTTGATGATGGCGTTGAACTCGTCCATCGGCTTGACCGAGCGCTTGCTGCCCCAGGCGGCTTGCGCCTTGCCAAAGCAGGTGATCTTGACCTGCACGACGCCCATCTGCGTCCAGACGATATTGAGATCGGAGCCATCGGCCACCACCGCATAATCGGTGTGCATGCCGTGCGTCAGCAGGTGGCGCGTGCCGGCGCCCTCGCCGCGATATTCCTGGCTTTGAAACTGGCCGACCGGGCTGCGCGAGATTTCGCCGACGACGGCGGCGAGCACGACGTCGCCTTTGAGCTGGATGCCGCTCTGCTTCAGCGCCTTGCCGGCGATCATGAAGGCCGCGACGCCGCCCTTCATGTTGGAGATCCCGAGGCCATGCACCTTGTCGCCGACGATGCGGCCGCGCAGGTCCTCAGCCGATTCGGTGAGCGTCGTCATGCGCGCGTCGGCGCTGGTGCCGGTGAAACTGGTGTCGGTATGACCGTTGAAGCCGAGGCTGAGGCCGGTGCCGTCGCCTTTCAGAATGCCGACGGCATTGGGACGGCCGACTTCGACTTCCTGGCGCACGCCCTTCAGGCCGTTGGCGGCGAACCAATCGAGGATGAAATCCGCCATGCCCTTCTCCAAGCCGGTCGGGCTCGGAATATTGGCGAGGTCGCAACCCAGTTGCGCCAATTCGTTACGGTCGATCTGCGCCAGCACTTTTTTCGCGGCGTCTTTGTCCAAAGCCATGGGGGAATCCTCTCCGAGAGTCACGTTGAAGTTCGCCAGACGAACGGCGAGGCATTATGCGTCAAAACGGGGCGCGGATGAACCGCGCCCCGTTCGGATCACGCTGCGAAATGCGCGTTTTACTTCAACGCGTCTTGCGCCTTGGCGACGGTCTCCGGCGGGAAGGTATAGAGCTTCGCCACGACAGTCTGTGCCGTCGCGCCGTCAGCCGGATCGACCTCGAGGCCCAGCTTCTCGGCTTCCGCGAGGAACGCCGGATCCTTCATCGTCGCCATGAAGCCCGCGCGCATCACCGCCAAACGGTCGGCCGGCACGTCCTTTGACAAGATGTAGGGACGGCCCAATTCGCCGGACGCCAGCAGCACGTCGATGATGTCTTTCTGCTCTTGCGTCTTGGCGACTTCGCCGATGAAGGGGACGCCTGCAGGAATGCCCGGACGCGTGCCGGTGCCGAGACGCAGAAGGATGTCGATTTTCTTGGACGTGATCCAATCGTCGGGCAGCGATGTCCAAGACAAGCAGGAGCCGTCCAGTTCGCCGCGCTCGACCGCGAGGAAAACCTCGGCGTTGCCCGGATAGGCGTGGATGATCTTCATCGGCAGGCCGAAGATGTTCTTGATCATCGCGCCGCCATTATAGGAATTCGAATTGATGCCGGTGGCGCCGAAGACGGTTTCGCTGCGCTTGACGAAAGCGTCCCAGGTCTTGATGTTCTTGCCGCCCCAACTGTAGCAAACGCGAAAATCGCTGGTGACGCTGCCGAGGAAGGCGTAGTCGGTGAATTTGGTTTTCGCTTTGTCGCCGGCGCCGATCGAATCGTTGAACAGGCCGCTGTTGAAAGCGGTCGTCACGGTGCCGTCCTTCGGCGCCGTTGCATCGAGATAGAGCACAGCCGTCAAGCTGCCGGCGCCCGGCATGTTGCGCACGATGATGTTGGAGACGCCGGGTACATGCGGCGCCATATGGCGCGCGAGCGCGCGGCTGTAAGTGTCGTAGCCGCCGCCCGGGCTGCTGCCGACGACGACGCTCAACGTCTTGCCTTTATAAAATTCGGCGGCGCTTTGCGCGCTCGCCGGGGCGGCGAGCAGCGCCGCAGCGGCGATGCCCATCAAACTGGCGGCGTGGCGACGGAGGGAGTGATGCATGTGGATGACCTCATAATCTCGGTGAAAAGAGCGCGCGAAAGGCGATGCTCAAATTTTGCAAGCCATGTGCCAGGCCGCTGCTGCCCGCCTTGCGTTTCGCACGCGTGAATTGGTCTCGCATGGCTGTTTCGATCCAATAGCCAGCCCGCCCCAATCAGAAGGAAATTGCGCCGGGGCAACCTTTGCGGTTGCGATCCTGCGCATAAGCTCGCTGAGCGGGAACAGCATCCTACAGAAGCCACTGTTTAAAAATAAATACGAATTCCCATTATCCGCATAATTGGCGGAAAATGGGGCAATCGTTCGCATCCGATGCGCAAAATGATGGCGTGGCGCGAAATGCGCGACAGCCCAAACTTAGCATTCATGGGCCTAAGCGGCGACGGCCGGCGCGGCCCACAGGCCAATCAGGGCCGCCTCGACATCGTGGGCGCTCTGCAACCGGCACAGCCGCGATTTTGCCGCGCGCCGCGCTTCGGCGTCGCCGAACGGGGCGAATTCGACATACCAGCCGAGATGCTTGCGGAAAATCTTCACGCCATGCTCGTCGCCGTAGAAGGCGACGCTGTCGGCCAAATGATCGAGCGCGATAGCGAGGCGCGCCGCCATGTCAGGCTCGGCGAACGCGCCGCCATCCAACGCCGCATCGATGGCGGCGGCGATCCAGGGGCGGCCGTAAGCGCCGCGACCGATCATCACCGCGTCGGCGCCAGAGTGTTCCAAGGCCGAGCGCGCGCTCGCGGCATCGACGATATCGCCGTTGACGATCACGGGAATGGCCACCGCCTGCTTGACCAAGGCCACGGCGCGCCAATCGGCGCGGCCTTTATAAAACTGCTGGCGCGTGCGGCCATGCACGGTGATGGCCTGCACGCCGGCGCGCTCGGCGCGTTGCGCCAGTTCCGGCGCGTTGCGCATGGCATCGTCCCAACCGAGACGCATTTTCAACGTGACGGGCCGCGTGGTGGCTGCCACCGTGGCGGCGATCAAGCGTTCGGCCTGATCGAGGTCGCGCATCAGCGCCGAACCCGACAGCGCGCCGGTCACTTCCTTGGCCGGACAGCCCATATTGATGTCGATGATCTCGGCGCCGGCGGCCTCCGCTATCGCGGCACCCTTGGCGAGCCATTGCGCCTCGCGGCCGACGAGCTGGATGACCATCAGCGGCAGCCCTTCGCCCACCGCAGCGCGGCGCACGACGTCGGCGCGGCCGCGCGCGAACATGTCGCAGGCGACCATCTCGGTGGCGACATAGGGCGCGCCCAGCTTGCTCGCGGCGCGGCGGAACGGCAGGTCCGACACGCCGGTCATCGGCGCCGTCAGGACGCGGCCGCCGATCTCGACGCCGCCGATGGAAAAACCTTTTCTCATGGCATCTGCATACACGCAGACGTCGGGAAAGGACAGACTGACGCTAACTTTATAGGCCCGCTGGCTTTTCCTTGGCGGGCGTCTCCATGACGAGACGGATGCGTTCGGCCCGGCGCTGGCCCCATAACCAGACCAAGAGACAAATCGCCGCGCCGCCGGCAATCGGCCAGCGCCAACCGAGATTGTCGACCAGCCCGCCCATGACGAGCGCCCCGAGGGCCGGCCCCATGCGGAAAATCATGCCGTAGACGCTGATAACGCGGCCGCGCAGCGCGCCGTCGACTTGCGTCTGGATCAGCGACTGGCTGCAGATCGACATGGTGGCGATGGCGCCGCTGGCGACGGCGATGGCGAGCAACGCCGCCCAGAACCACGGCACCACGGAAAAGACCAGCAGCGACAATCCCATGACGCAGGTCATCGCCATGATCACGCGGGTGAGGCCGACGACCTGGCCGCGCTGGGCGATGATGAAACCGCCGATCATGGCGCCGACGCCCATGCTCGAGGTCATCCAGGCGAGGCCGCTTGCGCCGTTTTGATAGACCGCGCCGGCGAAGCCCGGCAATAGCTCGGCGATCGGCCGGCCGAACAGCGCGGTTAGCAGCAGCATCAGCATGATCGGGCCGATGCCCGGATGGCGGATGACGTAGCCATAGCCTTCGAGAAGCTGAGTCAGCATGGGCTGGCGCTTGCGCTCGATCTTGTCGGCATAGTCGGTGCGCAGGTTGTAGAGCACCCAGATGAACAGCACGAAGCTCGCGGTGTTGACGAGAAAGGCGTAGCCGATGCCCCACTCGACGATGATGACGCCGGCGATGGCCGGGCCGATGAAGCGCGCGATGTTGAACAGCACGGCGTTCATCGACACCGCCGTCGCCATTTGGTCGCGCGGTACCAAACCGGAGATCAGCGACTGGCGCGCCGGATGGCTCCAACTGTTGAGCGCGCCGCGCAAGCCTGTGAGCGCCACCACCCACCAGATGTCGATCCAGCCGGTGAAGACCAACAGCACAAAAGCCAGAGACTGGAACATGAGCAGGATTTCCGTGCTCATCGCCATCAGCCGTCGTTCGAAACGGTCGGCATGGGCGCCGCCGATCGGGCTGAACAGAATCGACGGGCCAAGCTCGGCGAAGGCGACGATGCCGAGCCAGGCGCCCGACTCGGTCAACTCCCAGGTCAACCAGCCGATGGCGACGCGCTGCACCCAAGTGCCGATGAGCGATGTCACGTCGCCGAGCGCGAAATTGCGATACTGCGGATTACGCAGGGCGCGGGCGATGCCGCCGCTCATGAAACCGCCCAGCAATGCCCCTCCCTCTCGCACCCCGGAAAGGGCTGCGCATTTATTATTATTGTCGAATACGAAAATCATACTCCGCGAACGACGAAGGGGCACCATTGGAATGATGCCCCTTCTCGCTCAGCATTGTTTCTTTCGTCGCGCAAAACGCTGCGTTCAAGCGTCTTGGGTCAGCGAGCGATCAAGCTCCGCGCTTTGACTGCCGTGTCGGGGAAATCGCTGAATAGGCCGTCCAGGCCGGCGTCGAAGAAGGCTTTATATTCGGCCAGCGGGTCGCCGCCAAAGTCGGACGCCAAACGCCGCGGCTCGTTGCGGAAGGTCCAGCTATGGACCATGAGGCCCGCCGCATGGGCGTTTTTGATGATGTCGGTCGGAGGCATCAGGACGCGGTCGCGCTCATCCATCGCCCCGTCGCCGTTGAGGTCGTCCATCTTGCCGTCGCCGTTCCGGTCGACCTGGCGCGAGGGGATGAGATAGGCCTTCCACGGCGCGACGATGTCGGCATAGGTCTTGATCTCCGCGAGACCCGCCGGGGTCAACAAATCTTTGTTGGTGCGCGCATTGCCCGCGACGACGAAGTCGTAGGGCTGCGCCGAAGGCGGGCGCGACAGCATCTCGCCCTGCGGCGACAAGCCTCCGCCATCGATCAGTTGCGCGATGCGCGCTTGAGTCTTGCCGCGCATATATTTGAGATTGGCCACCTCGAAGCTCTGGATGATCACCGGCGAGCTTTTTTGCGTCCAGCCGGCCTGCTCCAGCGTGATCAATAAGCGGTCTTCCAACGGCAGGCCGATCGACTGGTGATAGGTCGGATGCTTGGTTTCCGGATAAACGCCGATAACGCGCCCGAGGCGCGCCGATTCGGTCTTGGCCAGATCGATCACCTCTTGCAGCGTCGGCACCAGGAACTTGCCGTTCGGCGATTGGTCGCGTTCGGCCA
This sequence comes from uncultured Rhizobium sp., assembly GCA_964628235.1. Classification (GTDB taxonomy): domain Bacteria; phylum Pseudomonadota; class Alphaproteobacteria; order SMXQ01; family SMXQ01; genus CAMAVH01. The sequence continues at coordinate 16,032 of CAZVLU010000003.1, read as the reverse complement.
GCGGCTGCTTGGCCCGCAAGGTCTTGATCTCGGCTAGCGTGAAGTCGCTGGCGAACCAGTCGGTGATCTCCACGCCGTCGAGCATGCGGGTCGATTTGCGCGCAGCGAATTCGGGCCGTACCGCGACGTCCGTCGTCTCGCCGATCATCGGCTCGTGGCGCGCGATTAGCACGCCGTCCTTGGTCGCCACGAGATCCGGCTCGATGAAATCGGCGCCCATCTCGATCGCCAGCTTGTAGCCATCGAGCGTGTGGTCCGGCAAATAGCCCGGCGCGCCGCGATGGCCGGCGATGACCGGCTGCTGGCCGTTCAATGTGTTGTATTGCGCTATGGCCGCACCCGCGCCGCCAGTCAGAGCCAATCCCACGCAGATCGACCCGATACGAATGAAATGCCGCGTTCTCATGTTCCGCTCTCCCGCTTGACCCCGGCTCGCGAGCGCACGCCCGCGAGCCGATTGTCCCCGCGCTTCGTGACAGCGGGATTACGCGGCGGCGAAAACTATGTTTGCGCCGGCATCGGGCAGCTCACGCCGACGCCGCCCAGGTTGCAATAGCCATTGGGATTTTTGCCGAGATACTGCTGATGATAGCCTTCGGCATAGTAGAAGGTCGGCGCGGCGATGATCTCGGTGGTGATGGCCGCGTGACCGCGCGTCTTCAGCGCCGCTTCGTAAGCCGCTTTTGAGGCTTCAGCGAGTTTAAGCTGCTCGGTCGTCGTCGTGTAGATGCCGGAACGGTATTGCGTGCCGACATCGTTGCCCTGACGCATGCCCTGGGTCGGGTCGTGACTTTCCCAGAACGCTTTCAGAAGATCAGCGTAGGACAGGACTTTCGGATCGTAAACGACGAGCACGACTTCGCCATGGCCGGTGCGGCCCGAACAGACTTCTTCGTACGTCGGGTTCGGCGTATGGCCGGCGATATAGCCGACCGCCGTGCTGTAGACGCCCGGCATCTGCCAGAACAGCCGCTCGGCGCCCCAAAAGCAGCCCATACCGAAGATCGCCGTCTCCATACCGGCGGGGAATGGAGCTTTCAGCGGGTGGCCGTTGACGAAATGTTTGTCAGCGGTGGGGATCGGCGCGCTGCGGCCCGGCAGGGCGGCATCGGCGGTGATGGGGGTCTGTTTGGTCGTTTGAAACGGCCACATGGCGAGAACTCCCTCTTGTTCGTATTTGGATGACCCACAAATGGTGCGAACGGCGTCCGCTGCCAAGGGGGCTCCTGTTGTTTCGCAGGATCGAAACGAAGGTTACGCCGCACGGGGTGACTTTTCCCGCTTTGATTTGCTATGACACTGGAACAAATCAAGAGGTAAGCCTCCGATGGACGCTATCAACGCCAAGACGCTGGAACAGAAACGGCGTAAGGCGCTGCGCTCGCGCAACACCGAAGATAAGCATGTCTATTTCCAAGGCATCGCCCAGGCGCGCTACGTGCTGCGCCGCGTCTTCCGCATCGTCGAGGACAAAGCCAAGGAATACGGCATCGACCCCCTCGCCCATCAGGCGCTGATCCAAATTTACGGCAGCGACGACATGGGGCTGCGCGTCAAAGAGATCGCCGAGCGGCTCGACATCTCTTCGGCCTTCGCCTCGACATTAATCAAAGACTTGGTGGCCAAGGGGCATGCCAGCCGCACGCGCGGCGGCGCCGACGGTCGTGCCACGCGCGTGACCGTCACCAAGGCGGGCATCGCCTTGCTGCATAAGATCGACAACGATGTCACGCTCAACATCGATTACTTCGGCCATCAATTGACGGCAGGCCAAAAGGAGCAGGTCTTGTCGATCCTGATGACCTATGTCGGTATCTCGATCGACACCTGAGCCATGAACGCGCCCGACAGCTTCGACGTCGCCATCGTCGGCGCCGGCGCCGCGGGGCTGATGTGCGCGCTCACCGCCGGCCAGCGCGGTCGCCGCGTGCTGTTGCTCGAGCATGACGAGCAGGCTGGCGCGAAAATCCTGATATCGGGCGGCGGGCGCTGCAATTTCACCAATCGCGATCCGCGCCCAGACCGCTTCTTGTCGGCCAATCCGCATTTCTGCAAATCGGCGCTAGCGCGCTACACCCAGCACGACTTCATCGCGTTGGTCGAAAAGCATGGCATCGCCTATCACGAAAGAACCCTCGGTCAACTATTCTGCGACGGCTCGGCGCGTCAGATCGTCGCCATGCTGCTCGCCGAATGCGCCGCCGGCCAAGTCGATGTCCGCTTGCAGCATCGCGTGACGCATATCGAAAAGGGCGAGCGCTTTCGTATCGACACCGACAAAGGCGCGTTCGCAGCCGACAGCGTCGTGCTGGCAAGCGGCGGGCTGTCGATTCCGAAGATGGGCGCGACGGATTTCGCGCACCGCATGGCCAAACGCTTCGGTTTAGCCGTGACCGAAACGCGGCCAGCGTTGGTGCCGCTGAAAGTCGGCGAGGCCGATTTGAAATTGATGCAGCCGTTGAGCGGCCTGTCGTTCGACGCGATCGCCAGTTGCGGTAAAGCTAGCTTTCGCGAGGCGACGCTGCTCACCCACCGCGGGCTGTCCGGGCCGGCGATCCTGCAAATTTCGTCCTACTGGCGCGACGGCGAAAGCATCATGCTCGATCTGCTACCTAGCCGCGACGCCGTCGCCGAATTGAAAGACCGCCGACGCACGCGGGCCAAAGCCGAATTCAAAACGATCCTCGGCGAATGGCTGCCCGGCCGTCTCGCGCAAGCCTTAGTCGAACAACGCTTGCCCAACCCGACGATGGGCGATCTCTCAGATGATCTCATCGCCCATATCGCCGAGGGTTTGCAGCGCTGGCGCGTCACGCCGTCCGGCTCGGAAGGCTATGCAAAAGCCGAGGTGACGCTCGGCGGCATCGATACCAACGAGCTTTCTTCCAAAACCATGGAAGCGAAGAAGGTGCCCGGCCTTTACGCCATCGGCGAAGCGGTCGACGTCACCGGCTGGCTCGGCGGCTACAATTTCCAGTGGGCTTGGTCGAGCGGCTGGTGCGCCGGCCAAGCCGTATAAAACGCTCTGCTCTCTGATCGCTAGATGCGCGCGATCCGGAATTCAGGATGGCGGATCACCAGCCAGGCCAACCAGCCGCAGCCCAACAGCAACAATAGGCCGGTGAGCAGGAAGCTCGCCTCCATGCCGAATTGATCGGCGAGAACGCCCATGATCGGCGGCAACACCGCGCCGCAGACACGGTTGGCGGTGATGCGCAGACCGACCACCGCCCCCTGATTCTCGCGTCCCGCGACGGCTGATTGAATGGCGAAGATCATGGGCTGCATCAACCCTTGCGAAACGCCGCGAATCATTTGCATCAGCACCAAAAGGGCGAAGATGCCGCCGAGCAGCGGCGTCACCGCGATGGTGACGATGCTGACGACGGTGGTGACGAGCAGCACCCATTCCGGCCGCCCCAGCTTGCGCGCCGCGCCGACGACGAGTGACGCCAAGCCGATGGTGATCTCGAGAGCGGAGAACAGAATGCCGATCATCGTGCCTTGCAGGCCGAGATCTTCCAGATAGACGACATAGAGCGAGACCTGGATGCCGGTCGAGCCGTTGCGCAAGCCGGAGACGATGACCGTGAAGGCGATCACCGGCACCATCATCAAGGCGAAAGAGCGCGTGTAGTCCTCGATGCGCGGCAGCGCCGACATGATCGACGGTTTCGGCGCGGCGGCGAATTTTTCCGCGTCGGGCTCGGGCACCATGCGGACCATGACATGCATGGCGGCGGCGCAGCCGGCGACCATGAGAAAGGTCGGCCAAGCGCCGGCGAAGTCCCACAACGCGCCGGCGACGATCGGCGCGGTGATGGTGCCGGCGCGAACGATGAAATTGAAACGCCCGAGCGTCACTGGATCGCCGTGACACACTTGCGCAATCAGTGTCTGCGCGCCGATCCAGTTCATGTTCATGAACAGGCCGGAGAAAATCTGCAGTAGCATGAGGAAAGGAAACCAGCCGGTCGCCGGAAACAGCACGGCCATGACGGCGGCGGTCGCCGTGCCGACCAGCATCACCCGCCGCGTGCCGAGACGGTCCATCAAGGCGCCGCCGTGAATCGATAGGAACAACGGCAAGATCGAGCGCGCGCCTATCAAGAGGCCGATTTCCGACGAGGAAAAGCCGAGCGACAACGCCAGCAGCGGGATAATTAAGGCGTATATGTCGGTGAGCGCGATGCCGAAGAGGCCCGCCCCATAGGCAGCATAGAGCGCCTTGCGCGCTGGCGGGGCTGGCGGCGTTTCCGCATCGACACTCAACTCGCTCTCCCTTTCGGCGCCTGCTCTGCGGCGGGCTGCTTATTTGCCGCCTGTTCATGGGGCATTGGCCGTTTCGGCGCAACGGCAAGTTGATTGGGCTCCGGCGCCGCCTTGATCGCAGCACAGCCTGCCGCAAAGCGCGGCGGATTTGTCGCAGGGCGGAATTGCGCCTTGACCAGGCCGGGTCGATCTGTTCTCAATTTCACAAATCCGCTTCTGACATTTTAGCAATCTACGTCAGGTTATTCCCTCCTGGCCTCCCGCGTGATAGTCGAAATGCCCCATCTTTGGTGGCGACCTATATAAGGCCCACTTAACCGGGCAGCTGCCCGTCGCTCCGCAGCTCGCAAGACTCGTCGGAAAGGAACACTCGATGACCAGCACCGCTCTCCGCCTCGCCCGCCCGGGCAAGGTTCTCGGCGCCTTCCTCGGCCTGGCGGCTCTCGCCGCCGGCCTCAGCGCCGCAACGTCCGCTTTCGCGCAAGGCCAGCCGGTCCGCGGCGGCACCTTGTCGATGATCCTCAACCCCGAGCCGCCGGTTCTCGTCACCGGCGTCAACAGCGCCTCGCCGGTCGCCGGCGTCTCGCCGAAGATGTTCGAGGGCCTCGTCACCTACGCGCCGGACTTCAAGATGGTGCCGCAGCTCGCCACCTCGTGGGAGCAGAGCGCCGACGGCAAGACCGTCACCTTCAAGCTGCGCCCGAACGTGAAGTGGCATGACGGCAAGCCCTTCACATCAGCCGACGTGCAATACAGCTTCATGGAAATCCTAAAGAAGGTCCACTCGCGCGGCAAGGCGACCTTCCTCTACCTCACCGCCGTCGACACGCCGGACCCGTTGACCGCGATCCTGCGCTTCAGCGAGCCCTCGCCCTACGCCATGCGCGCGCTCGCCGGCATGGAATCGCCGATGATGCCCAAGCACATCTACGAGGGCAGCGATCCGCAAAAGAACCCGGCCAACGTCAACCCGATCGGCACCGGCCCGTTCAAGTTCAAGGAATGGGTGCGCGGCAATTACATCATGCTCGAGCGCAACCCCGACTATTGGGACGCCGGCAAGCCGTATCTCGACGCGCTGATCTTCCGCATCATCCCCGACGGCTCGGCCCGCGCCGTGGCGCTCGAAAGCGGCGCCGTGCAATACGGCACGCAGTACATCGTGCCGCTCAATGACGTCGCGCGTCTGGCGAAGCTGCCGCACCTTAACGTCACCACCGCCGGCTACGAATACAACACCTCCGTGAACTACATGGAGTACAATCTGCGTCGTCCCTATCTGCAGGACCGCCGCGTGCGCCAGGCCATCGCCCACACCATCAACACCGACTTCTTGGTGAAGAACGTGTGGTTCGGCTACGCCACCAAGGCGACCTCGCCGGTCACCGACAAGCAGAAGGACTTCCACACCTCGAATATCCCGCAGTACCCCTACGACCTGAAGAAGGCCGAGGCGCTGCTCGACGAGGCCGGCTACAAGAAGGGCGCCGACGGCATCCGCTTCAAGCTGACGATCGACTGGTCGCCGAGCGGCGAGATGTTCCGCCAGACCGCGGAACTGCTGCGCCAGGGCCTGTCGCGCATCGGCATCGCCGCCGAAATCCGCAACGCCGACAGTCCGACCTACTTGCGTCGCGTCTGGACCGACAACGATTTCGACATCAACATCTTCTCCGCGTCGAACATCGCCGACCCGGTCATCGGCATCCAGCGCTTCTATTGGAGCAAGTCGATCCAAAAGGGCGTCACCTACTCCAATGGCTCCGGCTACGACAACCCGGAGATGGACAAGATTTTAATGTCGGCCCAGGTCGAAAACGACCCGGCGAAGCGCCGCAAGCTCTACGAGGACATGCAGCGCTTGGTGATGACCGACTTGCCGAACCTTGGTCTCGTCTACATGCAGTGGTTCACGATCCACGACAAGAAGGTCAAGAACCTCAACACCACCGGCCTCGGCCCTTACGAAAACTTCGCCGACGTCTATATGGAAAAATAGACGGAGCTGAAGCAAAGACCGATTCTAGGATGACGATGGCGAGCGAAAGCGTGCGTACGGCGCCAGCACGACGCACGGGCCGGCAACGGCTTGTCCGTTACCTGGCCCGCCGGTTGGGCCAAGCCGCGATCACGCTCATCGCCATCGTCGTCCTGAATTTCGTCATCCTGCATCTAGCGCCGGGCGACGCCATCGACGTGCTAGCCGGCGAAGCCGGCGGCGCCGACGCCGAATATATCGCCGACCTGCGCCGATCATACGGGCTCGACCAGCCGATCTACGTGCAGATGGCGCAATATCTATGGAACGTCGCCCAGCTCAATTTCGGCTTCTCGTTCCGCAACAACGTCTCCGTGCTCGAACTGATCATGAGCCGCCTGCCGGCGACGCTGCTCCTCATGCTCGCCAGCATCGTCGTGTCCTTCACGCTGGGCGTGCTGCTTGGCGTCTTCGCCGCGCGCCGCGTCAACAGCTTCGCCGACAACGCCATCTCGGTGCTGGCGCTGCTATGCTACGCCACGCCGCTGTTCTGGTTCGGCCTGATGGCCATCGTGCTGTTCACCGTGAAGCTCGATCTCTTGCCCGGCAACGGCATGTACACCATCGCCGCCAATTACAATTGGTTCGAGGCCGCGCTCGACGTCGGCCGCCACCTGGTCCTGCCGGCGACCAGCCTGGCGCTGTTCCATATGGCGGTCTACACGCGCCTGATGCGCGCCTCGATGCTCGAAATCTACGGCCTCGACTACATCCGCACGGCGCGCGCCAAGGGACTGTCGCAGCGCCGCATCGCCTTCCGCCATGTGCTGCCCAACGCCATCTTGCCGATGGTCACCATGCTCGGCCTGCAGATCGGCGCGCTGCTCGGCGGCGCGGTGCTGGTCGAGACGGTGTTCGGCTGGCCCGGCCTCGGCCGCCTCGCCTTCGACGCCATCTTGCAGCGCGACCACAACCTGCTGATCGGCATCCTGCTGATCGGTTCGGCGCTCGTCATCGTCGCCAACATCGTCACCGACCTGGTCTATGCCTGGCTCGACCCGCGCATCGAGGTCGCCTGACCATGGAAGCCCTTTAGCATGGAAGCCTTGCGCGATTTCTGGCGGCGCTACCGCCGCAAGACCTCGGCGGTGATCGGTCTCGTGTTGCTCGTCTTCGTGTTCCTCGTCGCCGTCGCCGGCCCGCTGTTCGTCATGGCCGATCCGTGGGACATGGCGACCATGCCCTTCCTGTGGCCCGGCGCCGACGCCGAATTCCCGCTCGGCTCCGATACGCTGGGGCGCGACATCCTCACCGGCATCGTCCACGGCTCGCGCGTCTCGCTGATGATCGGCTTCGCCGCCACGGTGGCAGCGCTCGGCATCGGCGTCACCGTCGGCGCGCTGGCCGGCTATTTCCGCGGCTGGGTCGACGACGTGCTGATGCGCATCACGGAAATCTTCCAGACCGTGCCGACCTTTCTGCTCGCCGTGGTGCTGGTCGCCATCTTCAAGCCGTCGATGATGACCATCGTTCTCGCCATCAGCGCCGTCACCTGGCCCTCGATCGCCCGTCTGGTGCGCGCCGAATTCCTCTCGCTGCGCGAGCGCGAGTTCGTGCAGTCCTGCGTGGTCATCGGCATGAGCGAAGCGCGCATCATTTTCCGCCAGATCCTGCCGAACTGCCTGCCGCCGATCATCGTCATGTCGTCGGTCATGGTGGCCTCGGCCATCCTCACCGAATCGGGCCTGTCGTTCCTCGGCCTCGGCGACCCCAACCTGATGAGCTGGGGCACCATGATCGGCATCGGCCGCGACGCCATGCGCACCGCCTGGTACATGAGCGCCATTCCGGGCGTCGCCATCCTCGTCACCGTGCTGGCGCTCAATCTCGTCGGCGAGGGCTTGAACGACGCGCTCAACCCGCGCCTGAAGAACCGCTGATGGCTCCCGCCCTCGACGTCCGAAATCTCACGACCCAATTCTCCAGCCCCAACGGTTACGTCACCGTGGTCGATGGTGTCAGCCTGCAACTCGCGCAAGGCGAGACCTTGGCCATCGTCGGCGAATCGGGCAGCGGCAAGTCGGTCACCGCCATGTCGATCCTGCGCGTGCTGCCGGAGCCGCCGGCGCGCATCGCCGCCGGCGAGGTGCTGCTCGACGGCGAGAACCTGCTAGCGCTCGACGAGGACGCCATGCGCGCCGTGCGCGGCCACCGCATCTCGATGATCTTCCAAGAGCCGATGACCTCGCGCAATCCGGTCAGGACGATCGGCGACCACATCGTCGAAGCGCTCCTCGAACATCGCGACATCTCCAAGGCGGCCGCCCACGAGGAAGCCATCGCGCTGCTCGATCGCGTCCGCATCCCCGACGCGCGCCGCCGCATCGACGAATATCCGCACCGCCTGTCAGGCGGCATGCGCCAGCGCGTGATGATCGCCATGGCGCTCGCCTGCCGACCGCAAATCCTCATCGCCGACGAGCCGACCACCGCGCTCGACGTGACGGTGCAAGCGCAAATCCTCACGCTGCTCGCCAAGCTGCAGGCCGAATTCGGCATGGGGATATTGCTCATCACGCACAATCTCGGCGTCGTCGCCCGCGTCGCCCAGCGCGTGATCGTGATGTACGCCGGCCGCGTCGTCGAAGAAGCCCCCGTCGGACCGTTGTTCAAAGACCCGCTGCACCCCTATACCGAGGGACTGCTGGGCGCCACGCCGCGCATGCACACCGATGCCGAGGAGGGCGCCCGCCAACGCCTCGTAGATATTCCAGGCACCGTGCCGTTGCCGGATAAATTACCGCCCGGCTGCGCCTTCGCGCCGCGCTGCCCCAAGGCGTTCGCGCGCTGCCATGTCGAGCGTCCCGAATTGCTGCCGACAGGCGATGGCCGCAAGACCGCCTGCTTCCTGACGCAGGAGACGGCATCGTGAGCGGACCTTTGCTCTCCATCGCCGGCCTCGTCGTGCATTTCAACACGCCGCAGGGCACCGTGCGCGCCGTCGACGGCGTCAGCCTCACCTTGAATAAAGGCGAGACGCTCGGCCTCGTCGGCGAATCGGGCTGCGGAAAATCGACGCTCGGCAAGGCCATCGTCGGCCTGGTCAAACCGACCGCAGGCAGCGTCCAACTCGACGGCACGGAAATCGCGGGCTTGAGCCGTGGCGCGCTGCGCCAGTATCGCGCCCGCCTGCAGATGATCTTCCAAGACCCTTACGCCTCGCTCAATCCGCGCCTGCGCGTCGGCAAGATCATCGAGGAGCCGCTCAGCGTCCATGGCGTCGGCGACAAGCGGGCGCGGCGCGACGCCGTCATCGCCTTGGCCGAACGCGTCGGCTTGCGCCCCGAAATGCTGACGCGCCATCCGCATGAATTTTCCGGCGGCCAGCGCCAACGCATCGGCATCGCCCGCGCGCTGGCGCTTAACCCCGACGTCATCATCTGCGACGAGCCGGTCTCGGCGCTCGACGTCTCGGTGCAGGCCCAGGTCGTCAATCTGCTGGGCGACTTGCAGCGCGAGCGCGGCCTCGCCTATCTGTTCATCTCGCACGACCTCTCGGTGGTGCAGCATCTCGCCCATCGCGTCGCCGTGATGTATCTCGGCAAGATCGTCGAGAAAGCGCCGCGCAAGAGCCTGTGGGCGCGGCCGCTGCATCCTTACACGCGCACCTTGCTCGCCGCCGTGCCGGTGCCCGATCCCGACCAGCCGAAACTGATCGATCAGCCGATGGTCGAAGGCGAACTGCCGTCGCCGCTCAACCCGCCGTCGGGTTGCCGCTTCCGCACGCGCTGTCCCTTCGCGCAAGAAATTTGCGCCGAAGCCGAGCCGCCGCTGAAGGAAATCGGCGACGAGCATTTCGTCGCCTGCCACTTCGTCGAGCGCAAGCCGAACGGCGAAGTCGTCGCGCCGTAAGGCGCGCAGTTAGTTCTTAGAGATCAGCTTCCAGATTTTTTCCGGCGTCGCCGGCATGTCGATATGCCGGATGCCGAGCGCATCGGCCACAGCGCCGATCACCGCCGGGATCGCGCCGATCACCCCGGCCTCGCCAGCGCCTTTGACACCGAGCAAATTGGTCGTGCTCGGCACAATATTGTTCAACACCTGCAGGCGCGGCACATTGCCGGCGCGCGGCATGGCGTAATCGGTGAAAGAGCCGGTGAGCAATTGGCCGCTCTCGGCATCGTAGGACACTTGTTCCATCAACGCCTGGCCGACGCCCTGCGCCACGCCGCCGACCACCTGGCCGACCACCATGGCATGGTTGAGCACGGTGCCGACATCATCGGCGACGACATAGTTGAGAATCTCGACATCGCCCGTCTCGCGGTCGATCTCGATTTCGCAGACATGGCAGCCGTTGGGATAGGTCGGCTCGGGCGGACGATAGACCGCGCCGCCGTCGAGCCCGCCTGCAAGATCGGCGGGCAAGCCGGCGTCGTTCGCCGCAGTCATCGCCTCATCGAAGCTCAAACTGCGGTTGGTCGCGCGCGCGGTAAAGCGTCCCTCGGCGAAGCCGACATCCGCCGCCGCGACGCCGAGCTTATGCGCCGCGATGCGCGATGCCTTGGCCAGCACGGCATCGCCTGCCATGGTCACGGCGGAGCCCGCCGTCATCATCGAGCGCGAGCCGAAGCTGCCGCGCCCCATCTTCACGCGATCGGTATCGCCCTGCACGACGCGCAAGCGCTCGCGCGCGATGCCGAATTTCGCCGCCAGCATGTCGGCGAACACCGTCTCGTGGCCCTGGCCGTTCGACATGGTGCCGACGAGAATGTCGATGCTGCCGTCTGGCTTGAAGCACAGATCGGCATATTCCTCCCACGGCGCGCCATAGGGGCCGCCGGCCTGTTCGATGCAATTGGCGATGCCGATGCCGCGCAGCTTGCCGCGCGCTTTCCCCTGTTCGCGCCGCGCGGGAAAGCCTGACCAGTCGGCGGCGTCCGCCGCCAGCGTCATGCCGCTCTCGAACTCGCCGCTGTCGTAGGTGAAGAGAAAGCCGGTTTTATAAGGCATGGCCGAGGCCGGAATGGCGTTGCGCCGGCGAATCTCCAAGCGATCAATGCCCATTTCGCTTGCAGCGATATCGATGATGCGTTCCAGCATGTAGGTCGCTTCCGGCCGCCCGGCACCGCGATAGGACGAGGTCGGCGCGGTGTTGGTGAATAGCCCTTCGGCCTTGGCGTAGATCGCCGGCAGGACGTAGACACCGGATAACGAGCCGAGATTATTGGTCGGCGGATGGGCGCCGCGCAACGCGACATAAGCGCCGAGCGCCGCCAAGCTATGCACGCGCAAGGCGACGAACTTGCCATCGGCATCCAGGCCAAGCTCGACATCGACGACATTGTCGCGCGCGTGATCGTCGGCCAGTAGCGACTCGCTGCGGTCGGCCTGCCAGGCGACGGCGCGATTCAGCCGCTTGGCCGCCCACAGCACGAGGATCTGCTCGCGGAACAAGCCGCCCTTGAGGCCGAAGCCGCCGCCGACATCGGGCGAGATCACCCGCATCTGCTCTTCGGGCACATTGAAAATGAATTTGGCCAGCACGCTGCGCATCTGGTGCGGCGTCTGATGGCCAGTCGTGAGCGTGTAGCGGTCGCTGGCCGCGTCATAAGCGCCGATGGCGTTGCGCGGCTCCATCGGATTGGCCGAGACGCGGCTGACGACCAGACGCTGGCGAGTGATATGCGCGGCCTTCGCCATCGCTGCCTCCGCCGCGACCGGATCGCCGATCTCGTAGATGAAGGATCGGTTGCCCGGCGCTTGCGGCCAAAGCTGCGGTGCGGCCACATCAGCCGCTGCCGCCGTATCGGTCACGCTGGACAACGGCTGGTAATCGACCTGGATCAGTTCGGCAGCGTCCTTGGCCTGCGCCAAGCTCTCCGCCACGATCAAGGCCACGGCATCGCCAACGAAGCGCACGCGGTCGGTCGCCAGGGCCAGATGCGGCGGTTCGATGATGTCCTGCACCTGGCCATCGGCGCTGCGCGGCCGGCTGACGCAGGGAATGGCGCCCAAGCCATCGGCCAGCACATCGGCGCCAGTCAGGACGGCGAGCACGCCGGGCAGGACTTTCGCCGCTGCGAGATCGATGGCGACAATCTCGGCATGGGCATGGGGCGAGCGTAGGACATAGGCGACCGCCGCTCCCGCCGGACGCAGATCGTCGGTAAAGCGCCCCTGGCCGGTCAGTAGCCGGAGGTCTTCCAAGCGGCCTCGGCCGGCTCCGCTATCGCCGAATCGTTGACTCATTTTGGGGCTCACGATTGCCTTTCCCGCTGCCCTGTCCCATAGCTAATATGCTACAGCTCGGGTATCTGACATTCCAGTAAAGTAGCCGCCAAAATCAAGGCCCTGGGCTATATAGCTGGTCCCACCAATCGCAGCGAGCACGGACGATCATGGCGCGCCTCGAAGACATCGAACTCCCGGTCAACGTCGGCAATCCGGCCATCGAATGGTCGAGCGACGTGATGGCGGAGATGATTCGCCGCCTCGGCGTCAAATATGTCGCCATGAACCCGGGCGCCAGCTATCGCGGCCTGCACGACAGCTTGGTGAACTATCTCGGCAACCGCGATCCGCAGATGCTGCTGACGCTCAGCGAGGGCCATGCCGTCGCCATCGCCCACGGTTACGCCAAAGTCACCGAAGAGCCGATGGGCTGCATCCTGCACAGCAACGTCGGCCTGATGAACGGCCTGATGCAGATCTTCAACGCCTGGTGCGCCCGCGTGCCGATGACCATCATCGGCGCCGTCGGACCGATCGACGCCAACGAGCGCCGCCCCTGGGTCGATTGGATCCACACCACCGCCGACCAGGGCGCGCTGCTGCGCAACTACGTCAAATGGGACAACACGCCCGCCTCGGTGCCGGCGACGCTCGAAGCGCTGCTGCGCGCCCAGCAGATCGCTCGCACCGCGCCGAAAGGCCCGGTCTATGTCTGCCTCGATGCCGGCCTGCAGGAAAAGCCGAGCGAACAGACGCTCGACGACATGCCCGACATGGCGCGCTATCAGCCCGGCCCGACGCCGGCCCCCTCGCCCGTCGCCGTCGACGAAATGGTCAAGCGCCTGACCGAGGCGAAACGCCCGCTCCTGTTCATCGGCCAATGCTCGCGCGACAGCGCCGACTGGGACCGCCGCGTGAAGCTCGCCGAAATGCTCGGCGCGCGCGTCGTCACCGACCTGCGTGTCGGCGCATCCTTCCCGACCGACCATCCGCTGCATGGCCCGGCGCCGCGTCCGAACCTGCCGAAAGAGAGCCAGGACCTGATGCGCCAAGCCGACGTGATCCTGGCCATGAACTGCATAGATCTCGCCGGCGCGTTGCAGCTCATCGCTGGCAGCGGCGAACCGGCCAAGGCCTACATGATCCACTGCAGCATCGACAGCTACGTGCATAACGGCTGGAGCATGGACCACCAGGGCCTGCCCGCCGTCGATCTGCGGGTGCTGGCCGAGCCGGACGCGACCATCGCCGCGCTGCTTCCCGCGCTTGCCGCCAAAGGCGCTTCGGCCAAAGGCAAATGGGAGGGCGTCGCGCCCGCGTCCCACGCCGTGCCCGCAGCGCCTGAACTCGGCGACCGCGTCATCACCTACAAAGAGCTGACCTACTGCCTCAACGAAACGCGCAAGAACCGCAAGTTCACCATCGTGCGCTTCAGTCTCGGCTGGGCCAGCGAATATTATCCGTTCCATGAGCCGCTCGATTTCCTCGGCTGGGACGGCGGCGGCGGTCTCGGCGCCGGCCCCGGCATGGGCATCGGCGCCGGCCTGGCGCTGCGCGGCTCTGACCGCGTGGCGATGACGTTGCTCGGCGACAGCGATTTCCTGCAAGGCGTCACCGCGCTGTGGACGGCGGCGCATTACCGCATCCCGGTGCTGATCATCGTCTGCAACAACAAGTCGAACTTCAACGACGAGATCCACCAGGAAGCCGTCGCCAAAGAGCGAGGCCGCCCGGTCGAGAACAAATGGATCGGCATGCGCATCGACGACCCCGCCTGCGACATCCAGAAGCTCGCCGAAGGCCAGGGCGTCGAAGCGAGCGCGCCGGTCGCCCGCGCCGGCGATCTGCAGGCGGCGCTCGAAAAAGCCATCCGCGTTGTCGAGAGCGGTCGTCCTTATGTGCTTGATCTCACGGTTGTTCCCACCGGCGGGCCGTTACTGAAGCGTGCGTAGTCGTCTCTGAGGCCAGCTTGACTTGGCCGCGCCGTGCCTGCGATGTTACTTGCCAATCCCACTGATATTTCGGTTCTCGCGCGGCCAAGTCGCGCGGCTCCTCACGGAAGGATTTTCGTCATGGCCCATGATCTGATTTCTGGCTCGTTCGTCGCCATCGTCACGCCGTTCAACCGCGACGGCAGCGTCGACTTCGAGGGCTTTCGCACCATCCTCGACTTCCAAGAGCGCAACGGCTCGGTCGCCGTGCTGATCATGGGCTCGACCGGCGAAGTCTCGATGCTCTCGCTCGAAGAGCGCCACGAGATCATTCGCCAAACCGTGAAGATGAAGAAGGGCAAGATGCAGCTGTGGTACGGCTGCAGCGGCAACAGCACCGACTCGGCGATCAAGATGACGCAGTTCGCCGAGAAGGAAGGCGCCGACGGCGCGATTCTCGCCGCGCCCTCCTACATCTGCGCGCCGGAAGAGGACATCGTCGAATATTTCCTCGACATCGCCAACGCCGTAAAGCTGCCGCTCGGCATCTACAACAACCCGCCGCGCGTCAAAAGCGATCTCAACACCGAGCAGTTGCTGCGCCTGTTCGAGCATCCCAACGTTGTCGTGCATAAGGAATCGACGACACGCGTCGGCCAGGTCGCCCAGGTGCTGAAGGCCAAGCCGAACGTCGCCGTCATGTGCTGCGACTCGCCGAACCTCGGCCTCGTCGTTCCCACCATGTCGCTCGGCGGCCATGGCACCGCCAACATGTCGGGCAATCTCGCGCCGGGCGAAATCGCCACCATGTCGACGCCATGGAAAACCCCGGCGCAGTCGGACGTGTTCCGCGACACCTATCTGAAGATGCTGCCGCTGCTGCATTACTGCTATAGCGCTATCAACCCGGTCGCCGTGAAGAGCCTGATGCAGGCGGTCGGCCTACCGTCCGGCCCGCTGCGCAAGCCGCTCAAGCCGCACAATCCGCAGGGCGTCGCCAAGGGCGTGCAGATCATGAAGGACCTCGGCCTGCTCGATAAGTACGGCTTGAAGCCGACGCTCGCCAGCGCCGCCGAATAAGCCTCTTGGGTTTCTTAGAGGCTTCATGAGCAATCGCGAGCGCCTCACCAGCACCCATTGGGGCGCCGGCTCCGTCGAGGTGAAGGACGGTCGTGTCGTCGCCGTCCATCCCTTCTCGCGCGATCCACAGCCTTCGCCGATTTTGCGCGGCATGGCCGACGCGCTCTATGCGCCGACCCGCGTCGCCAAACCGTCGGTGCGCAAGGGCTGGCTGGAGCGGCGTGACAGAAACCGCGGCAACGACGTTTTCGTCGAAGTGAGTTGGGACGAGGCGCTCGATCTCGTCGCTGGCGAACTGACGCGCGTGCGCAAGGCGCATGGCGCGCAAGGCATCTTCGGCGGCTCCTACGGCTGGTCGAGCGCCGGCGGATTCCATCATGCGCGGACACAACTCCGCCGTTTCCTCTTCACCTCGGGCGGCTGCGTCGATCAGGTGACGAACTATTCCTATGCCGCTGGCATGATCATTCTGCCGCATATCATCGGCACCAACGCGCCGATCGGCGGGCCGATGACGACCTGGCGCAGCATCGCCAA
>CAZVLU010000002.1:112008-134613 GCA_964628235.1 uncultured Rhizobium sp. | reverse complement strand
GACTGGAGTTCAGACGTGTGCCTCTTCTTGCCCTGTTCGAACATGTCGCGCACGCGCGACGCGCCGACGCCGACGAACATTTCGACGAAGTCGGAGCCCGAGATGGTGAAGAACGGCACATTGGCTTCGCCGGCGATGGCGCGCGCCAGCAAGGTCTTGCCGGTGCCCGGCGGGCCGACGAGCAAGCAGCCCTTCGGAATCTTGCCGCCGAGGCGCTGGAATTTCTGCGGGTCCTTCAAGAACTCGACGATCTCCTCAAGCTCCTGCTTGGCCTCATCGATACCGGCGACGTCGTCGAACGTGACGCGGCCGACCTTTTCGGTCAGCAGGCGGGCGCGCGATTTGCCGAAGCCCATGGCCTTGCCGCCGCCGCCCTGCATCTGGCGCATGAAGAATATCCACACGCCGATCAGCAGCAGCATCGGGAACCAGGACAGCAGGATGCCGATCAGCGACGGGGAGTTTTCCTCCGGCGGCGCTGCCGAAATGCGGACGTTCTTTTCGGTCAGCTTGCTGACGAGATTGGGGTCGTTCGGCGAATAGGTCGAGAACGCGCGGCCGTCGGAGAAATGGCCGTTGATCGTCTGGCCTTGAATGGTGACGTCGGCGACCTGGCCGCGATCGACCTCGGTGATGAAGTCCGAGAAGGCGAGGCGCGCTTGCGGGCCGCGATTGGACGGCGCCTGAAACATGTTGAACAGGGCGATCAACAGCAAACCGATGATGACCCAGAGGACGAGATTTTTGCCTAAGTTCACGGATGGCCCTGCCTGAAGCGCAGCCTGAATGGCGCGCGGTTCCGGCCCGAAGACGGCCGGTCTGTGCATAAATAGTGCTGGAAATATCCTTAAACAAGCCTAAAGCCCGATCAAGCGGCTAAGCGAGGCGCGGCCCGGCGATCACGTAATCGTCAAGCGCCTCAACGGCTTGGCGTTTGCCGGCGCGACGCCATGCCAGATGCGGCACGGCCAAAAGGCCCTTCGCATCGCGCAAAGCCGGCACTGTCGGCAGCAAAAGGCGCGGCAGCCCGCCGGGTTCCACGCCAAGGGCGCGCAATTCGCGCCAGCCCGCCTCGGTTAAGGCTCCGACTGTGACAGCGCCGCCGCGCCGCACCGTGACGGTGAAGCGGCCATCCCACAGGACGGGCGCGCGGCTGACGGGCACAGCCGGCGCCAGCCCGCGCGTCTCGCGCAGAATGAGCAACATTCCGCCTGGTTCAGGCAAAATACGGCAACCCGCCAGCGTGCGCGCGGTTGTGAGGCCGCCGGCAAAGATGTCGCCGGCAAGGCGGCAGAGGCGGTCGTAGCGCGGCGTGTAATCCTGGCCGCCGAGCGCCATCAACAGCCGCGCCAGGGCGCGCAAGGCGACTTCGCGCGGCGCGGCGGCCAAAGCGCCCGCATCGACGCGGGCATAGCCGGCGTCATGCAACTCTGCCGCGAGGACGAGCAAAGCGTCGCAGGCGTCGCCGAGGGCTGTGCGCGCCTGGCCGAGCCGCGCCGCCGTCTCGGCCAGGCGTTCGGCGGTCAGCCCTTCGGCAGCCAGCATCGGCAATAACGCGCGCAGGCGGACCCGCGCATAAGCCGCATCGCGGTTGCTCGGATCCTCGATCCAGGCTTGCCCGCGCCAGCGCAAAAAGGCGACCAGCGACGCCTTGGGCACGGCGAGCAGCGGACGCAGCAGACGGATGCCGCCGCGCATCGCCAGCGGCGACATGGCGGCCAAGCCGTCGAGGCCGCTGCCGCGCGCCAGACGCAGCAGGAACGTCTCGGCCTGGTCTTCTTGATGATGGGCAATGAGCAAATCGGCGACATCGTGGGCACGGCACCACGCAGTCAGCAGGCCATAGCGCGCCTCGCGCGCTTTGGCCTGGATGTTGGCGCGCGTGTCTTTCGGCGGCGCCCAGCGCAGCGTGCGATGCGCGATGCCCCGCGCGCGCAGCCAGCGCGCCACTTGGCGGGCTTCGCTCGCAGCCTCGGCACGCAAACCGTGATCGACGGTGAGCGCCGTGACGCGGCCGCCGCGTTTGCGCGCCCAAGCGTCGGCGAGCAGAACGAGCGCCATGCTGTCGGCGCCGCCGGAGACGGCAACGGCGAGATGCGGTTTTGCAGGGTATGGACCGAGCGGGCGCATGGCTGCGGCGAAGGCGCGCGCCGTACCCCCCGCCGTCGACAATGGCGGCGCGGCAGGCTCGATCAGATGGTCGGTGCTATCCCCAAGCGACGGTCCCCCGCTTTGTCGTTAGGTGCAGCGCAGACGCTTCTGCTCGCCCTCGGCGCGACGCAGCAGTTCGGCGGGCGCTTTGGGGAAATCCTTCTTCAACAAGGCATAGGACTGGCAGGCTTCCTTCGGCTTGTTGAGATTGCCGAGCGACAGGCCGAGCTTCAGCAGATTGTCCGGCGCCTTGGCGTTCTTGGGGTACTTCTGATAGCCGACGGCGAAGGCACGCGCCGCGCCATTGAAGTCGTTGCGCGCATAGAAGGTTTCGCCGAGCCAATATTGCGCGTTGCCGGCGAGCGAATGGGTCGGATGCTGTTCGACGAAGGCCGTCAGCGCCCGCTCGGCGCCGGAATAGTTGGCGCTGCTCACCAAACTGAAAGCGTATTTGTACTGCTCGTCCGGCGTGCCGTCGGGCAGGGCCGCGCCTTGCTGCGCCGCAGGCGGCTGGCTGGCCACGCCACGCGCCGGCGCGGCCGCATTGCCCGCCGACAAGGTGCCGAGATTGCCGCTCGTCGACGCGTTCTGCGACGGATCGCCGGCCCCCGCCGGCGCCGCCGGCTGCGGTCGCGCCAGGGTTGTCGCTTGCTCGGCGTTCGGCGCGCCGCTGCCAGCCTGGCTCAGGCGCATGTCGAGATCGGTGGAGAAGCGTTCGAAGCGCTGCTCCATCGTCGTGATGCGATGATTGGTCTCTTCGATCTGGCCGACGAGCTGGCTGATGCGCGCGTCCATGTCGTCGAGGCGCACTTGCAGATCGGCGACGCGGCCCGCTTCTCCCGGCACGACGGGAGCGCCGCCGGTCGCGGGACGGCCGGACTGGCCCTGATAGACATTGCGCTGCAAGACGTTCAGCTCGCGCTGCAAGCGATCGACCTGATCGGCCAGGGCGCGCAGATCGGCGCTGCTCTGCGCGGCGGCGGGGCCGACCACGGCGGCGGAGCCGAGCATCAACGCGCAGAGCGCGGCGCAAGCGAGAGAGGAGAAAAAGGGAGCCCGGGTCATCGCCACAATCCCATTGCCGAAAGAACAAAGAACGCTGTTGAATCTAGCAGATCGAATCACGAAAGCCGGGCCCATATCCACTAGGGATGCCGGCTCGGCCTTCACATAAACGGTACTTTGCCAGTCTGAGCCGGCAAATGGGCATAAATAAGGCGTCTGTCCAGGGTCGGCCGATGGCCGGGGAACAGACGCCTTAAATGCGCGCCACCGCCGGATGCCCGAGGACATCCGGCGGTGAACAAACAGCTTAGCTGCCGGCGCGGGCCGTGACGACGGTGACCGCACGGCGATTCTGCGACCAAGCCTGCTCGTTCGAGCCGGCGACCGCGGGACGCTCTTTGCCGTAGGAGATCGTCTGGACGCGGTTCGGGTTGATCCCGAGGGCGACCAGGTAGTTCTTGGCGGCGGTGGCGCGGCGGTTGCCGAGCGCGATGTTGTATTCGCGGGTGCCGCGCTCGTCAGCATGACCTTCGACGGTCACGGTGACTTCCGGGTACTTCTTCAGCCAAGCGGCCTGACGGTCGAGCACAGCGCGCTGGTCCTGACGGACGCTGAACTGGTCGAAGTCGAAGAACACGCGGTCGCCGACGTTGACGACCAGGTCTTCCTGAGAGCCCGGACGGGGGCCGGCGGCAGCGGACGAAGAGCTGCCCGAAGAAGCGCCACCAGCGCCGGAGGCCGCGCCGGTATTCTCGGGGGCGGTCTCGCAAGCCGCGAGGAGCAGGACAGCGGCAAAAGCGCTGATGATGCGGAGAGACATTTTATTATTCCTCTGAATCGGACCCCGGGGGTCCATGTTGTCGTCTGTAGGGATCTGAAGATCTGTCTGGAAACGGGTACGGCGTCAGGGAACTAACGGACATGACCGGCTTTGGTTCACTCCGCCGTCAACCTGCGGATTGAAATAAGCGCACCCATACGTCACGGGCCCACACGAAAGCCCCTGCTGCAATACCCTTTCCAGGGTGGCCGGACTATAGTCCTGCTAAATCAACGAATCAAGGGCGACTCCGAGCAAAATATTCAGGGAATCAAGGGGGACCAAGCCGGATCGGAGGCGTCCGTCGGGGTCACGACCTCGCGTTCGTTGGAGCCGGTGACATCGATCGAATAGATCCGGGTCGACCCGCCTGTCCCCCGGTCATCCCCCGGCGTTTGGCGGAAAAACATCAAAACGCGGCCATTGGGGGCCCAAGTGGGGCCTTCGACCAGGTAGCTTTCGCTCAAAAGCCGCTCGCCAGAGCCGTCCGGCCGCATGACGCCGATGAAAAATTTGCCCTGGAACAGCTTGGTGAAGGCGATCAAGTCGCCGCGCGGCGACCAGACCGGGGTGGCGTAGCGGCCCTGGCCGAAGCTGATGCGCTTCTGGTCTCTGCCGTCGCTCGTCATGGTGTAGATCTGCTGCGCGCCGCCGCGGTCGGACTCGAAGGCGATGCGGTTGCCGTCCGGCGAGAAGGACGGCCCCGTGTCGATGCCCGCTTCGGTCGTCAGTCGCGTCGACTGGCGCGTGCGCAGGTTCATCATATAGATGTCGGTGTTGCCGTTGTTCGAGAGCGACATGACGACGCGGTTGCCGTCCGGCGAAAACCTCGGGGCAAAGGTCATGCCGGGGAAATCGCCGAGCACTTCCTGCTGGCCGGTGTCGATGTTGAACAGATACACGCGCGGCCGGTCGTTGAGGTAGGAGAGATAGGTGATCTCCTGGCTCGTCGGCGAGAAGCGCGGGGTCAGCACCAACACGCGGCCGTCGGTCAGATAGCGGTGGTTGGCGCCGTCCTGATCCATGATGGCGAGACGCTTGACGCGGCGCTGCTGCGGGCCGCTCTCGGCGACATAGACCACGCGCGTGTCGAAATAGCCGTCCTCGCCGGTGATGCGCTTATAGATCGCGTCGGCGATTTGATGGGCGACGCGACGCCAGTTGCTCTGCTCGGTGGTCAGCGCAACGCCGTACATCTGCTGCTCGGCGAACACGTCCCACAGGCGGAATTCATAGCGCACCTTGCCGTCGGGCTGCAGGATCGCAGCGCCCGACACCAACGCCTGGGCGTTGATGACGCGCCAGTCGCCGAAGCGCGGCTGCGTGCGAAGCTGCTCGGGCGTCTGGATGAAAGCGCGCTGCTCGATCGGCCGGAACAGGCCCGAGCGCTGCAAATCGTCGGAGATGACCTTGGCGACGTCCTGGCCGAACTTCTGTTCGGCGGCGCTTGCGCCGTAGAAATTCGGCACCGCGATCGGCATCGGCTGCGGATTGGCCCGCGTGATGTCGATGCGCAATTGCGCCTGAGCCTGAAACGGCAAAGCCGCAGCGGTGGCGCAGGCCACCATTACGAAAACAAAGAAGCGCGCGAGCATGGCGAATTTCGTCGAAGGCATCCGCTATCCCATCATGTCTTGAGGATTGAAAGTGAGGTCCAGCTCTTTCCACTGGTTGTATTTTCCCGCCGGCAGGGGCAGCGGCTGGCATTGCGGGTTCAGCACCGCGCGCCGCGCCGCTTCGGCGGCCCGGCTATAAGCGGGGCCCGACTGCGACGACGGCAGAATCTGCGCCGACAGCACGCGCCCGTCCGGCGCCATCTGCGCCCGGACGGTGACGATCCACTTGCTGGCGTCAACCGCGCCGGCGTCGAAATACCAGCAGGGGCGAATTTTTTCTTTCACCGCGTCCTGCTCGCTGCGCGTCACCACCTGATCGAGCGACGGCGGCGCGGCCGGCTGGGCGGCGGCCTGCTGCTGCGGACGCGGCTGTTGATTGGGCTGCGGCGGCGCAGGCTTGGTCGGCGCGAGATTCTTCAGGATCGACGCGATCGGGTCCTCTTTCGGCGGCTCTTTCTTCGGCGGATCGGGCCGTTTCGGTGGCGGCGTCTGCGCCACCTTCGGCTCCGGCTTCGGCGGCTCGGGCTTCTTCACCTCGGGCTTGGGCGCCGGCACCGGCTCGGGCTTGGCGATTTCCGGCTTGGGCTCGGGCGGCTTGGGGGCTGGCGTCGGCGTCGGCGCGCGTTCGGCGACTTGCGGCGGCGTGGGAGTCGGCGGCGGCGCGGGCGGCGGCGGAGCCGGCACCGGCTTGGCTTCCTGTTGGGGCGTCGGGCGCGGCGCTTCGACCGGCGTCGGATTGGGGCGCGGATTGCTCTTTTCGGCGATCTGCACCATTTCGAGCACGATCGGCTGGTCCTCGATCTTCTTCGGGTCGTTGAAAATCGGCAGCCCGAAGATGATCAGAAGAGCCAGAGCGGCGTGAAAGAGCGCCGAAAAGATCGTGCCTTGTCTCATATCGCTCCCTACCGGCGCGCCGGTTGCGCCGCAGAAGCCGGGCTACCACCCGATTGCGGCAATTCTGCGAGCAAAGCGACACGGGAGAATCCCGCGGAACTCAAGGTTCCCATGACTTCGACCACGCGGCCATAGTTCACCGACTTGTCGCCGCGCACGAAAATCCGCGAATCGGGCTTGTTGCCAGTGATGGCTTGCAGGCGGGCGACCAGGGTCGGCAGGTCGATCTCGGTCTCCTGGAGGAAGATTTGCCCTTGGCTGTTGACGGAGACGACCAGCGGCTCGTCCTGGCCGGTGATCGGCGCGGCGTCGGTTTTCGGCAGATCGACCGGAACGCCGACCGTGAGCAACGGCGCCGTCACCATGAAGATGATGAGCAGCACCAGCATGACGTCGACCATCGGCGTCACGTTGATGTCGCTCATCGGCGCGGATTTGCGGCGGCCGCCGAGGCGGCTGCGGCCGTGTCCGTGTCCGCCGCCTTGAAGGGCTGCGCCCATGACTACTGCTTCTCCTGCAGTTGCCGCGAGAGAATCGCGGAGAAGTCGTTGATGAAGGCTTCCAAGCGGCCGGCGTAACGGTTGATGTCGCCCGACAGCTTGTTATAGGCGATCACCGCCGGAATGGCGGCGACGAGGCCGATGGCGGTGGCGAACAAAGCTTCGGCGATGCCGGGCGCGACCACGGCGAGCGAGGTGTTCTTCGACACCGCGATGGCCTGAAAGCTGTTCATGATGCCCCACACCGTGCCGAACAAGCCGACGAACGGCGCGGTCGAGCCGACCGACGCCAAGAAGATCATATGGCGGTCGAGCCGATCGACCTCGCGCGACAGCGTCGTCGTCATCACGCGCTCGATGCGCTGCTGCAGCGCCGAACGCATCGATTCCGTGGTGGTCAGGCCCTTGGCGGTGGAGCGACGCCATTCGCGCATGGCGGCGGCGAACAGGCCTTCCATCGGGCCGTCCGGCCGCGTGCCGATGCGGTCATAGAGATCTTCGAGCGAGCCGCCGGACCAGAAGGTGTCCTCGAAATCGGAGGCTTCCGAGTCGAGGCGGCGCAGGCGGCGCACCTTTTCGAAAATGATCGCCCAGCTCCAGAACGAAGCGGCGAGCAGGCCGACCATGACGGATTTGACGAGCCAGTCGGCTTGCATGAACAGATGCCAGACCGACATTTCGACGACGGCGGCGGTGCCGCCGAGCGTGGCCGAGTCGATTGCCGGAGGAAGCGCGGTGGGGTCCATCGGACTTATGCTCTCTTCTTGTTGTGCGGATTGACGGAGGTTTCCCCTTCGGCGTGAACGACGAAGGGTTTGAGAAGTTCAGCGACGTCTTCGGGGATACGCGAGGCGCGGCCCGATTTGTTGATCACGGCGAGCTTGACGTCGAGGCGGACCAATTCGCCGACGCCATCTCCGCGCCGGACGCTCTGCTCGATGTCGAGGCTGGCCGGGCCGAGGGCGCGCACGACGCTATGGACCTGCAACTCGTCATCGAGCTTGGCCGGCGCGAAGTAATCGACGGCGCAGCGGCGCACCGCGAAGCCGATACCCTCGACCTCAAGCAATTCGCGTTGCGCCACGCCGAGATCGCGCAGCACTTCGGTGCGCGCCCGCTCGGCGAATTTCAGATAGTTGGCGTAATAGACGATGCCGCCCGCGTCGGTGTCTTCGTAATAGACGCGCAGGTTAAAGATGTGCGTGAGGCCTTCGAAGCCGGACAGTGTCTTACTCATCGTCCGCCTCCCCGCCCAGCATGTCGAACTGTTGCGAGAGGTTCTTCGGCGGTTCACGGCGCAAGTGGCGCCAGCCGCCGTCGGCGATCATGCGGCCGCGCGGCGTGCGCATGATGAAGCCCTGCTGCATGAGATAGGGCTCGATGACGTCCTCGATGGCGTCGCGCTGCTCGGAGAGCGCTGCGGCCAGCGTTTCGACGCCGACCGGCCCGCCGGCATAATGGTCGGCGATGCACAGCAGATAGCGCCGGTCCATGGCGTCGAGGCCGGCCTTGTCGACTTCGAGCCGCTCCAGGGCGTGGTCGGCCGATTTGGCATCGACCGCGCCGTTGCCGAGCACGGCGGCGAAATCGCGCACCCGGCGCAGCAGCCGCGCCGCGACGCGCGGCGTGCCGCGCGCCCGCCTGGCGATCTCATGGGCGCCGTCGTCGGTCATGGCGAAGCCGAGCAGACGGGCGCCGCGCCGCACGATGGCTTCGAGTTCGGCCGTCTCGTAGAAATTCAGGCGCAGCGGAATGCCGAAGCGATCCCGCAACGGCGTCGTGAGAAGGCCGGTGCGCGTCGTGGCGCCGATCAGCGTGAATGGCTGCAAGTCGATCTTGACCGAGCGCGCCGCCGGCCCCTCGCCGATCATCAGATCGAGCTGGAAATCTTCCATCGCCGGATAGAGCACTTCTTCGACGACAGGCTGCAGACGGTGAATTTCATCAATGAACAAAACGTCGCGCGGCTGCAAATTGGTCAGCAGCGCCGCGAGGTCGCCGGCCTTGGCGATGATCGGGCCGGAGGTCGAATGGAAGCCGACGCCCAATTCGCGCGCGATGATGCGCGCCAGCGTCGTCTTGCCGAGGCCGGGCGGACCGGACAGCAGCACATGGTCCATCGCCTCGGCGCGGCCAGCCGCCGCCGTGATGAAGACCTGCAAATTCTCGCGCAATTGCGCTTGGCCGGTGAAATCGGCGAGCGCTTGCGGCCGCAGCGCCGCTTCGAGATTTTCCTCGGCGTCGGCAACGCCCGTCACCAGGCGGATGTCTTTGGGAGCATTATCTTTAAGGACGGGGCTCATGTCGGCGTGCCCAATTCTTTAAGCCCGGCGCGAATCAGATCGGCGGCGGCGACCTTGCGGCCGAGCTTGCGCGAAGCGTTGCTCACCGCGCCGAAGGCTTCGACGCGCTTGTAGCCGAGATTGACCAGCGCCGAGACGGCATCGGCCAGTTCGCCATCGTCCTCAGCGCCCGGCGCGGGCTTGCCGAAAACTTGCGCGACTTGCACGCCATGGGCGAGGCCGATGCTGCCGGCCTTGTCCTTCAATTCGGTGACGACGCGCTGCGCCAGCTTGGGGCCGACGCCGTCGGCGCGCGCCACCGCCGTGCGGTCGCCGGCGACGATGGCCTGCGCGATCTCGTTCGGCGTCAGCACGCTCAAGATGGCGAGGCCGACCTTCGCGCCGACACCCTGCACGGTGGTCAGCAGCTTGAACCATTCGCGTTCGGCGTCATTGGCGAAGCCGTAGAGATGGATATGGTCTTCGCGCACATGAGTCTCGATCATGAAGCTGACGGCTTGGCCGCGCGGCGGCAGCGCGCCGATGGTGCGCGCCGAGGCGAACACGAGATAGCCGACGCCGCCCACATCAACGACCGCTTGGCCGTCACGCGCCGAGTCGAGAATGCCGGTGAGCTTGGCGATCATCGCCGCGCTCCGCTTGCGCGAACTATGCGCGCCGCGCGCTTGGGCAAGACCGGGATCATCGCCAGACGGCGACGGCTTTCGGCATGATGCGCATGGCAGACGGCGACGGCGAGCGCGTCGGCGGCGTCGGGCATATCGAGAACGCAGCCCGGCAAAATCGCGCGGATCATCGCGCCGACTTGGTCCTTGGCGGCATGGCCGCCGCCGACGATCGATTTTTTCACCAGCGTCGCGGCATATTCGGCGACCGGCAAGCCGGCTTTGGCCGGCGCCAGCATGACGACGCCGCGCGCGTGGCCGAGCTTGAGCGTGGAGGAGGCGTTGCGGTTGACGAAGGTCTCCTCGACGGCGGCTTCGTCGGGGGCGTATTCGGCGATCACGGCGGCAACACCGTCGAACAGCGCGGTCAAACGCTCCGACATGGGCAGGTCGGCGTCCACGCGCACGACGCCGTCGCCGAGATGGCGCAGGCGATTGCCCGTCACCTCGATGACGCCCCATCCCGTTACACGCAGGCCCGGATCGAGCCCGATCACTCTCATGCAGTTTCCCGCCTCGGTTGACTCAACGCCCGCCGCCCAGCTTAGGCGCTGAGCTGGCTCATCACTTCGTCGGAGACTTCGAAGTTCGCATAGACGGCGCGCACGTCGTCGCTTTCTTCGAGCGCGTCGATCATCTTCAGAATCGATTCGGCGCCATCCTTGTCGAGCGGCGCGGTGGTCTGCGCCCGCCAGATGATGCCCGTGCTCTTGGGCGCGCCGAATTTCTTTTCCAGCGCGACGACGACGCCGGCGTAATCGTCCGGCTCGCAAACGATGTCATGGCCTTCGTCGGTCGACTCGACATCGCGGGCACCCGCTTCCAGCGCGCCTTCGAACATCGCATCGGCGCTCGCTGCGGCCTTCGGATAGACCACGTTGCCGATGCGCTCGAACATGAAGGACACGCTGTTGGTCTCGCCGAGCGAGCCGCCGTTCTTGCTGAAGGCGGTGCGGACATCGGTCGCCGTGCGGTTGCGGTTGTCGGTCAGCGCTTCGACGATGACGGCGACGCCGCCCGGGCCATAGCCCTCGTAACGCACTTCTTCGTAATTGGTCTGGTCTTCGCCGCCGGCGCCGCGCTTGATGGCGCGGTCCATGGTGTCCTTCGGCATGTTCGATTCGCGCGCCGCCAAAATCGCCGCGCGCAGGCGCGGGTTGCCGGCGGGATCGGGGTTGGCGCGGGCGGCCACCGTCAATTCGCGGATGATCTTGGTGAACACCTTCGCCTTCTTGGCGTCCTGGGCACCTTTGCGGTGCATGATGTTCTTGAATTGTGAATGGCCGGCCATCGTCGCAAATCCCAATTAGCTGCATATAAAACGCGGCTTTATACCACATCTTGTAGCAAAAACAGCAGCTTTGCAGCCTTCGCTACGCAATCAATATGGCGAAAATCGGGCGGCGGAACCGAGGCGCGATCATATCCGAGTCAGGCGCGACTCGACGAGAGCCGCTAGCCCCTTGAAGCGACTCACTGATCTGGATTTTTAGGCCGGCAGGCTCTGCGCTAAGAGGCCGCCGAGGCGCACCGCGACGACGCGCTTGGCGAGGCCGGTCGAGTCGTCGGTCTCGACGAAGACGCCGCACAGCGTCGCTTCGCCGGTCGCCGGCTCCAAGCGCTCGCCGCGCATCTTGGTGACGAAGCGGGCGACCGCGACGTCCTTTTCCATGCCGATCACCGAGTCGTAGTCGCCGCACATGCCGGCGTCGGTCTGATAGGCGGTACCGCCCGGCAAAATGCGGGCATCCGCCGTCGGGATATGGGAGTGCGAGCCGACCACCATGGAGACGCGGCCATCGGCGACGACGCCGAGCGCGGTTTTCTCGCTGGTCGCCTCGCCGTGGACATCGAGCAGGATGGCGTCGACCGTCTCATGCAGACGATGCTCGGCGAGCGCCGCCTCGAAGGCAGCGAACGGGTCGTCGAGCGGGTCCATGAACAGGCGAGTCATCACCTGGATGACCAGCACGCTGCGGCCGTCCTGCAATTGATAGAGCCCGGCGCCGCGCCCCGGCGTGCCCTTGGGGAAGTTGGCCGGGCGGATCAGGCGCGGCTCGCGCACGATGTAGGTCAGCACTTCGCGCTGATCCCAAGCGTGGTTGCCGGTGGTCACGACATCGACGCCGGCGTCGAAGAAGGATTTGCAGATTTTCTCGGTGACGCCGAAACCGCCGGCAGCGTTCTCGCCGTTCACGGCGACGAAATCGAGTCCGAGCTTGCGGCGCAGCGCCGGCACATGGTCCAGCACCGCGCGCCGCCCGGTTTCGCCCATCACATCGCCGCAGAACAGAAGCTTCATCCGTGATCCTTGACCCAATGCGCCGCAGCTTCCGTCACCACCGCGTCGAGCGGACGGTCGCCGGCGTCGCGCGGCACCCGTTCGACGCGCTGGACGGCATAAGCGACACCGATGCTCGTCACAGTGTCGCCCAATCGCTCCAACGTGCGGTCGTAATACCCCGCGCCATAGCCCAAACGCCAGCCCTGCGCATCGAACGCGAGCAACGGCACGATGAGCAGGTGCGGATTGACCAACGCAGCGGTCGACAAGGGAACCGGGATGCCATGGGCGCCCGGCGTCATCTCGTCGCCCGGCCGCCAGGCCTGAAACGACAAGGGCTGGCCCGGCGCGGCCACCACCGGCAAGGCGAGGGCGATGCCGCGATCATGCAAGGCGGCGAGCAGCGGCAAGACGTCGATCTCGTCGCCGATCGGCCAATAACCGCCGACGATGGCGTCCTTGGGGATTGGGATCGTCGCCAAAAAACGCGCGGACAGCCGCGCTGGCGCATCCGGCGTCGCAGCCTTCGCGGCGGCGCGGGCCGTTTTGGCGGCGGCGCGCAGCGCGCGCTTATCTTCAGCGGGAATTGTCATGCGGGAATGGAATGGACGGGGCCACCTTGGGCCGTCGGCTTGCTAATCCTCCGGGGCCTGCTTACGCAGGTGGGCACCATATAACGGAACCAGGGCTCCGCCAGGGACAGCTCCCAAGGAGTGAGAATCGGCCTCAGGGATTTATGCGACCTAACGCACCGGGCAGCGCCCGTCCGAGGACTAATCTAGGCACTCTCCAGCCGGGCGGCAATGTCCTCGACCCGACCGGCCAGCAATTCGAGGTTTTTCGCCAAGCTTTCCGTCATTTCCGGCGTCTCGCTTTGCGCCGGCGCAGTCGGCGCGCCCTCGAGCGCCTCGCGCGCTTCGGCCAATTCGCCGTAAACGTCGGCCAATTCGTCGGCGATCAGCAGGCTCGCCATGACCAACAGGCGGGCATCGCCGACCTGGCCGATCGAGGCGGCAAGTTCCGTCACCTTGCTGTCGATATAGGTGCCGAGGCGGGCGAGATGCTCCTCCTGGCCGTCGTCGCAGGCGATCTCATAGACGCGATTGTTGATGCTGACGGTGATCTGGGCCATGGGCGCGTTAGCTCTCGATCAGAATTTTGAGGCGGCCGATGGCGGCGTCGAGCTTGTCGGCGACCTCGGATTTGTCGGCGCGCAGCAGCACGTTTTCGCTGCGGATGCGTTCGATCTCGCCGGCCATGGCGCTTGCTGCGGCGCGGTCGCCCAGTTTCTTCTCCAGCGCCGCCGAAAGGCGGTCGAGGGCCTGTTCGAGGCGGGTCTGCGCGGCGATGAGACGGTCCATGAGCGAAGCGTAATCCTAGAAGCGGGCGAAGCGTAATCCTGAAGAACGGCGACAGCCGCACCATACGCCCGGGCGTCGCGAAACGTCAACAAACCGGCGGAATTCATGGCTTTGCCACGAAAAGGTTGCGCCCGGGGCGGATTGCAAATCGCCGCCCGCTCGGCTAAGACGGACGCCAAAATTGCCGCAATTCGGCGGCTTGATCCGACCCTTCCCATCCCGCCCCGACCCCACAGGAGCCCGCAGGCCATGAAGACGACCCAGCGCGTCAAAAAGATCCTCGCCAATTACGAGAGCGACAACCCGGGCACCAAGGGCAACCTCGCGCGCATCCTGATGAACGGCAAGCTCGGCGGCACCGGCAAGCTGGTCATTCTCCCCGTCGACCAGGGCTTCGAACACGGCCCGGCGCGGAGCTTCGCGCCGAACCCGGCGGGCTACGATCCGCACTACCACTTCCAGCTCGCCATCGACGCCGGCCTGTCGGCTTACGCCGCGCCGCTCGGCATGATCGAAGCCGGCGCCGACACTTTCGCCGGCGCGATCCCGACCATCCTCAAGATCAACAGCTCCAACTCGCTGTCGCGCGCCAAGGACGACCCGAACCAAGCGATCACCGGCTCGGTCGGCGATGCGCTGCGCCTCGGCTGCGCCGCCGTCGGCCTGACGATCTATCCGGGCTCGGACGACTTCAAGGACATGTTCGAATTCGCCCGCGAGACCATCGAAGAAGCCAAGTCGGTCGGCATCGCCAGCGTCGTCTGGTCCTACCCGCGCGGCGGCGATCTCAACAAGGACAGCGAGACGGCGGTCGATATCGTAGCCTATGCCGCCCATATGGCGGCGCTGCTCGGCGCGCATATCATCAAGGTGAAGCCGCCGACCGCCGCGCTCGGCCTCGGCGCCGCCAAGAAGGTCTATGAAGACCGCAAGATCCCCGTCGCCACCCTGCCCGAGCGCATCGCGCATGTCGTGCAGAGCTGCTTCAACGGCCGCCGCATCGTCGTCTTCTCCGGCGGCGAGGCGAAGGATGTCGCCGGCGTGCTGAGCGAAGTGCAAGGGGTGCGCGACGGCGGCGGCAACGGCTCGATCATCGGCCGCAACAGCTTCCAGCGCCCGCGCGACGAGGCCCTGTCGCTGCTCGACAAGATCGTCGAGATTTACAAGACTAAGGAATAGGCCCCGAGGACTTTACGGCCATGGCCAAAGCGGCGAAGAAAGAGCCGGTCGCGGAGTGCCGGCTTTATCTCGTCACGCCGCAACGGCTCGACGCCAAAGCCTTCGCCGCTGATCTTGCCCAGGCGCTCGACGCGGGCGATGTCGCTTGCGTACAGTTGCGCCTGAAAGACGTCTCGGACGACGACATCAAGCGCGCCTGCGACGTCCTGCGGCCCGTCGCGCAGGACCGCGACGTCGCCTTCATCCTCCACGCCCGGCCCGACCTCGCCGCAGCCGCGGGCTGCGATGGCGTCCATATCGGCCAGGACGATTCGACCTATGAGGACGCGCGGCTCCAGGTCGGCGCCAACGCCATCGTCGGCGTCACCTGCCATGACTCGCGCCACCTTGCGATGGATGCCGGCGAAGCCGGCGCCGACTACGTCGCCTTCGGCGCGTTTTTCCCGACGACGACCAAGGACGCCAAGGGCCATCCCGAGCCCGAGATTCTCGAATGGTGGTCCGGCGTCTTCACCCTGCCCTGCGTCGCCATCGGCGGCATCACGCCGGACAATTGCGGCACCCTGGTCAAAGCCGGCGCCGACTTCCTCGCCGTGCTGTCGGCGGTGTGGCAGCACCCGGACGGACCGGGCGCTGCGGTCAAGCTGTTCAACGCCAAGATCGCCGAAGCGAAGGCCAGCGCCTAGGCCCCGCACCTAGACAAGGCCGGGCCATCGTCCATCGCTGTCTTGCCGCCGTCACAAGGCCGTGGCATGTCCATGCGACACGACATCACGGTCCTCATGGCCCCTTCCTCTCCCGCCCGCTGGTCGATGATCTGGGCGCTCTGCGTCAGCCAGACCGCCGCCTGGGGCACGGTCTATTACAGCTTCTCGCTCTATGTCGGGCCGATGCAGGCCGAACTCGGCTGGTCGGCGACCGAATTGAACGGCGCTTTGTCGCTCGGGCTTTTGACCTGGGGCCTCGCCGCCTTCAGCGTCGGCGCCTGGATCGATAAACATGGCGGTCGCGCGCTGATGACCTGCGGCTCGCTGCTCGGCGCGCTGGCGCTGGCGCTGTGGTCGCAAGTCGACAGCTTGCCGATGTTCTACGGCCTCTATGCGCTGATGGGCCTGGCGATGGCCATGCTGCTCTACGACCCGGCCTTCGCCGTCGTCACCGCGACCTTCCAGGCGGACGCGCGCAAGGCGATCACCGCGATCACGCTGGCCGGCGGCTTCGCCAGCACCATCTTCATGCCGCTCACGCATCTGTTGATCGAGACGCTCGGTTGGCGCGAATCGTTGCTGGCGCTCGCCGCCATCAACCTGCTGCTCGGGGCGGCGATCCACGCCTGGGTGCTGCCCAAAAAGATCGCGACGGCGGTCGCCATCGCCACGGCGCAGCCCTCTCTCGCATCTGCTGCGCCGCCGACCAATGGCGCCGCTTTTCGCGCCGCGCTGCGCACGCGCGCCTTCTGGGGCTTGATGTTGTGGCAATCCGCTTATCAAGCCGGCTTCGCCGCGCTGACCTTCCACATCATCCCGCTGCTCAGCGAGCGCGGCGTCGCCACGACGATGGCGCTCGCCGTCATCGCCATCATCGGCCCGATGCAGGTGGCGGGGCGTATCGCCCTGATGCTGGCCAAAGGCAAAGGCAGCGTGCGGACCATCGGCCCGTGGATCGCCGCGTCGCTGCCGCTTTCCATCGGCATTCTCGCGCTATTGCCGACCGAGTTTATCTGGCTGTCGCTATTCGCCGTCATCTACGGCGCCGGCAACGGCATCATGACCATCATGCGCGGCATCGCGGTGCCCGAATTGATCGGCCGCCAAGCTTACGGCGCGATCAACGGCGCGCTGATCGGCCCGGCCAATTTCGCCAAAGCGGCCGCGCCCTTGAGCTTCGCCGCCGTGTGGACCTGGGGCGGGCAAACCACCGCCCTGTGGGGTCTGTTCGCCGTCGCCTGCGTCGGCGTGATGGGGTGTTTGCTGGCGGTGAAGCGCTGATCGCACCCCCACCCACCCCTCCCCCGTCGAGGGGGAGGGCGCGCGCACTTGATCCCAACGCCCATTGAGGGGAGGGCTCGCGCACTTGAGTCCCCTCCCCCTTGCGGGGAGGGTTAGGGAGGGGGTGATGCGGCAGCAAATAGCGGCTTACGCCACCGGGGCCCATAGCACGTCGTCGATCTTTTCCGCGCCGGTCGCCAGCATGACCAAGCGGTCGAAACCGAGCGCGATGCCGCTGGCGTCGGGCATCTCTGCGAGTGCCGCGAGGAAATCCTCGTCGAGCGGATAGCGCACCCCATAAAGCCGCTGCTTCTTCTCCATGTCGGCTTCGAAGCGGCGGCGCTGCTCGGCGGCGTCGGTCAGTTCGGCGAAGCCGTTGGCCAATTCCAATCCCGCGACATACAGCTCGACGCGGTCGGCGACGCGCGGATCGCGCGCCGATTTTTTCGCCAGCGCCGCCATCGACAGCGGATAGTCGATTAAGGCCGTCGGCGCGCCGATGCCCAGCTTCGGCTCGATATGATCGAGGAAGATATGGAAAAACAAATCTTCCCAATCGCCGCTCTCGGGCAGTTTGATTCCAGCATGGAGCGCCGCCGCGCGCAGGCGTTCGACGCTCGGATTGAGCGGATCGGGCGCGGTGGCGAGAATGTCGAGGCCTGACGCATAGCGGCGGAAGGCGTCGGCCACCGTCAACACTTCGGGCCGGCGCATCGGATCGCAGCTTTTGCCCTTCCAGCGCAGCCCGCCGTTTCGTAAGTCTTCCGGCACGGCGAGGAACGTCGCGCGCAACAACGCGCCGCAATCGTCGATCAGCGCCGCGAGCGGTTCGCCGGCGCGGTACCATTCGACCATGCTGAAGGCCGGGTGATGGGTGTCGGAACGCTCGCCGTCGCGGAACACCGGCGCGAGTTGGAAGATGCGCGGCAGGCCGGCGGCCAGCAGCTTCTTCATGGCGAATTCCGGCGAGGTGTGGAGATACATCGGCTTGGCCGGGCCGCCGTACGGGTCGGTCAGTTCGGTGGCGAACGCCTTGAGATGCGGCTCCAAGCCGGGCGAGACCTGCAGCGCCGGCGTCTCGACCTCAAGGAAATCCTTGGCCGTGAAATAGCCGCGCAGCGCCGCCGTCATGGCGGCGCGGGCCTGCAAATAGGGCCGTTTCGCCGCGAAGGCGTCCTTGTCCCACCAGGCCGTCAAGATGGATGCACCAGCGATTCTTGTGCAAGGAGGGCGGCTTTTCGATTATTCATAAGGCCCCATATGCCGTGAGATGGCGCGGCCCGTAAAGCCCCCGTTCCCGGCAAAAGACTCCGACATCCGCCCCTGATCGTCGTCATGCAAAAGCCCGCCCTCACCCCGCCCGAACTGCCCGCGCAGACGCTGCGCGACGCCGACGCGCTCGCCGACGCCGGCCTGCTCGACGGCGATGCGGTCGCCGCCGCCCGCCAAGTCGCGCGGCGCTATGCCGTCGCCGTCACGCCGCATCTCGCCGAAGGCGCCAGGCGCAGCGACGCCGTCGCGCGCCAGTTCGTGCCGTCGGCCGACGAGCTGGTCATCGCCCGCGAGGAATTGGGCGATCCGATCGGCGACGAAAGCCACGCGCCGGTGAAGGGCATCGTCCATCGTTACGCCGACCGCGTGCTGCTGAAACCGATCCATGCCTGCGCCGTCTATTGCCGCTTCTGTTTCCGCCGCGAGCAGGTCGGTCCCGGCGGCGATGCGCTCGACGCCGCTGAGTTGGCGGCCGCGCTCGATTACATCCGCAGCCACGGCGAGATTTGGGAAGTGATTCTGTCGGGCGGCGATCCGCTCGTCATGTCGCCGCGCCGTCTGCGCGACATCGTCGATCAGCTCGCCGCTATCGATCATGTCGGCGTCATCCGCATCCACACCCGCCTGCCGGTCGCCGATCCGGCCAAGATCGATGCCGAGATGGTCGCGGCGCTCAAATGCGCCAAGGCGGTCTATGTCGTACTTCATTGCAACCATGCCGACGAATTGACGCCCGAGGCGAAGGCGGCCTGCGCCCGGCTGGTCGAGGCCGGCATCCCGATGCTGGCGCAGTCGGTGCTGCTGGCCGGCGTCAACGACGACGAAGCGGCGATGGAAGCGCTGATGCGCGCCCTCGTCGCCAATCGCATCAAGCCCTATTACCTGCATCATCCCGATCTGGCGCGCGGCACCGGCCATTTCCGCTTAGCCATCGAACGCGGCCAGGAGATTTTGCGCAGCCTTCGCGGCCGCGTCTCGGGGCTCTGCCAGCCGAGCTACGTGCTCGACATTCCGGGCGGCCACGGCAAAGTGCCGATCGGTCCCGACTATCTGACGCGCGGCGAGAGCGGCTGGACCGTCGCCGATCCCGACGGCGGGACGCACGATTACCCGCCGAAAGACCCGCAAAACCCGCAATAATCAGCGAAGCCGCCAGCCTTGCCCCCTTAGGGCCAAGCTGATAGGTTCGCCCCGCTTTCCGCCCTATCCTCGAAAAAACCTTGGAATTCCAGGCCTCTCGCCATGAAGATGAATGCGAACCTTATGCGTCCCGGCAACGTCATCGAGCATGACGGCCGCCTCTGGACCGTCCTCAAGACCCAGATCGTCCAGCCCGGCAAGGGCGGCGCCTTCATCACCGTCGAAATCCGCGACGTGCGCACCGGCACCAAGTCGAACGGCCGCTGGCGCACCGCCGACACGGTCGAGAAGGTCCAGGTCGACGAAGTCGAGACCACCTTCCTGTTCAAGGACGGCGAGAACCTGACCTTCATGAACACGGAAAATTACGAGCAGCTCGTGGTGCCGGCCGAAGTGCTCGGCGATCCGGCGCAGTTCCTGCAAGAAGGCATGCCGGTCACGGTCGAGATGATCGACGGCTCGCCGGTGTCGGCGACCCTGCCGCAGACCGTCACCATGATGATCACCGAAGCCGATCCGGTCGTGAAGGGCCAGACGGCGTCGTCGTCCTACAAGCCGGCCATTCTCGAGAACGGCACGCGCGTCATGGTCCCGCCGCATGTCGGCTCGGGCACGCGCATCGTCATCAACACAGCCGACGGCACCTACATGGAACGCGCCAAAGACTAGCGCGTTCGCTTGATGTGCGGCGGCGCGGGGGAGTCTTCGCGCCGCCGTTTTCATTTCACACACCAGCTAGGTTTCCGATGACGCTCCGCTCGCCGCTGTTCAACGTCTTGGAAAAAGCCGCCCGCAAAGCGGCGCGCTCGCTGTTGCACGACTTCGGCGAAGTCGAGCAATTGCAGGTGTCGCAGAAGGGCCCGGCGGATTTCGTCTCGCAGGCCGACACCAAAGCCGAGAACACGCTGCGCGCCGAACTGTCGAAGGCGCGGCCCGGCTTCGGCTTCATCCTCGAAGAGGGCGGCGAGATCGTCGGCAACGACGGCGAACACCGCTGGGTGATCGATCCGCTCGACGGCACGACGAACTTCCTGCACGGCATCCCGCATTTCTGCATGTCGATCGCGCTGGAAAAATACCGCAAGACGCCCGGCGGCGTGCGCCGCGAGACGCTCGCCGGCATGATCTACGAGCCGATCCGCGACGAGATGTTCTACGCCGAGAAGGGCCAGGGCGCGTTCTTGAACGGCAAGCGCCTGCGCGTGTCGGGCCGCGCCAAGCTCGCCGACTGCGTCTTCGCCACCGGCATCCCGGTGCAGGGCCGCTCCGATCCCAAGGTCTTCATCGCCGAACTCTCGGCGATGATGGAGCGCGTCTCCTCGGTCCATCGCATGGGCTCGGCGGCGCTCGACCTCGCCTATGTCGCCGCCGGCCGTTACGACGGCTTTTGGGAGCGCAAGCTCAACGCTTGGGACATCGCCGCCGGCCTGTTGCTGATCCGCGAAGCGGGCGGCTATGTCAGCGACATGGACGGCGGCACGGACATGCTCGAAAAGGGCAGCGTGCTGGTCGCCAACGACAAGCTGCATAGCGAATTCGCCCGCATACTGCGCGAAGCCGGCAAAACCGCCGGCAAATAGGCGTTAAATCCGCCAACAGGCCGCCTAACGGCCACAAGTCGCTGCTAAGTCGCATGTTGTGGCGGCTGGCCGGACTGGGCTATTGTCAGTCCGATCAATGGCTTCACAGTCGGGCACCGTCGCTCAATGGACTTCCGCTCCCCTCGCGCCCGTCGCGCGTCCTTGCTCCTCGGCGGCGTCGCCGCTCTCGCTTTCACCAGTTCGCTGGCCAGCCCGCTGGCCGCGCAGTCGTACTATGACGGCGAGACGCTGGTGATCGGCGGCAGCGCCGCGCCGCGCGGCAACGTCACTGTCGACATGGGCGCGCTCGACGCCGTCGATGGCGGCTACAACCCGCCCGCCGCCAGCGTCCCCAGCCGCCCCGGCGGCCGCATCGTCTTGACCCCGCCCGGCGCCAGCGCGCCCTCGCGTCCGGCCGCCGCCAGCGCCCCGGCGCCGCAACGCGCCGCGCCCACCCCAACTGCGGCGCCTGCACGCCCGGCCCCCGCCACCGCCGCCCCGGCCCCTGTGCGGCCGACACCCGCGCCTGTTGTGACGGCGGCCCCGGCACCGATGCCCGCGCCGACTCCCGCCCCGGCTCCGACGCCTGCGCCGGTCATGGCCGCACCTGCGCCCGCCCCCGCGCCGACGCCCGCCCCGACTGCGACGGCGAGCCGTCCTGCCCCTGCGCCGGCGGCCACCGCCAGTCGCCAGGCCCCCACGCCTGCGCCAGCCCCTGCGCCGGCTCCCAGCGCGAGCGCCGCACCGGAAATCCGCGCCTTGGCCGATCTACCGGAAATTCAACAGCCCGAGCCGATGCCGGCTCCGGTTGCTGCAGCGCCCGCGCCGCTGCCGTCCCCCGTCGCCGCGTCCGAACCGCGCCCGGCGCCTGTGGCAACGCCCGCGCCGCGCATTGAAACGCCGCCCGCCCCGGCGCCGCGCCAGCAACAGACCGCCGCCGTGGCGCCCGTGCCGCAGCCCCCGGTTCTGCCGAGCGGCGAAAGCCAGGCTTTGCGCATCGGCTTTACCGGCGAGAACGTGACGCTGCCCGACCCCGCCAAGGGCGATGTCAAAAGCGTCATCGACACCATGACCAAGAACCCGGCCATGCGCGTGCAGGTGAAGGCCTACGCCAGCGGCAACGCCGAAGCGGCCAGCAAGGCGCGCCGCATCTCGCTGTCGCGCGCCCTCGCTGTGCGGTCCTACCTGATCGAGCAGGGCATCGGCTCGACCCGCATCGACGTGCGCGCGCTCGGCAACAATGCCGAAGGCGGCCCCGGCGACCGCGTCGATCTGGTCCTCGTCGCCCGTTAGCCCGGCCATCCCCGTCGCCGCCCGATACGGCATCGGGCATCGATATTCGGGGCACAGAATTGACATATTTCCCCGTCAGCCTCGCGCGGCTTTAACGCCGCGCCCCGCGAAGGAGACTGCATGTCGTCGCCCCAGAATTACCTGACGCGCATGGCGATATTTCTGCTGTTCGTGCTTGCCGCCGCCGTGATGATGTCGGGCGTGCTGCGCGCCGCCTTCCTGCATAATCCCTATCTCAATACGCTCATCCTCGGCGTCTGCCTGTTCGGCATCGTGCTGATCTTCCGCCAGGTCGTGCTGCTGAAAAGCGAAGCCGCCTGGCTCGAAGCCTGGCGCAAGGAGCGCCGCTTGGCGCCCGCCGCCGGCAACACGCGCCCGCTGCCGCCGGCGCCGCGCCGTTTGGCCTCGATCGCAGCCCTGCTCGCCGAGCGCCGCTCGCGCATCTCGCTGAGCCCGATGGCGCTGCGCTCCTTGCTCGACGGCATCGCGCTGCGCTTGGACGAATCGCGCGAGATCGCCCGCTATATGACGGCGCTGCTGATCTTCCTCGCCTA
>CAZVLU010000002.1:72361-111998 GCA_964628235.1 uncultured Rhizobium sp. | reverse complement strand
CGGCCTGCTCGGCACCTTCTGGGGCCTCATCCTGACGATCGGCTCGATCGCCGACGTCATCGCCGCGCTCGACGTCGGCACGGGCAACATGACCGAGATTTTCGCCAACCTGAAAGCCGGCCTGTCGACGCCGCTGGCAGGCATGGGCACGGCCTTCTCGTCGTCGCTGTTCGGCCTCGCAGGCTCGCTGGTGCTGGGCTTCCTCGATCTGCAAGCCGGCCAGGCGCAGAACCGCTTCTTCAACGAGTTGGAAGAGACGCTGGCCTCGCAAACGCGCATCGCCACCGGCAGCGGCCCGTCGATCAGCGAAGGCGAAACCTCGGTGCCGGCTTATGTCCAGGCGCTGTTGGAGCAGACCGCCGAGAGCCTCGAAAGCCTGCAGCGCACCATGAGCCGCGGCGAGGAAAGCCGCATCACTGCCAACAACGCCAGCGTGCAGCTCAACGAGCGCCTGTCGATTCTCACCGACCAGATGCGCGCCGAGCAGACGCTGATGATCAAGCTGGCCGAGAGCCAGATGGAGCTCAAGCCGGTGCTGGCCCGCCTCGCCGACGCAGGCGAGCGGCGCGACGGCGCGCTCGACGACGCGACGCGCGGCCATATCCGCAACATCGAGGTCTATCTCGCGCGCCTGCTCGAAGAGATGAGCCAGGGCCGCAGCCAGACCGTCGAGGAGATCCGCAGCGAGATCAAAATCCTCTCGCGCACCATCGCCGCGCTGCCGCCCGCGGCCCGCGGCCCGACGACGCCGACCCGCTCGTGATCGCGCCGATGAGCGCTCGCTCCCCCTCACCCGCTCGCTGCCCTCGCACCCGCTCCCGCGAGGGGAGAGGGTTTGAGACCCCAATCGTCACCTTCACCCTCCCCCTTCACGGGGGAGGGCCGGGGTGGGGGTGGGCCGCGCATAAGATGCTGGCCCTCTAGCCATGGCCCTCTCCAGCCGCAGCCGCCGCAGCGCCACGCCGGACATTTGGCCGGGCTTCGTCGACGCGCTCGCCACGCTGCTGATGGTCATCATGTTCGTGCTGACCGTCTTCGTGCTCGGGCAATTCTTCCTCACCGACATGCTCTCGGGCCGCGACCAGGCGCTGACGCGCCTGCGCGCCGAACTGAGCCAGCTCTCCGAATTGCTCGCGTTGGAAAAACAGGCGAGCGCCGATCTGCGCCTGTCGCTCAGCCAACTCTCCGACCAATTGCAGGACTCGACCGCCGACCGCGACCGCCTGGCGCTGCGCCTATCGGAAACCGAAGGCCGCGCCGGCGAAGCCGACCGCATCGCCAAAGAATTGGCCGACGCCTTCCAGACCATCGAGGCCGACCGCGCCCGCATCGAAGCGAGCCTCGCCGAAATCGCCAACCTGCAACGCCAGATCGAGGCGATGCGCGCGGCGCGCGACAAGCTGGCCGGCGATCTCGCGACCAAGACCGGCGAAACCGAAAAGGCCAGCGCCGAGCTGGTGGCGGCGCAAGCGCAAGTGCAATTGCTCAACGACCAGATCGCGGCGCTGCGCCAGCAGATGGCGCGCATCGAG
Organism: uncultured Rhizobium sp.; assembly: GCA_964628235.1. GTDB lineage: Bacteria > Pseudomonadota > Alphaproteobacteria > SMXQ01 > SMXQ01 > CAMAVH01. The sequence goes on along the minus strand of CAZVLU010000002.1, from coordinate 110,466 downwards.
GAAGCGCTCGCCGTCTCGGAAGCCAAATCCAAAGAGCAGAACGTGCAGATCGTCGATCTCGGCCGCCGCCTCAACTTGGCGCTCGCCGGCAAGGTCGAGGAATTGGCGCGCTACCGCTCGGAGTTTTTCGGCCGCCTGCGCGAAGTGCTCGGCAACCGCGCCGACATCCGCGTCGTCGGCGACCGCTTCGTGTTCCAATCGGAAGTGCTGTTCCCGTCGGGCGCGGCCGACATGACGCCGCAGGGCCGCGAGCAGATCGTCCGCCTCGCCGCCACCTTGCGCGAGATCGCCGTGACGATCCCCGACAACATCAACTGGATTTTGCGCGTCGATGGCCACACCGACATCGTGCCGATCGCCACGGCGCAATTCCCGTCGAACTGGGAATTGTCGACGGCGCGCGCCACCTCGGTGGTCAAACTGCTGATCGAGCAGGGCATCGCGCCCGAACGCCTGGCCGCCGCCGGCTTCGGCGAATTCCAGCCGCTGGAAACCGGCGACAACGCCGCTTTGCGCGCGCGCAACCGCCGCATCGAGCTGAAGCTCGACCAGAGATAAGCGGTTGAAGCTTAATCAGCGCTGAACTAGACGGTCGCCGCTTCGACGCCGCTCAAATCGAACTGCAAGCGCGCCAGGCGCGCATAAAGCCCGTCTTCGGCCATCAATTCGTGATGCTTGCCCTGCGCCACGATGCGGCCGTCTTCCATCACGACGATGCGATCGGCCTTCAACACCGTGGCGAGCCGGTGAGCGATGACGATGGTGGTGCGCCCGACCATGAGCTTTTCCAACGCCTGTTGCACCAAGCGTTCCGATTCGGCATCGAGCGCGCTCGTCGCCTCGTCGAGCAGCAGCAAGGCCGGGTCGCGCAGGATGGCGCGCGCGATGGCGACTCGCTGGCGCTGGCCGCCCGACAGACGCACGCCCTTCTCGCCGAGGAAGCTGTCGAGCCCGTTGGGCAGCTCTTCGAGAAATTCGCGCGCGGCGGCGGCTTCGGCGGCGGCCAGCACCTCGGCGTCGGTCGCGTCGGGCCGGCCGTAGCGGATGTTGGTCCAGGCGTCGGCGCCGAAGATCACCGGGTCTTGCGCCACCAGCCCTAAGCGGGCGCGCACCGCCTTGGGATCGGCGCGCGTCAAATCGACGCCGTCGAACAGGATGCGACCCGCTTGCGGATCGTAAAAGCGCAGCAGCATCTGAAACACTGTGGTCTTGCCGGCGCCCGACGGCCCGACCAGCGCGATGGTCTCGCCCGGCGCGATCTTGAGATCGAAATCGGCCAGCGCCGCGCGGTCGGGGCGCGACGGATAGCGGAAGGTGACGCCCTCGAAGGCGATGGCGCTGCCGCCGCCCCCGCCTTTCATTTCACGCACAGGGAGCGCCACCGGATCGGCAGGCGCGGCGATGGCCGGCTGGGTCGCCAGCAATTCCATCAGGCGCTCGCTGGCGCCGGCGGCGCGCTGCAAGTCGCCGATCACTTCCGACACTGCGCCGGCAGCGCCGGCGACGACGACGGCGTAGAACACGAAGGCCGACAGCTCGCCGCCCGAGATGCGGCCGGCGAGAACGTCATGGCCGCCGATCCACAGCACGAGGCCGACCGAGCCGAACACCATGACGATGACGATCATGGTGAGCAACGCGCGGGCGCGCGTGCGCTTGAGCGCCGTGCCGAAGGCGTCCTCGACGCGGCTGCCGAAGCGAGCGCGCTCGGCGTCCTCTTGCACGAAGGCCTGGATGGTGCGCACGGCGTTGAGGCTTTCCTCGACGCCGGCTCCGACGTCGGCGACGCGATCTTGGCTTTCGCGCGAGAGTTTGCGCACCTTGCGGCCGATCAGCACGATCGGCGCGATGACCAGCGGCACGGCGAGCACGACGAGACCGGTCAGTTTGGGGCTGGTGATGGCCAGCATGACGAGGCCGCCGATCAGCAGCAGGATGTTGCGCAGCGCCAGCGACACCGACGAGCCGATGACGGTTTGCAGCAGGGTCGTGTCGGTGGTGATGCGGGTCAGCACCTCGCCGGTGCGAGTCGTCTCGAAATAGCCGGGGTCGAGTTCGACGACATGGCCGAACACCGCCTTGCGGATGTCGGCGACGACGCGCTCGCCGAGCCAGGTGACGAGGAAGAAGCGGCTGTAGGTGGCGCCCGCCAATACGATGATGACGCCGAGCAGGGCGAATAGCGATTGATCGAGCAGGCCGGGGTTGCCCTCGGCGAAGCCGCCGTCGACCAGACGTTGCAAGCCGACGCCCATGACCAGCACCGTGCCGGCGGCGACGGTGAGCGCCACCAAGGCGCCCGCCACCTGCAAGCGGTAGGGCAGCACGAAGCGCAGGATATGGCGCAGCTGGCCGATATCCTTGGACGGAGCCGGCTGGCTGCTGTCTTTGGGACTATTATCTGTGGGGCTGGCGGGCATTTTGCAGGATCATGACCATGTGAGCGGGCGTGAGACTACCCGCGGCGGGCCCGATAGGCCAGCCTTCCGCCAATTTCGATGAGGAGCCCGCGATGACCCAGCCGGCAAAGACCGAAGCCTTCGTCGGCATGATCAAGCCGTCGAGCCGATCCAGCCCGTCGCACGATGTGCTGAGCGCCATGCTGCCGCCCGGCATCCGCACGGCGACGCGGGTGGCGCCGGTCAAATTCGGCAAGTTCGAGGAATTCGCCGCGGCGATCCCGGCCTATGGCGAGATGGTCGCGGCCTTCGCAGCAGAGGGCGCCGATCTCATCCACCCCGAAGGCACGCCGGCTTTTCTCATCCTCGGATACGACGAGGAGCGCCGCACGGTGGACGCCTGGGAGAAGGCGCATGGCGTGCCGGTCTTCACCTCCGCCATGTGCCAAGCCAACGCGCTCAAGGCGCTCGGCGTGCGCAAGCTGGTCGACGCCGGCTACGATCCGACCACCGGGCCGGAGGCGGAAGCCTATTTCCGCGCCGCCGGCTTCGACGTGCGCGACGTGGTCAAGGTGGCGGTCGATTGGCTGATGACCCGCGCCCTGACCGATGCGGAATGTTTCGACCTGTTGGCGCCGATCCTGCGCCGCCACCCGGACGCGGACGGGCTTTGCCTGCAAGGCAGCGGCAAATGGCGGCTCAGCGCCGTCGAGCGGCTCGAACGCGAATTCGGCGTATCCGTCGTCCATCCCATCGCCGCGCGCTATTGGGAGCTGACGCGGCGGCTCGGGCGGGCGACGCCGCGCGCCGGGGAAGGCCGCCTCTTGGCGGAAATGCCTGTTTTATAAACGGCTTAGCTAGTTTGAACTGCGCATTGGGCGGATTCCGGCCCGGCCTTGCGTTCTCGGGGCCGCTTGGCTATAACCAGCCCCTCATTTCTGGAGCCTGCCATGAAGACTGACATCCATCCCGACTATCACGAGATCAACATCGTGATGACCGACGGCACCACCTACAAGTCGCGCTCGACCATGGGCAAGGCTGGCGACACGGTGAAGCTCGAAATCGACTCGAAGTCGCATCCGGTGTGGACCGGCGTCCATCGCCTGCTCGACACGGGCGGCCAGATGGCCAAGTTCAACAAGAAGTTCTCGGGCATCGGCCTCAAGAAAGAGTAGCCGCCCGAACCTTCCGGCGTTTCGCGCGGCCGGCGTTCCTTCAAGGAACGCCGGCCGTTTGCATTTCTGGCCAAAAAATCTTGGGCGGCGCGTCTTGACCCCGCCGAATGCCCGCCTAAATCCACTGCGTGCCGGCGCCCATCGGGGCCGGCCATGAACCGGAGGTTCGACCCTGTGGTGGGCCTCTCATAGCGCGCGCGATCCACTCGCGCGCGAAGGACCTGTATCGCTCTAGGAGGATATATCCATGGTCAATTACGATTTCTCCCCGCTGTTCCGCTCCACCGTCGGCTTCGACCGCTTGTCGCGCTTGCTCGAAAGCAACCTCGCCAAGACCGAAACCGCCTATCCGCCCTACAACATCGAGAAGACCGGCGAGGACAAGTACCGCATCACCCTGGCGGTCGCGGGCTTCGACCGCTCCGAGCTCGATGTCACGGTGCAGGAAAACAAGCTCATCGTCTCGGGCAAGCTGAGCGAGGCGGCGCGCGTCGCCGAGGAGAGCAGCCATTATCTCTACCGCGGCATCGCCGGCCGCGCCTTCCGCCATGCCTTCGAATTGGCCGACACGGTGAAGGTCGCCGGCGCCGATCTGGTCAACGGCCTGCTGCATATCGATCTCAAGCGCGAGATCCCCGAGCAGGCGAAGCCGCGCCGCATCGACATCGTCGCCGGCGAGCCGCAGCGGCCGCAAGTGATCGACCAAGCGGCCTAATATCGGCCAAGCCCCGACAGATCGAAGCCGCCGTGGCGCAAACCACGGCGGCTTCACTGTTATGTCGCCAGAAATAAAACGGCCCTGAAACGAAGAGAGCCGCCCTGCCGGGGGAAACCCGGGGGCGGCTCGTTTTTTCGTGGCGCCTGCCTGTTAAACTTGCCGCGTCTTTGGAGCGCGAGAAGCTCTGGGTCGAAATTTATACCTGCTGTGAAATCGATCAAGCAGAATCCTATATTTTTTGTAACATCGTTTCAAAATACTGATTTTAAAGAAAAAAAGCCGCCCCGAAGGGCGGCTTAAAGTTCATCAGGGAGGATCAAAAAATGGACCTTTGCTCGAGGGGGTCGAAGCTCGGGTCCCCGATCCGGAGATCGGTTGCGGTCGGGGACAGTAACCGCACGACCGTTATAGCGGCCTATGACTAAAGGAATAGTTAAACGCCGCGTTTTTTTCGCCGACCCTCAAGATTTTTTGCCGAACAGCGACTCGATGCCCGCCCGATGGGTCTTTTTGGCCTCGGCGGCGGCTTCAGCGCGCGCAATTTCAGCTTTCAGCGCAAGCACATAGTCGCCAAGCTCGGCAACCGATAGGCTGTCGAGCAGCCGCGGCTCGAGCCACCGCGGCAGACCTGCCGGCCGCAAATCTTCGTCATCATCCCGCGCCATCGCGCTCTCCTGCGAGAAAAAGGTTTATATAACAAATCCAATGCGTTATTTGATTATTGGATCGCTGCCTTTCATGCCGCTGCGGCAGGCATTATATCTGTACTTCACAAAATTTGCCGTCCGGCGGCTGCCGGCGCGGAGGGATGGCCCTCCCCGCGGCGCGCCAGGCGCTTTCAAATCCGACGCTTTCAAGGAGTTCGCATGCCTCTCCCGTTGATGCCCAAGGCCACCGCCGTCTGGTTGGTCGAAAACACGGGCCTCACCTTCGACCAGATCGCCGATTTCTGCGGCATGCACATGCTTGAGGTGCAAGCGATCGCCGACGGCGAAGTCGCCACCGGCATCGTCGGCCTCGATCCGATCGTCAACGCGCAGTTGACGAAAGAAGAGATCGACCGCGTCGCCGCCGATCCGAAGGCGCGCCTCAAGATGGCGCCGCCGCCCGAGTCGCTGCCCAAGGCCAAGTCGAAGGGCCCGCGCTACACGCCTGTCTCCAAGCGCCAGGAGCGCCCGGACGCGATCGCTTGGCTGCTCCGTCAATATCCCGAGCTGACCGACGCGCAGATCTGCAAGCTGGTCGGCACGACCAAGGCGACGCTCACCGCCGTGCGCAGCAAGACCCATTGGAAAGCCGCGGCGATCAAGCCGCGCGATCCGGTCGACCTCGGCATGTGCAGCCTCGAAGAGCTGCATAGCGCCGTGCAGCGCGCCCGCCGCATCAAAGCTCGCGCCGAACAACGCAAGGCGCGCGCCGAGCGCAAAGCCGCGCTCGGAGAGGCGCCCGACGCCGACGATCAAACCGACGACATGGCGGATGATGTCGCCGACGACGCGGCGCTCGATCAAACCGAATCCGAGACTGGCGGCGACGAGGCGGATTCGAACGGCCAGCCGGTCGGCGAAACCACCAACTAAGCGTCACGCAGATTCGTTTTAACGCCCGCCTGTCAGGCCGACAGGCGGGCGCCAACGAGCAAGCGGGCGCGTTTGCACGCGAGCGAATGGAGCCGGCGCGTCAGGCGTCGGTGGGTTTGAGCCGGGTTATTTCGTCTTTGAGGCGAAGCTTGGTTCGCTTGAGATCGCGGATGCGTCCATCATCGGGATGAGGACGGATAATCTCCGCATGCAGCGCCGCTTCAAGCGACGCATGGTTGGCTTTAAGCGTCTCGATACGTTGCTCAATCGCCATTCCTGTTCTCCTCTTTTGTTAGAGACGTGAGAACCATCAGCACAATGATCTTAGACCGACGGACGGGGATGGCAACCGAAAGCGACTCGCCCGACGCAATAAGCGCAAGCGCGGCGCGCATGAAAATTATCTTCGCATCGAAGCAAATTTTCGAACGCGCTTCAGCCTTGATTCGGCGAAACCTTTTCAGGCGCGCCGGTTAAGCGCGGGCAGCAGCGTCGATCGCCCTACGCGCAGCTTGTTCGGCCTGCGCCGGGAACATAGCGGCAAGAATGACCGTCAATGCCGCGCGGTCGCTCTCGTCGAACTTGGCGTCGAGCGCGCGGCAATAAGCCGCCATGTTGTCCGCCGCGTCGGCGAACTTTTCCGACGCGCCGAGATGGTCGTTCGGCACGCGATGCACGGTGCCGACGAGAATCAATTGCTCGAGATGTTCGGCGTCGATCTCGCGCGCCTGGATCTGCTTGCGCAAGGCCCCGCTGATCTCGCCGAGCTCCGCCGGCAAATCGGCGAAGCCGTCCTTGAGCAGGCGGCGCACGCCGCGCAAGGCGCGCACCACGTTGTCGTGCCAACCCGCCACCGCGTCGCGGCAGCGCGCGATTTCCTCATGCGACAACCGGCCCATGCCGAAGGCGCCGGTCCAGCCGCAAAACAGCAGCAGGTTGACGTCGAGGTGATAGGGCTCCTGCAGTTTCAGGCAGGCATCGGACACGCCGGGGCGGCGATAGACGTCGATCGCAAAATCCCAAAACGGGTGATCGGGAAACTCCATCAAGCGTCACCCCTCATGCGTCACCGAGACAAATGCCGAGGCCGCGCGCCGTGCGCACCAGGTCGCCGTCGATGTTGACGCCGCCGGGGCCCGAGATGGTGTCTTCGATCGGCACATCGACGACATGGCGATTTTGCCAGGTGACCATACGGCGATATTTGCCGGCGGCGAGCAGATCGACGGCGGCGACGCCGAAGGCCGAGGCGAGCACGCGGTCGGTGGTGGCCGGGCTGCCGCCGCGCTGCACATGGCCGAGCACGGTAACGCGAGTCTCCGCCTTGGCCGCTTCGGCCAAATGGTCGCCGAGATAATGGCCGATGCCGCCGTAGCGGATTTTGCCTTCGACATCCATCTGGGTGACGGAGCGGCCGTCCGGCGTTTTCACGCCTTCGGCGACGACGACGAGCGCGAAATTGCGGCCCTCCTCATCGCGGACCCGCCGAATTTTGGCGGCGAGATGCTCGAGCTTCCAGGGAATTTCCGGCAGCAGGATGATGTCGGCGCCGCCGGCGATGCCGCTCGCCAGCGCGATATGGCCGGCGTCGCGCCCCATCACTTCGAGAATCATGACGCGCCGATGGCTCGCCGCCGTCGGCTGCAAACGGTCGAGGGCTTCCGTCGCCACGTTGACGGCGGTGATGAAGCCGATGGAATTTTCGGTGCGGCCGACGTCGTTGTCGATCGTCTTGGGGACGCCGACGATGGGAATGTCGCCCTGGCGCGCCAGCTTGTTCAGGATGCGGAAGGAGCCGTCGCCGCCGATGACGACGAGGCCCGAAAGACCCAGTTGGCGATAGCCTTCGATCACCTCGGCCGAGCGATCCTGCTTGCGGCCGTCGGCCATCGGGAAAGCGAAGGGATCGCCCGTGTTGGTGGTGCCCAACATCGTGCCGCTCTCGCGCAGGATCGAGCCCGAGAACATGCCGACATCCAAATGCATCGTGTCGGGCGGACGCTGCAACAAGCCGAGCGTGCCCTGACGCAAGCCGACCACTTCCCAGCCATAGGTGTGGACGGCGCGAAACACCACGGCGCGGATCACCGCGTTCAAGCCGGCGCAGTCGCCGCCGCTGGTGAGGATGCCGATGCGCGTGCCGGGAGAGGACATGGAGAAAACCAACAACGAGACGAGACCGGCCCCTAGCATGGCCGATCACGCCTCTCCAGTCCACCGGCTCACGCCCCTGTCGCCCACCCGCTCACGCTGGGGCCGCAGCGCGCAGGGCGGCTGGGAACGCAGTCTCGAAAATGCCGCCGACCTCTGCTAAGATCGACCGCGATGAACATGGCACCCGGCGACCGCGACGATCTGCGCAAACGGCTCGAAGATCTTCGGGCAGAACATCGCGACCTCGACGATGTGATCGCCCGCGTCGTCGATCAAGCGCCGTTCGACCAATTGCGCGTGCAGCGGCTGAAAAAGCGCAAGCTGGTGCTGCGCGACATGATTCAGAAGCTCGAAAGCGAGCTGTTGCCGGATATCATCGCTTAGCGCCCCTCTGGGGCGACATCGCTTAGCATAAAACATCATTCAAAATTCCGTCATGCCCGGGCTTGCCCCGGGCATCCACGCCTGACGATGCGGCAATAAAAAAGGCGTGGATGCCCGCAAGTCATGCGGATGCGTGCTGACGCACGACGTGCGGGCATGACGAATTGGAAATGCTTGCTATTGATAATCGCCATACTCGGGCTTGGCCAGAGTATCGATCTTGATAGCGCTCAAGCGCCAAAGACGCCTACTCGGCGTCTTTTTTCTCGGCCTGCTTGCGCTCGTACATCGCCTTGTCGGCTTCGGCGAGCGCCTTGGCGGCGTCTTCGCCGCCGGTGAAGCTGTGCGCGCCATGCGCGACGCGCAGCGGGATGTGCTTGCCGTCCCATTCGAACGGCACCGCCTCGATCTTGCCGGCGAGCGCCGCCGCTTTTTCGAGAGCGGCCGCTTGCGGCGCGTTGGCGAGCAGCACGCCGAATTCGTCGCCGCCGAGACGGCCGACGGTGTCGGATTCGCGAATATTGCCGGTCAGCACGGCGGCGACATGGCGAATCGCCGCGTCGCCCGCCGCATGGCCGAGATTGTCGTTGATGATCTTGAGGCCGTTGATGTCGAAATAAAGCACGCTCGACGGCGTGCCGTAGCGTTCGGCGAAGGCGATCATGCGCGACAGCTCGCGCACGAAGGCGCGGCGGTTGGCGATCGGCACAAGGGTGTCCTGGTCGGCGAGCTTTTCAAGGAAGGCGACGCGTTTCTTGCCGTCTTCGACGTCCTGGCGCAGGCGATCGACTTCCTGCAGCAGGCTCATGATGGCAGAGCGCACCTTGGGCGTCAGTTCCGACTCGGGGATGCCCATGATGGAGATCGCATCGCCCGCGCGCATCGCCGGCGCGGCCGCACCGCTCTCGCCAGTCGCGGCGCGTTTGGCCACGGACGCGGTCCGCGTCACCGGTTTTGACTCGCCGATCTTCATTTCGCCCGCTTCACAAAGCCCCATCGCTTGCCGCTCTGGAGCCACCCCTGACTGACATCGGTCGGACTATGACCGAGTCTCGCTTAATAAATCTTAACGACTGTCGCGTAGCACGCAGTTTACCAGAAAACCTTGCCAGGTTCCCAGCCCGGCGCCTTGATCTCCGTCAATGACCGAGCGCGCACCGAGCGCTCCCCACGCGCCGGCCATGGATGGACCAGGGATGGAAAAGACGGCTTTTTTACAAGGTTCCGCCGGGCTCCTGGCCCATTGCGCTGGGCTGGCCGATTCCTATAATGCGGCCTTCCCGGCGGCCCGCCCTTAGCGGCCGCCGTCACCCTTTCAGGGGCCCCGGTTTCGGCCGTCCCCACAGGCGCCTCCATGGCACGTAAAGCGCTCGTCGGCATCATCATGGGCAGCCGCTCCGACTGGGAGACGATGCGCCACGCCGCCGAAACCCTCGACGCCCTCGGCGTCCCGCATGAAACCAAGGTCGTCTCGGCCCACCGCACGCCCAAGCGGCTGTACGACTATGCCGGCACGGCGCGCAGCCGCGGCCTGCAGGTCATCATCGCCGGGGCCGGCGGCGCCGCCCATCTGCCGGGCATGACCGCCGCCATGACCCCCCTGCCGGTGCTCGGCGTGCCGGTCGAAAGCCATTCTTTGAAAGGAATGGACAGCCTGCTCTCCATCGTCCAGATGCCGGGCGGCATCCCCGTCGGCACGCTGGCCATCGGCCGCGCCGGGGCGATCAACGCCGGCCTGTTCGCCGCCAGCATCTTGGCGCTGACCGATCCCAAGCTGGCCCAGCGGCTCGACGCCTGGCGCGCCAAGCAGACCGCCGCGGTCGACGAATCGCCGGTCGATCAGGCCCCATCCAAGGCTAAGGCCCGCAAATCACCCGCCAAGCGCAAACGCTAGTCCGTATCCCTCCATCATGACCGCATCCTCGTCCGCCCCGCTCTCTCCTGGGGCCACCATCGGCATCCTCGGCGGCGGCCAGCTCGGTCGCATGACGGCCCTGGCGGCGGCCCGCCTCGGCTATCCCTGCCATATCTATACCGACGAGCCGAACAGCCCGGCTTCGCAGGTCGCCGCCAAGACCACCGTCGCGTCTTACACCGACGAAGCGGCGCTCGCCGTCTTCGCCAAGGACGTCGCCGTCGTCACCTTCGAGTTCGAGAACATCCCCGAGATCACGGCGGCCACCTTGGCGCGCCATGTCATCGTGCGGCCCGGCCCGCGCTGCCTCGCCATCGCGCAAGACCGCCTGCGCGAAAAGGACTTCCTCAATTCCATCGGCGCGCCGACCGCGCCCTACCGCCGCGTCACCAGCGTGCAGGACCTGACGCAAGCGCTGCGCGACCTCGGCCGCCCGGCCGTGCTGAAAACCGCCCGCCTCGGCTATGACGGCAAGGGCCAAGTGATGATCGACGGCAGCATGAAGCCGGCGGCCGCCTGGAAGGCGATGGGCGCCGCCAATATGCCAAGCCCCGAAGGCGTGCTCGAAGGCTTCGTCGATTTCGAGCGCGAGATTTCGGTGATCGTCGCGCGCGCCCCGGACGGCAGTTGGGCCGCCTACGATCCGGTCGAGAACCGCCATGTCCATCATGTGCTCGACACCACCATCGCGCCGGCGGCGATCCCACGGGATTTGGCCGACAAGGCGATCGGCACGGCGCGGCACATCGCCGAACAGCTCGATCTCGTCGGCCTGCTCGCGGTCGAGATGTTCGTCACGCGCGAGGGCGGCATTCTCATCAATGAGTTGGCCCCGCGCCCGCACAATTCCGGCCATTGGACGATGGATGCCTGCGTCACCTCGCAGTTCGAGCAGTTCGTGCGCGCCGTCTGCGGCCTGCCGCTGGGCGCCACGACGCGCCATGCCGACGCGGTGATGAAGAACCTGCTGGGCGACGAAGTGCTGCGCTGGAAAGACATCCTCGCCGAGCCCGGCGCCAGGCTGCATCTCTACGGCAAAAACGAACCGCGCCCCGGCCGCAAAATGGGCCACGTGAACAGGCTGTATCCGCGCAAAGATCAGCAGAGCTGACGCGGCAAACATAACCTCCCCCTCGACGGGGGAGGTCGGCGCGGCAGCGCCGGGTGGGGGTGGCTCTCTCCGCCGCACTGCCCCCCACCCTACCCCTCCCCCACAAGGGGGGAGGGAATAAGTAGAGAATCAAAAAGGCGCGGAGATCGCTCTCCGCGCCTTTTTTCGTCTCTGCGGCGAGGCTTACGCCTGAACCGTCGCGCTGTCGTTTTGCGGGACTGTCGCCGGAGCGACCGACGCTGCGCGTTTGCGCGCCGGCATGGCGGCAATCAGCGAAATCGCCACGGCCGAGGCGTAGGGGATCGTCTGGATCAGCAGCATGAATATCCAGAGATTGGCTTCGGTATTCCAACGGCCGTAGGCGATGGCCGTGGCCGACGCGGCGACGAGCGCGCCGATGAACAGCAAGCCCTCCTGCCACGCCATCATCAAGCCGCCGATCAGCGCCGGACGATTCTCGCACTTCGGCGTGCGCATGAACGGCGTCGAGGTGAAGAACAGGCCCGACAGGATGCCGCGCGCCACGGTGTAGCCGAGCGACATGGCGGCGAGCGCCGCGCCCAAGCGCTGGCCCACCGTGCAAGGCACCTTGATCTGGTAGAGCCACAGCGAGGACATGAACTTCATCGCCATGACGCTGAGCGCCGGCACCATGAAGATGGCGAGCGGAAACTCGATGTATTTGGGGAAGGCGATGACGCCGATCGTCCAGAACAGCGCGCCGACCGTGAAGAACAGGTGCATCAGGTCGGCGAACCAGGGCAGCCAGCCGGCGATGAAGTGATACCTTTGAGCAAAGGTCAGGCTCGAGCCGTCCTTCTGCATGAAGTTCGGCAAGAACAACTGACGCGCGTGATGGCGGATGATCTGCACCGCGCCGAACACCCAGCGGAAGCGCTGCTTCTTGTAGCCGGCGAAATCGTCGGGCGTCAGGCCCTGGCCGAAGGTCTCCGTCGTGTAGAGCGCCTCGTAGCCATGCTCCAACATGCGCAGGCCGAGCTCGGCGTCTTCGCAGATCGACCACTCGCCCCAGTTGCCGACGCTTTCCATGGCCTGCTTGCGGATCAGGGTCATGGTGCCGTGCTGAATGATGGCGTTGCGCTCGTTGCGATGGACCATGCCGATATGGAAGAAGCCGGCATATTCCCAGTTGATCATCGCCTTGAAGGGATGATCCTGCCACTCGCGGTGATCCTGCGGCGCCTGCACCCAGCCCACCTTCGGGTTGGCGAAGTACGGCACCAGGCTTTTCAGCCAGTCGGCGCGCACGATGTAATCGCTGTCGATGACGCCGACGACTTCGGCAGCCGGATCGGTCTGGGTCAGCGCGAAGTTGAGCGCGCCGGCCTTGAAGCCCGGCCAGGGATCGAGGTGGAAGAACTTGAAGTTGGCGCCGAGGCCAGCGCAATAGGCTTCGACCGGCTTCCACACGTCGGGGTTCTTCGTATTGTTGTCGATCACGATCACCTCGAAGTCGGGGTAATCGAGCTTGGCCAGGCTGTCGAGCGTGCGCATGACCATATGCGGCGGCTCGTTATGGATCGGCAGATGCAGCGACACCTTGGGGCGGCGCGTGCTCGCCGGCAGAGCGGCTGACTCGGCGGCTGGCGCGATCTTGCGGCGCAGCCGCGCCCACAGCAGTTCGATGAACTGGAAGGTCTCGGAGATGATGGTGATGCCGAGGATGATCTGGCAGGCCGTGAGGATGCCGAGCACCGTCGCCTGCAGCGGCGTCAGGTATTGATAGAAGATGGCGACGGCCATCCACACCGAGCCCGAGGCGACCGCCTGCAGCACCACCGAGAAGATGGCGCGGCCGGCGAGGCCGACATGGTCGTAGCGCGGCAGGAAGGCCATCATGGCGATCAGGCCGAGGATGCTCGAGACGGCGGCGAGCCAGGGCCAGAACGGCTGCTCCTCGACCGGGCCGGTCAGCGAGAACTTCGGATTGCGGTCGACGTCGTAGATGCCCCAATAGCCGCCGGCGGTGCCTTCGAACGACATCTTCCACGGCTGGTCGAAGGCTTCCATCATGAAGTATTCGATGCCGTGCTCCTTCGCCGCGGCGAGGAATTCGCGGGTGAAGCGCGCCTGGTTGACGATGCTGGCTTCGGCGCCCTGGCGCGTCTTGCCTTCGCTCGGCCAGCCCACTTCCGACAGGATGATCTTCTTGCCCGGATAGGCGATCTTCAAATCGTAATAGCGCTTGAGCACATAGCGTACGGCCTGATCGACCGGCACGCCTTCCCAATAGGGCAGCAATTGCACGGCGAGGAAGTCGACTTCCTTCACCAGTTCGGGATTGTCGTGCCAGACGTGCCAGGGCTCGGCGGTCGAGATCGGCCGGCGCACCTGTTTGCGCACCTTGCGAATCTCTTCGATGATCTGCGGCACGGTCCATTCGCCGCGCAGAATCGCTTCGTTGCCGACGATGACGCGGTCGATGTTGCGGTTGGCGCGCACTTCGCGCACCAGGCTTTCGACTTCGGCCTTGTTGACGTCGTCTTTCGAGCCGAGCCAGGCGCCGGCCATCACCTTCAGGCCGTGTTCGCGCGCGAGGCTGGCGGTACGCTCGATGCCGTCGAGCGAGGTGTAGGTGCGCACCGACTGCACGTTGTTCTCGGCGAGCAGCTTCAAGTCGCGATCGATGTCGGCCGCGCTCGGATGCTTGTCGTCGTTGGCGTCCTGGCCGCGCTGATAGGGGCTGAAGGACATGCCGGAGATTTGGCCGGCGAAGGTCTGCGCCGGCTGCTCGGGACGATTGACCATCGTCCAAATGCCGACATTTACGACGAGGATCACTGCCGCAGTCAGGAGACTGGAAGCGCGCATTCTTACTTAAGTCCTTGGGAAAGACGTCCGAACTCGATGCGGAATACGCCGCAGCTCGCAGGATGATACTGGCCGGGAAACTGGGCTGAATTTAGGCAAAATTGAAAATGCCGTCTACAGCGGCACACGTCGGATTCTGCATGACTGATATTCCCCCGGCTGGCGTAGGCATCTCGGCGCGATGCCATGCGAACGGCATGCCAATTTTCTGGATCGAGGGGCGCCAGCGATGGCGCTTCAGGGGAATAGTATAAGAGCTGCATGGTTCGCAACGAACCCCAGCCCTAGCGGTTCAATAGGAAGATAGCCGCGCCCGGTAGTTCCCGACGTAAGCGGGCCGCATTAGCCGCCCGTGTAAGGCGGCTTGCCCGCTCGAGGATGACCCGGCTTGCGGCGGAACAGGCCGAAGGGATCGGGCATCTGCCCGGTCGCCTGTTTCACCCGCGCCTTGCAGGCTTCGATGGCCATGACGTTCTCGATCCGGCGGTCAAGGAAGGCCCAAGTGTCGGCGAAATCCTCCGACGGGTCCTGCAGCCAGACCATCACCGTCGCGCCCCAGACGCCGGCCAGAGTCGCTCGCTTGGTATAGAAGGCGAAGTCGGTCGAGCTGTCGCCGATGGCGCGCCATAGGGCGTCGACCGTGCGCCACATGAGCTTGGCGGCGAGCGGCGCGTTGAGCGGAAAGGCGAGATAGCTGGCGAGCGCGCGGAACGCCTCGCGGTGCGGCGCCGCCAGTTCCAGGCGCGTGCGCACCGCCAGAGTCACCCGCTCGCGGATTTTCAGGGCGGCGACATCGCGCTCGGCCAATTTTTCGAGCATCTCGACGTCGATCTGGTCGTGGATCGCCAGGGTGATCTGCGGCAAACCGCCGGGAAAGGCGACCTGGGCCATCTCCGGCGTCACGCCGGCGCTGGCGGCGGCGGCATCGAGCGCCGCCGGGCTCCAGCCGTCGAACGGCGCGTTGCGCAGCAGGCCCTCGATCAGCTTGGCGCGGATGCCGGGGAGCTGCGGCGCGTCTTGGTCGGTGTCGATGCTGCTCATGCCGTCTCCGTCTCTTTGTCGGTTCCGAGAGGATAACGCGCCATCTCCTCCTCAAATCCCAGCAGCGACAAATCTTTCATGCGCTGGGGATAGAGGATGCCGTCGAGATGGTCATATTCGTGCTGCACGACGCGGGCATGGAACCCCGAGGCCTCGCGGACGAAGGGCTGGCCGTCGAGCCCCCAGGCCTTGTAGCGCAGCTTGGCGACGCGCGGCACGACGCCGCGGAACCCCGGCACCGACAGGCAGCCTTCCCAACCCGATTCGAACTCCGGCTGGCCCGACGGACCGGGCAAGGCTTCGAGCAGCGGATTGATCAGCACCATCGGCTTGTCACGCTCGGCGGCGAAGTCCGCCGGCAGGGTCTCGCCCTCGCCCAAGCGCTCCGGCGGAACCTTGAACACCAGCAGACGCAGCGGGACATGGACTTGGGGTGCTGCCAGGCCGACGCCGTGGGCGTCGTCCATGGTCTCCAACATGTCGGCGACCAGCCGGCGGATCTCCGGCGCGGTGGGAACGGGCACCGGATCGGCGCGGCGGCGCAAGACGGGATGGCCCATGCGGGCGATTTTCAAAATAGCCATACAGCCAATATGGGGTGCCAATCGGCCGCCGTCAAAGGGCAGAAAGCCCGCCGGGAACTACCAACTCTTTGTTTTTACTAGATTTTCGCCTTTTGCACGGCGCTTGCGGCCCCTAAATCCCTGTGATACAACGCCGTTCCTTTCGCGAACCCTGCCGAGGCGGGTTTTGCGGCCCAAATTCGCTGAGCCTCCCCTGACATTAAAATTAAGGGGGATGCGGCAAACCGGAGCAGTCCACTTGCAAGTCCACGTTAAAGACAACAACGTCGATCAGGCCCTACGCGCGCTCAAGAAGAAGATGCAGCGCGAAGGCATCTACCGCGAGATGAAGATGCGCCGCAATTTCGAGAAGCCCTCCGAGAAGCGCGCCCGCGAGCATGCCGAAGCGGTCCGCCGCTATCGCAAGCTGCTCCGCAAGCGCATGGAGCGCGAAGGCTACTAGGCCTTACGCCCACGACCGAATCAAAAACCCCGAAGGAAACTTCGGGGTTTTTTGTTGTCTGCGCTCGGCCTACGAAGCCGATTGAAAGATTGTAGCTTATAGGCTACAGTCCGCTATGGTCGAGATTCGCAAGACCGCCGGCTTCGACAAATGGCTGAAGAAGCTGAACGATCCTACAGCCAAGGCGCGGATCGCCGTCCGCATCGCGCGGCTGGCCGCCGGCAACCCCGGCGACGTCCGCCCGATCGGCCAGGGCCTCAGCGAATTGCGGATCGATCACGGCGCCGGCTACCGCGTCTATTTCGTCAAACGCGGCGACGTTCTGATCGTTCTCCTGTGCGGCGGCGACAAGCGGACCCAGCGCGCGGACATCGCCCAGGCCAAAGCCTTGGCGGCACAGATCGAGGAGTAAACCCATGGCGATCAAGACGACGAAATTCGACCCCGCCGACTATCTCGACAGCGAAGAGGCGCGCGCCGCCTATCTGAGCGAAGCGCTGGAAACCGACGATCCCGCCTTCATCGCCGACGCCCTCGGCGTGGTTGCCCGCGCCAAGGGCATGACCGCCGTCGCCAAAAGCGCCAAGGTCTCGCGCGAAAGCCTCTATCGGTCGCTGAAATCGAACGGCAACCCCGAGTTCGGCACGATCCTCAAAGTTTTCGGCGCGCTGGGTCTGAAGCTGAGCGTTTCATCTCTGAAGGCGAAGGCCGCCATTCGAGGCTCAACGGCTGCCAAATCGGCGTTGCCGACCCATGTCGGTAAGAAGGCGGCCCGGCGAGCGCCAGCGACGCGCCCCCGCGCCTAGCCTCTATTCACGATTCCTGCGTCGTCACGGTCTATTCCGCTTTGCGCGTGTAGCGATGCGGAAGGCCGACAGCTTGCTCGTCGCCGATGAACGCGGCCCAAACGCCGCCGGGTTGCCAGATGCTGTCCATCGCTTTTCGCGTCTCCGCTTCGTCCATGCCGATCACGTCGCGGCGATAGCGGTAGAGAAACGCCGAGACGCGGGCGTTGACGATGCAATGCACATGGACGGTCGCCTCGCCGAGATCGGCCATGACCGCACAGAACCGCGCGAAGTCCTCTTCGGTCGGCGCATCGAATTGAACGGGGATGTGCGTGTAAGTCATGCCGAGCGCGGCGACGGACGCCGCTTCGTCGGGCAACGCGCGTTCGTGCGTATGCAATGCCAGATTGATGACATGATCGACACCCAACACGGCAAGCGCCGCGAGCTGCTGCTCTGTTGGCTGGCCGGACGTCGTCAGCCGGCGATCAAGCCGCAGCCAAGCAAAAATATCGGTTGGGTCAGACATAGAACATCCCCTTGCTTTGGATGCCCAGGCAGCGGCAAATGCGTCCGCTCTTCCCGGTGGAGCTCCACCTGACTCGCCAGTCACGCGAACAAGCTGAAGTTAATTGACTTCTCAATGATCGGCAATCTGGAGCGCAAAGACGACTAGGCCGACGCCCGATCCCGAATCAATAAACCCGAAGGAAACCTCGGGCTTATTTGTTGTCTAATCGTCCTCAGCCTCTGCTGCCCGCAGAAATCTGTCGATTAAAGCTGCTTGATCAGGATGAAGCTTATCGCTCTCTTGTAACTGCTGTGCGCGCTCAAGCACGCGATCTAGATCGACAATGCGGTTAAGCGATTCTTTTTGTAGATAAAACTTTTGCTTGGCAACTCGATCTCCCAAGCCAAACATTCCCATACCCATAGACCAGCTCGAAGTAGGAAGAATTTCGGCAAGGCGGATCACAATAGCGTCCTTAGGTATTTGGCCCCCAAGCCAATCTTTTACTACTTGATCTGACGTTAACCCTGCCCAGTCGTATAATAGCCGCAATGCATTGGGCTGATTGAGCAATGTTTCCTCTTCAGCAAGTCGCTTAAGAGCTGCGTCAGCTTGGGACATGAATTTCCCTGCGACATCTGAGGTAACTAGTCTCTCGCGCTCTTCCTTCGAATAGTGTCCATCCTTATTTGGCTGATGCTGTCCATAGCAACGGCGAGAGAAATCTATCACCCAACCTGTGGCGCCATCCTTCATAGCTTCCAAAAGAATTTGAGACCGAGCTTCCTGGTCAAACCTGTCTTCTAATATTTTATTCACCAACCAATGCAATCTTAGCCGATTGTTCGCGATAGAAAGCATGCCTCTCGCATCATCTGCGGGGACATACATATCGTCGGCTAATTTAAAAAGAAGTATTAGGAGAGGAGCCACCTTCTCCTCGGGGAATACTTTAGCCCGAGAGCTAAGCTCCTCAAAAAAAACTGGCAACTTTGTACCGCCAGATCGCAGATTTTTCGAAGAAATAAGCGACCTTACGTAATCTGCTCCGTCAGGCAAATTCGCGATGAAATTATTAATTTGAGCAGTCGGTAAAATTTCATCAGATGGCGCAAAGGCAAAATACGTAGGAAAGCTCGCCGAGTTGCAAACTAGTCTTTGCCGATACCATTCTTCGTTATTCCATTCTCCATAAAATGAATTGCTCCAAATCCCTTCCAGCCGCGGAAACAAACGCATTAATCGAGTTTTGATTTCTTCCTTTTCCCGTTCTGCATACCCTTCCAAAAATATCGCATCGTATAATGCGGCCTTAGAAGTGCCATGGCCCGAGGAACTTTCGATTCCGCAAAGAAGGTCGGAATTTTCTCTCACTCTAGAAAAAAGGCTGGGCTCAAATAGGCGCAGCGATTCAATAGCTACATAATCTGCCAAATTTACTTCGGCACCGACAACCGGCCACGTAACACGCAAGCTATTAGCCAACCTAGCGACATGACGTGGCGACCTAATGTACGGGCTAATTACATCGTGAAAAATATTTCCAAATCTAGTGAACTCATCTTCTAAGATGGGTCTGCAAATTTCTTGAATCTCGCTCAAGATTGCCGTGTGGATCGTCTGACGCGGCACAAGCGGCAAATCGAAATTCACCTGAATAATTTTTTCTAAATATGCCTTACCTTCTGCTGGGAAATATTGCTCTAGGAGCCTGTCGGCTATGGATCGATCAAAAACCAGCAAATAGATTAAATTTGGCAGATGCCCTATCGATTTAACAAGTCTGAAAACTCGTAATGCCTCCTCCGGGGCCAGGCGATCTATATCGTCAATGACTATTAGAAATTTTTGTTTTTGGGCTTCGAGCAGTGATGAAAGTTCATGCAGATCAGTATCGAAAGATTTTTGTTTTTCCAGACGACGCTGAAAAATCTGAAAAGCTTTCTCTACGCCAGCCGCTAACCAGCTTGTTTGAGTAACTGCCGCTGCGACAGCGCCGGCAAAACGAGAAAACGAAAATACATGCGCTGCAACCGCAGTAAGCGCTTTTTGCAAACGTTTATCTTCTAATGTTCCAAGTGCCGTGTGGAGATCCGAGAAGAAACCACCGACTAAACCAGCCTCATCTGTATACCGCCAAGGATTGTATCGAACGATCGAGATCGACTTAGCATCTTCAGCTACAGAAATGTGATGTAGCATCAAATTAATTGCACTTGTTTTTCCACTGCCCCACAAACCATTGAGTGCAATCACTAAGCCATTGCTAGGTGCCATTAAGCGAATGCTTGTCGCTAGAGATTTAGAAAACCCCTCAAAATCATAGCGATCTTGGTCTGGAGTATTAATTGGACTATCAGATGAGAATTCGTTTTCCATTGATGCCTCCCCGGATTAGCTGAAGCATAGAAAAACAAAGGCCGCCCTGTCGAGGGCGGCCTTTTTTATTCGGTATGCGGAAAGCCCTACAGGCTCTTCACGATGTCTTCGCAGATCTTCTTGGCGTCGCTGAACAGCATCATCGTGTTGTCGCGGTAGAATAGCGTGTTGTCGACGCCGGCGTAGCCGGACGCCATCGAGCGCTTCACGAACAGCACGGTCTTGGCCTTGTCGACGTCGAGGATCGGCATGCCGTAGATCGGGCTTTGCGGGTCGTCGCGCGCCGCCGGGTTGGTCACGTCGTTGGCGCCGATGACGAAGGCGACGTCGGCGGTCTGGAAGGCGGAGTTGATCTCCTCCAGCTCGAACACTTCGTCGTAAGGGACATTCGCTTCGGCCAGCAGCACGTTCATGTGGCCCGGCATGCGGCCGGCCACCGGATGGATGGCGTATGAGACTTCGACGCCTTCGGCCTTCAGGCGGTCGGCCATCTCCCTGAGGGCATGTTGCGCTTGCGCCACCGCCATGCCGTAGCCCGGCACGATGACGACCTTGCCGGCGTTTTTCATGATGAAGGCGGCATCGTCGGCGCTGCCCGACTTGACCGGACGATCGGTCTTGCCGGGGCCGCCGGCGGCCGCCGTGTCGCCGCCGAAGCCGCCGAGGATCACGTTGAACAAGGAGCGGTTCATGCCCTTGCACATGATGTAGCTGAGGATCGCGCCCGACGAGCCGACCAGCGCGCCGGTGACGATCAGCGCGGTGTTCTCGAGCGTGAAGCCGATGCCCGCCGCCGCCCAGCCCGAATAGCTGTTGAGCATCGAGACGACCACCGGCATGTCGGCGCCGCCGATCGGGATGATGATGAGGAAGCCGACCAGGAAGGCGAGCGCCGTCATCGCCCAGAACCAGCGCGGGTCCGGCGTGACGCAGAAGGCGACGATCAGGCCGACGATCACCAGGCCGAACAGCAGGTTGAGATAATGCTGGCCCTTGAAGGTGACGGGATTGCCCGAGACCATGCCGGCCAGCTTCAAGAAGGCGACGACCGAGCCCGAAAAGGTGATGGCGCCGATGACGATGCCGAGCGACATCTCGATGCGGGACGCCAGCTTGAGCTGGCCCATGGCGTCGGCGATGCCGTAAGCGCCGGGATTGTAGAAGGCGGCGGCCGCGACCAGCACGGCGGCGAGGCCGACCAGCGAGTGGAAGGCGGCGACGAGCTGCGGCATCTGCGTCATCTGCACGCGGCGCGCGGTGACGGCGCCGATCGCGCCGCCGACGACCAGCGCGCCGAGGATCTCGGCATAGGAGAAGATGCTCGGCAGCGCGATGGTGGTGACGACCGCGATGGTCATGCCGATCATGCCGTAGGCATTGCCGCGACGCGACGATTCCGGGCTGGAGAGCCCGCGCAGCGCCATGATGAACAGGATCGAGCTGATGAGGTAGGCGAGCGCCGAGAGATTGGCTGACATGGTTGCGGCGCCCCTACTTCTTTTCTTTTTTCTTGTACATGGCGAGCATGCGCTGCGTCACCAGGAAGCCGCCGAAGATGTTGACGGCAGCGAGCGCGATGGCGACGAGGCCGAAGATTTTCGACAGCTCGAAGCCGGTCGGGCCGGCGGCGATCAGCGCGCCGACGACGATGACCGACGAGATGGCGTTGGTCACGCTCATCAGCGGCGTGTGCAAGGCGGGCGTCACGCTCCACACCACGTAATAGCCGACGAAGATGGCGAGCACGAAGATGGCGAGGCGGAAGATGAAGGGATCGACGGCTTCCATGTTCAGGCTCCCGCTTTGAGATTCGGATGCACGATCTGGCCGCCCTGCGTGATCAGCGTGCCGGCGACGATTTCATCGGCGGTGTCGATCTTCAAGGCCTTGGTCTCCTTGTCGATCAGCGGCGTGACGAAGGCGAGCAGGTTCTTGGCGTAAAGCGCGCTGGCATCTTCGGCGATGCGGCTCGGCAGATTGGTGTAGCCGGCGATCTTGACGCCGCCGACATCGACGATCTCGTCGGGCTTCGACAGCGGGCAATTGCCGCCGGCCTCGACCGCGAGATCGACGATCACCGAGCCCGGCTTCATCGAGCGCACCATTTCCTCGCTGACCAGCACCGGCGCCTTGCGGCCCGGGATCAACGCGGTGGTGATGACGATATCCTGCTTCTGGATCGTCTCGGCGATCAGCGCGGCCTGCTTGCGCTTGTATTCGTCGGACATCTCGCGGGCGTAGCCGCCCGAGGTCTCGGCCTGCTTGGTCTCGTCGTCGTCGACCATGACGAACTTCGCGCCCAAACTCTCGACTTGCTCCTTGGTCGCCGGGCGCACGTCGGTCGCCGAGACGATGGCGCCCAAGCGGCGCGCCGTGGCGATGGCCTGCAAGCCGGCGACGCCGACGCCCATGATGAAGACGCGGGCCGGCGCGACGGTGCCCGCCGCCGTCATCATCATCGGCAGCACGCGGCCGTAGATATGGGTGGCTTCGAGCACGGCGCGATAGCCGGCGAGGTTGGCCTGCGACGAGAGAATGTCCATCGACTGGGCGCGCGTGATGCGCGGCACCAATTCCATGGCGAAGGCGGTGATGCCGGCGGCGGCATAGGCCGCGACGTCCTCTTTGTTTTGCAACGCGCCGAGAGCGGAGATCAAGGCCGCGCCTTTTTTCATCAAGGCGAGCTCGTTGAGCGGGCCGTCACGCAAAGGCCGCTGCACCTTGAAAACGACATCGGCGTCTTTCAACGCGCTGGCCGCGTCGGGCGCGAGGGTCGCGCCGGCGTCCTTGTAGCGCTGATCGGGGATCGATGACCCTGCCCCGGCCCCGGTTTCGATCGTCACCGTCGCGCCGAGCGCGACGAGCTTCTTCACCGTGTCCGGCGACGCGGCGACACGGGCTTCGCCCGCACGCCGTTCCTTCAATACCGCGATCTGCATGGATCCCCTGACTCTGCGCTGGGCCCCGCCGGGCCGTTGACGGCGTCCCAGACGCGGAGCTTACTATACAGGCTGAACGCCCCTGATTTTGCGGCACAGAATGGCGATTCCCTGCCGATTTGCAAGGCGAGATTTACCCATGAAATCCCCGACTTTCCAGCGGCTTATCGGCGCCATTCTGCTCGTAGGCCTGCTCATCGGCGTGCCGTTTTCGGCACTCGCAGCCGCCGAGCGCGAAGCGACCATTCCGGGCCGGACCGACATCACCACCCGCGCGCTGGTCGTGACGCCAGAGGGCCCGATACGCGCCGCCGCCATCCTCTATGTCGGCGGCAACGGTGATCTCTCCGCCATGAAGAACAATTTTCTCCAACGCATCCGCCAACGCCTGGCCGATGCAGGGCTGCTGCTGGTGATCCCCGATGCGCCATCCGACCGCACCGGCAAGAACAACCTGCAGGGGAATTTCCGCGCCAGCCGCGACCATGCGCAAGACGCCCAGGGGCTGGTGCAGTTCATCAAGGCGCAGTCCAATGTTGCGGTCTTCGCCATCGGCACCAGCCGCGGCTCGACCTCGGCGGCCAACACGGCGGCGCGTCTCGGCCCCGATCTCATCGCCGGCGCAGCGCTGACCGCCTCGGTCACCCATGAAGGCGCGCGCGGCCAGATTTCGATCTATCAGACGGCGGTGAAGGACATCACACAGCCGGCGCTCGTCATGTGGCACGAGGCCGACGCCTGCAGCGAGACGCCGCCGGCCGACGCGCCCAAGCTGGCGGCGGCGCTCACGGCTTCATCGAAGGTGACAGTGAAAACGCTTTCGGGCGGCGCGCCGCCGCGCAGCGGACCGTGCGACGCGCTCTCGCCGCACGGCTTTCTCGGCATCGAAGACCAAGCGACCGCCGCCATCCTCGCCTGGATCGACGAGGTTCTCGCGGGACGAAAATGAACAACCTCCCCCTCGACGGGGGAGGTCGGCGCGTCAGCGCCGGGTGGGGGTGACTCTCGACGCGCCGCAAACGCCCCCACCCCGGCCCTCCCCCGCAAGGGGGGAGGGAGAGCAAGGGCTACAGCTTTTCCAGCTCGTCGATGAAGCCGGAGACGACTTCCAGGCCGCGGTCCCAGAAGGCCGGGTCGCTGGCGTCCAAGCCGAAGGGCGCCAGCAGCTCCTTGTGGCGCTTGGTGCCGCCGGCCCGCAGCATGTCGAGATATTTGATCTGGAAGCCCTGCTCCGCCTTCTGGAAGGTGCCGTAGAGCGAGTTCACCAGGCAATCGCCGAACGCGTATGCGTAAACGTAGAACGGCGAATGGATGAAGTGCGGGATGTAGGTCCAGAAGTAGCGGTAATCGCCGCCCAGCTTGATCGACGGCCCGAGGCTCTCGCGCTGCACGTCCATCCAGATGTCGCTGATGCGCTCGGCCGTCAACTCGCCCTTGCAACGCTCGGTGTGAATGCGCAGCTCGAAATCGTAGAAGGCGATCTGGCGCACCACCGTGTTGAGCATGTCCTCGATCTTGCCGGCGAGCAGCGTGCGCCGCATCTTCGGATCCTTCTCGGCGGCGAGCAGCCCCTGGAAGGTCAGCATCTCGCCGAACACCGAGGCCGTCTCGGCCAGCGTCAGCGGCGTATCCGACATCAGCGCGCCGCGCGGGCCGGCCAGCACCTGATGCACGCCATGGCCCAGTTCATGGGCCAGCGTCATCACGTCGCGCGCCTTGCCCTGATAATTCATCAGGATATAGGGATGCACCGACGGCACGGTCGGATGCGAGAAGGCGCCCGGCTCCTTGCCGGCGCGCACGCCGGCATCGATCCAATTTTCCTCGAAGAAACGCTCGGCGATGATCGCCATCTCGGGCGAGAAGCTTTTGTAGGAGTCCAGCACGCGGCGGCGCGCCTCGTCCCACGGGATATAGCGATCATCCGTGCTCGGCAGCGGCGCGTTGCGGTCCCAATAGTCCAGCTTGTCGGTCTTGAACCACTTGGCCTTGAGCCGATAGTAGCGATGCGACAGGCGCGGGTAGGCTTTTTTCACCGCGCCGGCCAACGCGTCCACCACCTCGTCCTCGACGAAGTTCGACAGGTTGCGCGCCGAGCAGGGATGCGGGAATTTGCGCCAGCGGTCCTCGACTTCCTTGTCCTTGGCCAGCGTGTTGGTGACCAGCGAGAAGGTGCCGACGTTCTCGCCCAGCACCTTGCCGAGCGCCAAGGCAGCCGTCTTGCGCGTGGCGCGCGAGCGCTCCGACATCATGTGCAGCGCTTCGGCGCTGGTCAGCTTCTTGCCGCCGATGGGGAAGCGCAGCCGCGCCATCGTCTCGTCGAACAGGCGCACCCACGAGGCGCGGCCGGCGACCGACTTCTCATGCAGCAGCTTTTCCACTTCGTCGGACAGCTGATGTTCCTTGAAGGCGCGGACGTCGCGCAGCCAGGTCTGGTAATGCTTGGCTTCCGGCGCTTTGTATTTTGCCTCGAGCACGGCCTCGTCGAGCTTGTTGATCTCCAATGTGAAGAACAAGAGATGGCTGGAGATGTCGGTGACGCGCTCTTGCATGGTCTGGAAGAATTGCGCCGTCGTCGGATCGGAGACGTTGCCGGCATAGAGCAGTTGCGCGTAGCTCATGATGCGGCCGAGCGTCTCTTGGATCGTCTCGTAGGCGCCGATCGCCATGCCGAAATTCTTGCCCGGCAGGTCGGCCAGCTTGCCGGCGAAGCGCGTCTCGAACGCCTTGGCCTCGTCGCGGGCTTTCGCCAGGTCGCTTTTCAGCGCCGGCGAATCCGGCCCCGGATAGAGATGGCTCAAATCCCACAGCGGCAGATCGCCGGGCTTGGCGCGCTTTTTGCCCTTATTCTGCGCGGACGCCTTGGCCGTGGCGGGCGCGGTTTTCTTGACCGGACGCGATTTCGCTTCAGGGCGGCGTTTGGCTTTAATGGCGACGGATTTCGGCATGGGCTGACTCCTGGCTGCTTCAAGCGATATAAGGCTTGAAAGGACGCTTGCAAAGAGCGTCACGCAAAAGACCGATGGGAGACGCAAGTATGACAGACCGACGGGCCGCGAGCTTGACCAGCTTGTTTTTCGATCAAGCGGCCAGGCTTGGCGATAAGCCCTTTTTATGGGCGAAGAAGCCCGGATCAGCCTCAAGCGGTTCTGGCGGCGCGCTCGTTTACCAAGCCGTGACTTGGCGCGACAGCGCCGAGACGGTGATCGCGCTGGCGCGCGGCCTGCTCCGGCTCGGCCTGGAGCGCGGCGACCGTGTCTGTTTGGTGGCGGAGAACCGCCCCGAATGGCTGATCGCCGATCTCGCCATCATGGCCGCCGGCGGCGTCAGCGTGCCCGCCTACATCACCAACGGCGTCAACGAGCATCAGCATGTCCTGAGCAACAGCGGGGCGCGCTTCGCCATCGTCTCGACCGCCGCGCTCGCCGCCAAGCTGCTGCCGGCCGCCGCGCGCGCCGATGTCGCCCATGTCATCGCCCTCGAGCCGGTCGCCCAGGGCCAGGCCGCGACCTTCCAGACGCACGATTGGGACGCCGTGCTGGAAATGGGCCGCGCCGTCGATACGGTGCTGCCCCAGATCGCGCGCGGCGATCTCGCCTGCATCATCCACACTTCGGGCACCGGCGGCGCGCCCAAGGGCGTCATGCTCAGCCACGGCGCGATCCTGTCGAACTGCGAAGGCGGCAAGATCGCCCTCGCCGATTGGGGCCTGACCGACGAGGTCTTCCTCAGCTTCCTGCCGCTGTCGCATTCCTACGAGCATACCGCCGGGCTCTATGTGCCGATCATGATCGGCGCGCAGGTCTATTACGCCGAAGGCATCGACACGCTGGCCGCCAACATGGTCGAGGCCAAGCCGACGATCATGACCGCCGTGCCGCGGCTCTATGAGACGATGCAGGGCCGCATCCTGCGCGGCCTGGAGCGCGCCAAGCCGCTGCAGCGCAAATTGTTCTTCCGCACCGTCGCGCTCGGCCGCAAGGCGCTGGAAACGCCGCAAGACATGACGCTGCTGGAAAAGCTCGAGAACATGATTCTCACGCTCTTGGTGCGGCGCAAGGTGCGCGCCCGCTTCGGCGGCCGCCTCAAGGGGTTGGTGTCGGGCGGCGCGCCGCTCAATCCCGAAGTCGGGCTGTTCTTCACCGCGCTCGGCGTCACCATCCTGCAAGGCTACGGCCAGACGGAGTCCGCGCCGGTCATCAGCGTGAATTTGCCCGGCAAGGTGAAGATGGACACCGTCGGCCCGCCGCTGCCCGGCGTCGAGGTCAAGATCGCCGACGACGGCGAGATTCTGGTGCGCGGCGAACTGGTCATGCTCGGCTATTGGAACGAGCCGAAAGCCACCGCCGACGCGATCAAGGACGGCTGGCTGCACACCGGCGACATCGGCATGTTCGACGAAGCCGGCCGGCTCAAGATCACCGACCGCAAGAAGGACATCATCGTCAATTCCGGCGGCGACAACATCTCGCCGCAGCGCGTCGAAGGCTTTCTGACGCTCGAGCCGGAGATCGCCCAAGCCATGGTGGTCGGCGACAAGCGGCCCTATCTGGTGGCGCTGATCGTGCCCGACGAAACGGCGGTCGCCGATTGGGCGAAAGCCAGCGGGCAGACCGCCGATCCGGCGCTGGCGATGGCCGACCCCGCCTTCAAGGCGAAGATCGGCGAGGCGGTAAAGCGCGCCACCGCCGGCCTCTCGGTGATCGAGCGCGTGCGCCACTTCGCCTTCGCCGACGAGGGCTTCACCATCGCCAACGAAGAGCTGACGCCGAGCCTGAAAATCCGCCGCCACATCATCAAGGCGCGCTACGGCGAGCGGCTGGAGAAGCTGTACGGCGGCTGATAGGTAATAAAAAATATAGTCATGCCCGGGCTTGGCCCGGGCATCCACGCCTTTATTTTTATCAGTATCGCAAGGCGTGGATACCCGCACCAAGTGCGGGCATGACGACTGTTTTGTGACCTACCGATCGATCGCCTTCTGCGCCGCTTTGATCGCGTTCTGCGGATAGTCGGCGAACTTGGCGAGCATGTTCTGCACTTCGTCGGGCGTGACCAGCTCGATTTCGATCTGCGCCTTCTGCGCGTCGGCCAGCAGGTCCTTGTCCTTCAGCGTGTCGGCGAAGGCTTTGCGCAACGCCGCGAGGCGATCCGCCGGCACGCCGGGCGGCACCATGAAGGGCCGCGCCAGCAGCAGCTGGCCGAAATGGATGTCGAGCACCTGGCGGTCGAGATCGGTCTTGGCGTAGTCGTAAACGCTCGGGATCTTGCCGAAGATGTCAGACCTCCCCGGGCCCATCTGGATGATGAGACGCATCACGCCGGCGTCGATCATCGGCTTGTAGGAGGTCTGCACCGACGAGATGAACATGCCGCAGATGCCGTCGACCTCCTTGCGCTCCATCGCCAGGCTGATGTCCTTGGTGCCCTGATAGCCCGAGATGATCTTGGCGTTGGCGCCGAGCACGTTCTTCATCACCAGAGGATGCTGATGCGTGATGGCGGCGGGGCCGGACGAGCCGAAGATCAGTTCCTTCTTGCCCTTGAGCCAATCGTCGAAGCCGGCGACGCCCGACGCGGTGGTGATGCCGCAAAAGGCGATGTCCTTGCTCATCGAGCCGAGCCAGCCGAACTTGGCGGCGTCGAACTGCGCCTGGTCGTTGCCGAGCAGCGGCTCCATCAGCGTCGACGAGGCGACGATGCCGATCTCGGTGCCGTCCTTGGGCGCCGCGGCATACATGAAGTTCGCCGCCTTGAGCGCGCCGGCGCCCGGCATGTTCTTCGCCACCACGCTGGGATTGCCGGGAATATATTTGCCGATATGGCGCGACAGCACGCGGCCATAGGTGTCGTAGCCGCCGCCGGGCGGAAAGCCGATCTCGATATTGACGGTCTTGCCCTTGAAGAAATCGGCCGGCGCTTGCGCCGCAGCGCCGCCCGCGAGCGCGAAGGTCGGCAGAACGAGAACGGCCAAGCGGAATAGGTTTTGTCGCGTCATGGTGAATCTCCCGATGAAGTCCCTGGTGTCATTTTTTCGCCCGGCCTTATGGCCGGATCATGGTCCTAGTCTTCCGGCTTGCCGCGCCGATGGCAAGCCTTTCCCCAAAGCGAAACGGGCGCCAACCGGGCGCCCGTTTCTTGACATGTCTGCGAAAGCGGCAGGATCAGGGGCAGATCACCGACTGGGCGGCGTCGCCGTCGCCGAGATAGACCACTTCGCATTTTTGGCCGGCCTTGAAGTCGCCGGCCTTGGCTTCGGCGCCGGCGACCATCATCTTGGCGCCCGACAGGGTGGCTTCGACTTCCTTGCCGCCGTCGCGGAAATAGATCGCATCGCGCGTGACCTTAGTCAGGGCCACGTCTTTCACGGTGATCCACTTAAGGTTGGCCTGAAGCACGCCGTCCTTGAGCTGGGTCGCCTCGTTGGCGGCATCCTGCACCTTCTGCGGCGTCGCCAGCATTTTGGCGACATGGGCCTGGGCCTTTTCGCCCGAGATCCAGTTCACTTCGAGCTGCGACTTCTTGGCGTCGGCGATGAAGGCCGGGTCGAGCATGGTCCGCTCGAAGGCGGTGCGCAACGCTGCGACGCGGTCGGCCGGCGTTTCCGGCGGCGCGACGAAGGGGCGGCCGATATATTGGCGCGAGATGAGGAATTCCATCGTCTCCTTGGCTTCCGGCGAGACGGCGTAATCGAGCGCCGAGGCGACGCCCTTCAAATCGTCGATCGGCTCGATATTGACCTGCACCAAAACCTTGAGCGACTTGTCTTCGAGGCGTGACTGGCTGGAGGCGAGCAGGCTGTCCCAACCGACGCCGCACAAGCCATGGACTTCGCCGCGCTCCATGGCGAGTTGCACCGACATGGTCGAAGGATAGCCGCGGATGATCTTGAACTTGGTGCCGGCCAGCGTGTTCAAGAAGGCGCCGACGATGAAGGTCGAAGAACTGGTGGCGCCGCTGCCGCCGATCAGGATTTCCGTCTCGCGCGCCTGCTGCATCGTCTGCACCGGCGACTTGTCCGACACCACGCAGGTGCTGGTGAGCTGGTTGGCGCTGCCGATCCATTGGAATTTGTCGGCTTCGTACGTCACCTTGCGGCCCATCAGCGGCTCGATGACGATGGTGTTGTGCACGATGCCGATCGCCGAGCCGTCGCGCGGCGCCTTGTTGTAGAGCGACGAGGCCATGACGAGGCCGCTGGCGCCCGGCATGTTGCGATAGACGAAGGTCGGATTGCCCGGGACATGGCGGGCGAGATGCTGGCCGACGATGCGGGCGTAGGCGTTGTAGCCGCCCGACGGCTCGGAGCCGATGAAGAAATCGACCTGCTTGCCTTTATAAAAACTCTCGACGGCCTTGGCGTCGTATTTGCGCTCGGTCACCTGCTGCGCCGAGGCAGTGGTGACGGCGAGGCAAAGCGAAACGCCGGATAGGAACACGGATCGCAGAAACGCTGCGCGCATTGGTCTCTCCCTGGATGAAGATCGCGGCTCTATGCCAATTGTTCTTGGCCGCCATTGTCGCCATTCAGCGCGGCGGCGCAAGCCTGAGATTTCAACCGAGGAAACGCCGGACTACAGCTTGTGGTAGCCGCGGTACCACTCCACGAAACGCGGGATGCCGGTCTCGATCGGCGTGTCGGGCGCGAAGCCGAGATCGCGCTGGATCGCCGTCACGTCGGCGTAGGTCTCTTTGACGTCGCCGGGCTGCATCGGCTTGAGCTCGAGATGCGCCTTCTTGCCGACCGCGTCCTCGATGACCTTGATGAACTGCATCAGCGGCTCGGCGCGATGGTTGCCGATGTTGTAGATGCGATAGGGCGGCTCGCCTTCCGGCATCATCGGCGCGTGATCGAGGGCCGCGACCACGCCGGTCACGATGTCGTCGATGTAGGTGAAGTCGCGCTTCATGTCGCCGTGGTTGAACACCGAGATCGGCTTGTCCTTGAGGATCGCCTCGGTGAACAGCCAGGCCGCCATGTCGGGCCGGCCCCATGGGCCGTAGACCGTGAAGAAGCGCAGGCCGGTCGTCGGGATTTTATAAAGATGGCTGTAGCAATGGCTCATCAGCTCGTCGGCCTTCTTGGTCGCGGCATAGAGCGACACCGGATTGTCGACCTGATCCTCGACGGCGAAGGGCAATTTGCTGTTGCCGCCATAGACCGACGAGGACGAGGCATAGACGAGATGCTTGCAGTCGCTCAAATGCCGGCACATCTCCAGCACGTTGAGATGGCCGACGACATTGGCCTGCACGTAAGCATGAGGATTTTCCAGCGAATAGCGCACGCCAGGCTGCGCCGCCAAATGCAGCACGCGGTCGATCTTGGGGAAGTCCCGGGCCAAGCCTTCCATGGCGCCACGGTCGGAAATATCCAGTTCGCGGAAGGTGACGTTTTTTAAAGGCGCCAGCGCTGCGAGACGGGCGCGCTTGAGGCTCACATCGTAGTAATCGACCAAATTGTCGACGCCGATCACCGTTTCGCCGCGCTCGCCCAAGCGCTTGGCGCAGTGATAGCCGATGAAGCCGGCCATGCCGGTGAGCAGAATGGTCATGCAATTCCCCACGCGAGATGCGGCATCCTATAGCCGTTAAGGCCCTGGCTTAACAAGGAAATCGCCGCAGGTGGACGCCAGCCGCCAGGAAGGTTACGAGTAGGCCATGCCCGATGACCTTTCCGCGACACCCCGCGCCTTTTTGACCGGCAGCCAGGCGCTTGTGCGCCTGTTGACCGACCAGGCCCGGCGCGACGCGGCAGCCGGCCTCGACACCGCCGGCTATGTCTCGGGCTATCGCGGCTCGCCGCTCGGCGGCCTCGATCAGGAGTTGGCGCGCAGCAAAGCGGCGCTCGACGCGGCACGCATCACGTTTCAGCCCGGCCTCAACGAAGAACTCGCCGCCACGGCATTGTGGGGCACCCAACAGATCGGCCTGTTTCCCGGCGCCAAACATCAGGGCGTGTTCGGCCTGTGGTACGGCAAGGGCCCCGGCGTCGACCGCTCGGGCGACGCCTTCAAGCACGCCAATCTCGCCGGCACCGCGCCCTTGGGCGGCGTGCTGGCGGTCGCCGGCGACGATCATGGCGCGGCCTCCTCGACCACGGCCCATCAAAGCGAATATGCCTTCGTCGACGCCATGATGCCGGTCCTGGCGCCGGCCAGCGTGCAGGAGATTTACGACTACGGCCTGATGGGCTTGGCGCTGTCGCGCTTCGCCGGCTGCTGGACGGCGCTGAAGCTCTCCGCCGACATCGCCGAAGCGGCGGCCTCGGTGACGCTGAACGCGCCCTTGCCGGCTCTGCCCGACGATTTCGCGCCGCCGCCGGACGGATTGCACATCCGCTGGCCCGACCGTGCGCTCGACCAAGAGGCGCGCCTGCAAGGCCCCAAGCTGCGCGCGGCGCAAGCCTTCGTGCGCGCCAACCGGCTCGACCGCATTTCCGGCGGCGCGGCCAGACGCGGCGTCGTCGCGGCGGGAAAGTCTTGGGGAGATTTGCGTCAGGCGTTGGGCGATCTCGCGATAAACGACGAGTTGCGGCTTTACAAAATCGCGCTGGTCTGGCCGCTCGATCCCGCGACGCTGGCGCGCTTCGCCGACGGGCTCGACGAGATTCTCGTCGTCGAGGAAAAACGTCCGCTGATCGAGGACCAGATCCGCCAAGCGCTCTACGATTCGCCGCATCGCCCGAAGATTTCCGGCAAAAATCTGCTGCCGTCGTCGGGCGAATTGACGCCGCAGATCGTCGCCCGCGCCTTGCGCGCCTGGCTCGGTTTGCCGGTGGAGGCCGAAGCGAAATCGCCGCGCGAAAGGCCGCTGCTGCGCCGCACGCCGCATTATTGCTCGGGCTGTCCGCACAGCCGCTCGACCCGCGTGCCGGAGGGCAGCCGCGCGCTCGCCGGCATCGGTTGCCATACCATGGCGCTGTGGACCGATCCGAACACGCAAACGCTGACGCAGATGGGCGGCGAAGGCGCGACTTGGATCGGCCAAGCGCCCTTCACCGACACGCCGCATGTCTTCCAAAATCTCGGCGACGGCACCTTCGCCCATTCGGGCCTGCTGGCAATCCGCGCCGCCATCGCGGCGAACGTGAACATCACCTACAAGCTGCTGGTCAACGACGCCGTCGCCATGACCGGCGGCCAAGCGGTCGAAGGCGCGCTGAGCGTGCCGCGCATCGCCCGCATCTTAGAGGGCGAAGGCGTCAAACGCATCGTCGTCGTCGCCGAAGAACCGGAGCGTTACTCTAAGACCGATCCCTTCCCGCCCGGCGTGACGCTGCTGGGCCGCGACGGCTTCGATTGCGCGCAAGACGAACTGCGCCAAGTGCCGGGCGTCTCTGTGCTGATCTTCGATCAGACCTGCGCCGCCGAAAAGCGCCGCCGCCGCAAGCGCGGGCTGATGCCGCCGGCCCCGCGCGTCGCCGTCATCAACGAGCAGGCTTGCGAAGGCTGCGGCGATTGCGCCACGGCCTCGAACTGCCTCTCCATCGTGCCAGTCGAGACCGATTGGGGCCGCAAGCGCCGCGTCGATCTCGCCAGTTGCAACGCCGACCTGTCCTGTCTCGACGGCTTCTGCCCCGCCATCGTCACGGTCGAAGGCGCGCTGAAACCGACAGCCAGGCCGGCGCTCGTAGCACAGGACGCGGCCTTGCCGCCGCCTCCCCTGTTGCCGGCGGTAGAATCGTCCTTCGCCGTTCTCCTAGCCGGCAGCGGCGGCGGCGGCATCGTCACGCTGGGGCGCGTCATCGCCTGCGCCGCCCATGACTCGGGCCTTGCCGTCTCGCTCGCCGAGCAGACCGGCCTCGCGCAGAAGGGCGGCTCGGTGCTCAGCCATCTGCGGATCGCGACCGACGCGAGCAAGCTCGGCGCGGCGCGCGTCCATGACGCCGATCTCATCCTCGGCGGGGATCTCGTCGTCGCGGCGAGCGCCGAGGTGCTTGGCCGCGCCAAAGCGCAACGCGCCAAAGCGGTGGTCAACGGCGCGGCCGCCATCACCGGCGCGTTTCTGAAAGATGCCGACAAGGACTTTCCCGCCGACGGCCTGCAAGCGGCGCTCGCCGCCAAGCTCGGGGCGCAAGCGACATCGCTGTTCGATGCCGCCGCTTGCGCCGCGCACGCGGGCCATGCGAGCGGCGCCAACATGGCGCTGCTCGGCCATGCCTGGCAAAAGGGTCTGCTGCCTTTGCCGCTCGACGCATTGCGCGCCGCCATCGCGGCGGAAACGCCGCAGGCGACGGCCAATCTCGCCGCCTTCGACGCCGGACGGCACTCCGCCGTCGGCACGGTAACAGCCGAGGGGCCAACGCCAGCCGAACCGTTAGAAGCGCGAATCGCGCGCTTCGCCGCCTTCCTCGCGGCCTATCAGAACGCGGCGCTGGCAGAGCGCTACCGCGGTCTCGTCGCGCGGGTTCAAGCGGCGGAGGCGCGCGTCTCGCCGTCGCAGGACCTGACAGAAACGGTGGCGCGCCACTATGCCCGCTTGCTCGCCTACAAGGACGAGTACGAAGTCGCCCGCCTGCTCGCGGCGCCGGCGTTCCATGCCGATGTGGCGGCGCGCTTCGAGTCGCCGCGCGTCGCGTTTCACCTCGCGCCATCCTGGCTGCCGCGCCGCAGAGGCTCGAATGGCCGCGCCGGCAAATATCGCTTCGGGCGCTGGTTGCGGCCGCTGCTCGGCGTCATCGCGGCGCTGAAGGTCTTGCGCGGAACGCCGTTCGATCCCTTCGGCATGAGCGCCGAGCGCAAGCTTGAGCGCGCCCTGATCGGGGAGTATGAACTCACCATCGCGCAACTCCTCGAACGCCTGCGGCCCGATTCTCACGCGGCCGCCGTCGAGGCGGCGCGCTGGCCTGAGACCGTGCGCGGCTTCGGCCCTCTCAAAAAAACGTCCGCCGACAAGGCGCGACGCCATAGGGACGACATGCTCGAACGCTTCAACGCCGCCGCTGCCGCTGCGCCAGTTTTGGCGGCGGAATAATCTTGGCGGCGACCGACCAAGACACCACCCGCTTCACCGGATTCGGCGGCGCTATCGCCGTCATGCGCATCGCCGCCTATCGCAACTACACGATCGCCAACAGCTTTTCCTTGATCGGCACTTGGCTGCAGAGGATCGCCACCGGCTGGCTCGTCTGGCAACTGACAGAGTCGCCCGCCTGGCTCGGCATCCTCGCCTTCATCGATCTGGCGACGATCATCGCCGTCTCGCCCATCGCCGGCGCTGTCGCCGACCGCGTCAACCGCCAGCACATGATGGTGACGGCGCAGTTGGTGATGATGAGCCAGGCCATCGCCCTCGCGGCGCTTTACGGTTTCGGCTTGGCGACGATCTGGGTCGTGCTGTCCTTGCAAATCTTGCAAAGCGTCGGCCAGGGCATTCACACCGCGTCGCGCATGGCGCTGATCCCGAGCCTCGCGCCGAAGCATCTGTTGGCCCCCGCCATCGGCATCAACGCCACGACCTATAACCTGGCCCGCTTCCTCGGCCCGGCGATCGCCGGCTTGGTGATCTCGCAATGGGGCCAGTTGCCGGCCTTCATCATCAACGCGCTCACCTTTGTGCCATTCACGTTGGTCATGCTGCGTCTGAAAATAGTCACGCCGGACGAGACGCGCAAGCCGCAAGGCGGCACGCTCAGCCAGATCAGCGAAGGCATGCGCTACGCCGCGCGCCATCCGGGCATCGGGCCGCTGATGTTCATCATGGGCGTCACGGCCTTCGCCGTGCGCGCCTTGCCCGACATGCTGCCCGGCTTCTCCGCCGACGTGTTCGGCCGCGGCGTCGACGGCCTTGCCTGGCTCACGTCCGCCATGGGCCTGGGCGCCATCGTCGGCGCGCTCGTGCTGGCGCGCACCAACGGCACGGCGGGGCTGACCCGACGGCTGACTTGGAACGTCGGCATCATGTCCTTCGCCGTCCTCGGCTTCGTCGCCACGAGCGATTTCGCCGTCGGCGTGGCCGCAGCCGCCGCCTGCGGCTACGTTCTGGTCACCAACGGCGCGACCTCTCAAACCTTGATTCAATCGGCTGTCGACGGCGCGATGCGCGGGCGCGTCATGTCGAGCTTCACGCTCATCTATCTCGGCATGCCGGCGCTCGGCGGCCTCGCCTTCGGCCATCTCGCCGAACAGATCGGCCTGCGCGCGACCTTCGCGCTCGGCGCCGGCCTGTGCTTTTGCGCCTTCCTCTGGATGATGCGGCGCAAAGCGGCGATGGCCGTGGCGCTCGAAGTCGCGCCCAATGGCAGTGGCGGTGGCGGCGACAGGAGTTCGTCATGAGCGGCCCACAACCGCGCGGCGCTGCCGGCTTCCACAACATCGCCGCCGCCTTCAAGAGCCGCGATTACGCCATCTTCGCCGCCTCGCATGTGCCAGGCCTGATCGGCATGTGGGCGCAGCGCATCGCCATCGGCTGGCTCGCTTGGGAGTTGACCGGCTCGCCGGCTTGGCTCGGGGCCATCGCCATGGCCGATCTGCTGCCGGCGATCTTCCTGGCGCCGATCAGCGGCGCGCTGGCCGACCGCATCAACATCGCCAAGCTGATGATCTTCACGCAGATCTTCATCGTCGCCCATGCGGCGCTGCTGTTGGCGCTGACCCTGTCGGGCCAGATGAACATCTGGCTGTTGTTCGGCCTGGCCCTGCTGCTCGGCTTCAACAATCCGTTCTCGACCGCCGCGCGGCATAATCTGGTGCCGTTGCTCGTGCCGTCCAAGGACCTCGGCGCGGCGATCGCCTTCAACTCGCTGAATTTCAACCTGGCGAGATTTCTCGGCCCGGCGCTCGCCGGCATCGTGATCGCCACCTCGGGCGTCGCCGCCGTTTTCGCCTTCGAAGTGATCGCCGAATGCATTCTGTTGGTGACGCTGTTCTTTTTAAGAGTGCGGCCGCAGCCGCGCAAACAGAGCGGCGGCGGCCTCAAAGCCCTGGGCCGCGACATCCGCGAAGGCATCGTCTATGCCGCCGGCCATCCCGGCATCGGACCGGTGCTGGCGCTGCTCTTTTTCAGCGCCATCACCTCGCGTCCCTCGCTCGAGCTGCTGCCGGGCTTCGCCGATGAAGTGTTCGGCCGCGGCGCGGCGGGCCTTGGCTGGCTCGGCGCGTCGGTCGGCGCCGGCGGCATCCTCGGCTCGATCTGGCTGGCGCGGCGCGGCGCGATCAAGGGCCTGACTTATCTGGTCATCATGCAGACGCTCGCCATGAACCTGGCGCTGGTCGTCTTCGCGCTGGTCGACAATTTCTGGCTGGCGCTGCCCTTCATGGCGCTCACCGGCTTCTTCATGGTCGGCAACGGCACCGGCACGCAAGTGCTGCTGCAATGGGCGGTCGACCCGATGATGCGCGGCCGCGTCTTGTCGCTCTTCACGCTGCTGTTTCGCGGCATGCCGGCGCTCGGCGCATTGCTCATCGGCCTTGCCGCCGAGCAGTTCGGGTTGCAGCATACGGTGGCCGGCGCGGCGATTCTCTCGATTAGCTTCTGGGTCTGGGCCTATCGCCGGCGCCACCGCACCGCCGCAGCGATGGAACTGCCGCCGCCTGACGAGCGCGAAAGCTACAAGCCGCCTTCCGCCGAACCATCCAACACGAAACCTGGCACGTAACAGACCATCATGACCGACACGCTCGACCGCCCCGCCCGCAGCAACCTGTGGCTGAACATCGCCGCCGCCGTGGGCTTGGCCCTCGTTTGCAACGCCATCGTTTTCGGCTTCGGCTGGAACCAGACCGACAGCAGGCCGACGCCGGCTTACGCGCCGCCGGGCTATGTCGTCGGCATCGTCTGGACGCTGCTGTTCGCCGCCATGGGCGCCGCGCGCTGGCTGCTGCTCGGCCGCATGACGCCGCTGCGCTTTCGTCATGCCCGGCTGGTCGTTTGGCTGGTGGTGTTTTGCGCGGCTTACACGTTTTACGGTCTAGCGCCGGAAAGCCGCATCCCCGGCTTCATCGGCAATCTCGTCACCATTCCGTTCAGCGCCTGGGTCGCCTGGACGGTGCGCACGACCTCGCCGCAGGCGGCGCTGCTGGTCGGCCTGGTGCCGCTCTGGGTGAGTTACGCGACCATCGCCTTCGGGCCGTCGATGTTGGCGGCCGGTTAGACGGCCGCAGAGCATGATCGCAGCCGGCTAAAACGCTTAATGCTTATGCGGCTCCG
>CAZVLU010000002.1:0-72261 GCA_964628235.1 uncultured Rhizobium sp. | reverse complement strand
CCGGGCTTAATGCTTATGCGGCTCCGCCGGGCTTAATGCTTATGCGGCTCCGCCGGGCTTAATGCTTATGCGGCTCCGCCGCAATGGCCGCCATCTTGGCAAGTTGCTCTGGCGTCGCGTCTTTCTGGAACTGCTTTTTCCACTCGGCATAGGGCATGCCGTAAACCGCTTCGCGCGCCGCGTCGTCGGTGACTTCGCCGACGCCCTGCGCGTCGGCGGCGGCCTTGTACCATTTCGACAGGCAGTTGCGGCAGAAGCCCGCTAGATTCATAAGGTCGATGTTCTGCACGTCGGTGCGTTCTTGGAAATGCGCGACCAATTTGCGGAAAGCGGCGGCTTCGAGCTCGGTGCGGGTGCGGTCGTCCATCGGAGTCTCCTGAACGGCAATGTCGGATGATCTGTTATCTGGAAGTTTACCGCGCAAATTCAACTTTAGGCTATGGCAAGCCCGCCAAGACGGGCTTCAGCGCCTCGACCAAAATTCCCGCCATACGGTCGGCCCCGGCTTGATCGGCGATCAAATCCTGGCGCATCTCGATCTCGATATTGGGCAACCCCGCCGGTTCCGCATGGGCGGCCAACGTATAGCCATGGCCGTTCTTCGCCGAATAGGGCTCGTTATCGCCAACCGCCAAATCGCCGCGCGCGCGCAAGGCGGCCAGCAGCGCCGGCGCCATACCGTGATCATGATGATAGAGCACGCCGACATGCCAAGGCCGCTCGAAGCGGTCGTGGCCCCAGCCGGAGATCGCCGGCGTGAAGCTGTGCAGCGAGATCACCGCGGGCCGTTTTTTGCCGGCGATCGTTTGGCCGACCGCATCCTGATAGGGCGCGAAAATCTCGCGCTGGCGCGCGGCTCTGTCCGCCTCTGTCAGATCGCGATTGCCCGGCACGACGCTGCGGTCGCTGATGACGCAGATCGAGGTCGGGTCGCCCGGGTCGCGGTTGAGATCGATGACAAGGCGCGAATAGCCGGCAAGCAGCAGCGGCGCGTCGAGCAAGCCCGCGAGCCTGCGCCCGACCATGCCGACGCCGATGTCCCACGCGATATGGCGACCGAGCGCCGCATCGTCCAACCCGAGCTTGGCGAGGCGCGACGGCACGGCGTTGCTGGCGTGATCGCAGACCAGCACGGCCGGCGCAGCGCCCGCGCCGTTGACGATCTCGACCGCCGGCGGGTCGCCGGGCTGCAACAAAATATGAGAGGAAATGAGCGCGTCGGGCGGCATGATATGCCAGTATAACGCCGGAAATCTCGCACGCATCATGTCCCGTCCCGCAGTTCCCGCCCTTCTTTTGGCCGATCCGCAAACGCGCCTCGCCTTCGCCGCCTTGGTGGCCGGCGGCGTCGCCATCGCCTTCAGCCCGATCTTCATGCGCTTGAGCGAGATCGGCCCGATCGCCACCGCCGTCCACCGCCTCGTCCTCGGACTGCCGCTGTTCTGGCTGTGGCTGGCGTTGGAAAAAGGCCCCGACGCGGAGAGCGGCGGCCAACGGCGCGCGCCGGCCGATTGGCGCGACGCCGGCCTGCTGGCGCTGTCCGGCCTGTTCTTCGCCGGCGATCTCGCCGCATGGCATAGCTCGCTCGGCCACACCAGCGTCGCCAACGCGACATTGCTCGCCAACACCGCGCCGATCTTCGTGGCGCTGGGGGCCTGGCTGCTGTGGCGCGAACGGCCGACGCGCGGCGTTCTCCTCGGCCTTTTGCTCGCCATTCTCGGCTGCGTCCTGCTCAGCCGCGGCGGCTTCAAGCCCGGCCAAAGCACGCTGATGGGCGACGGGCTGGCGTTGCTCACCGCCCTGTTCTACAGCGCCTATTTCCTGACCGTGAAACGGCTGCGCGCCCGCTTCACCACGGCGGCGATCATGACCTGGACCGCCATGGTCGGCGCTTTGATCCTGTTGCCCGCCGCCTGGGTCGCGGAAGGCGGCGCGCTGTTGCCGGCGAGCCTTGCCGGCTGGCTGGTGGTGCTGGCGCTGGCGCTGTTCAGCCATGTCGGCGGCCAGAGCCTCATCACTTACGCCATGGCTCATCTGCCGGCGGGCTTTTCCGCGCTCACCTTGCTGATCCAGCCGGTCGGCGCGGCGATCTTCGCCTGGATTCTGTTCGGCGAAGCGCTGGGGCCGCTGCAACTCGCCGGCGGCATCGTCGTGCTGGCCGGCATCTGGCTGGCGCGGCGCTGAGGGCCGCATTTTCGCGAAGCGGACTGGCATCTGTCATATGCAAAGGTTAAGGTGCGGCCATGCGTCGTTTTAGAAGTGCAAA
Source organism: uncultured Rhizobium sp. (assembly GCA_964628235.1). Taxonomy (GTDB): domain Bacteria; phylum Pseudomonadota; class Alphaproteobacteria; order SMXQ01; family SMXQ01; genus CAMAVH01. Next base: position 69,995 of record CAZVLU010000002.1, on the reverse strand, counting down.
GATCATCGCCACCCTGGGGCCGGCCACGTCGTCCCCTGCGGTCCTGGAAAAACTGTTCCTCGCGGGCGCCGATATTTTTCGGCTGAATTTCAGCCACGGCAGCATCGAGGACCATCGCGCGCGCGTCGAGGCCATCCGCGCCATCGAGGCCAAACACGGCCGCCCCATCGCCATCCTGATGGACCTGCAAGGACCCAAGCTGCGCGTCGGCGCCTTTGCCAAGGGTCCGGTGATGCTGAAGGCCGGACAGTCTTTCCGCCTCGACATGGACAAGACGCCGGGCGACATCAGCCGCGTCGGCCTGCCGCACAAGGAAGTGTTCGCCGCATTGGCGCCGAAACAGGACCTGCTGATCAACGACGGCAAGATTCGCCTCCGCGTCGTCAAATGCGGCAAGGACTTCGCCGAGACCAAGGTGATCACCGGCGGCGAGATTTCCGACCGCAAAGGCCTCAACGTGCCCGACTCCGTGCTGCCGGTCGCGGCCATGACGCCGAAGGACAAGATCGATCTGCAGAACGGCCTCAAGCTCGGCGTCGATTGGATCGGCCTCAGCTTCGTGCAGCGCCCGAAAGACATCGAAGACGTCCGCAAGATCGTCAAAGGCCGCGCCGGCATCTGCGCCAAGCTGGAAAAGCCCGCCGCCATCGCCCATCTCGACGCCATCATCAAGCTGGCCGACGCCGTCATGGTCGCGCGCGGCGATCTCGGCGTCGAAATGCTGCCGGAGGAAGTGCCGATTTTGCAGCGCCGCATCGTGCGTGCCTGCCACAAAGCCGGCACGCCGGTCGTCGTCGCGACCCAGATGCTCGAATCGATGATCTCGTCGCCGGCCCCGACGCGCGCCGAAGCCTCCGACGTCGCCACCGCGATCTATGACGGCGCCGATGCCGTGATGCTGTCGGCGGAAACCGCCGTCGGCGACTATCCGATCCTCGCCGTCGAGATGATGCATCGCATCATCAAGCAGGTCGAAGCCGATCCGCTCTATCGCCGCTTCCTCAACGCCGACCGGCCCGACCCTGAGCCCGACAGCTCCGACGCCATCTCGGCGGCGGCGCGCCAGACGGCCCATACGCTCTCGGCCGCCGCCATCGTCACTTACACGACCTCAGGCACCACCAGCATGCGGGCGGCGCGCGAGCGTCCCGACGTCCCGATCCTCGGCCTGACCTCCTTAATGTCGACGGCGCGCAAACTGGCGCTCGTGTGGGGCGTGCATCCCGTTCAGACGGCGGACGTCCGCAACTTCTCGACCATGGTCGAAAAGGCGGCGCGTATCGCCGTCAGCGAAGGCTTCGCAAAGAACGGCGAGCGGCTCATCGTGACCGCCGGCGTGCCCTTCGGCACGCCAGGCGGCACCAACGTGCTGCGCATCATCAAAGTCGGCGGCAGCCGCTTCGAGCGCGAATAGCCCTCAAGCTTGAGCCCGCTCCGCAAAACGAAAAGGGCGGACCCGATGGGTCCGCCCTTTTTGATTCCGGCGCGTGGCGCGGATGCGGCGGGCGTTAGCCCTGACGCGCCTTGAAGCGGGGGTTCTTCTTGTTGATGACGTAAACGCGGCCCTTGCGGCGCACGATGCGGCAGTTCTTGTCGCGGGTCTTCGCCGACTTGAGGGAATTGACGATCTTCATGGCGCTCTCGCTTAAAATAACTGCCCCTCATGGGGCACCGGGGCAAACAAAAGCCCCGCGCCAGGGATGACGTCGGGACCCGAATTTCGGTGAGGCGCGGACCATAAAGGGCGCGCCAAGGCCTGTCAACCAGGGCAAAGTCACCTTCACAAGGCCGCCCGCGCAGGCCTAAGCTATGGAAAAAGAAGGCAAAATGGGAGGCACACGATGATCGGAAAAACCGTCCGGCGCGAACAAGGCCTGAAAGACCCCCTATTGGTCGAGGTCATGCAGCGCATGGGATTGGATAAAGTGCCGCTGTACGAGGCCGCGTCGGACAGGCGCAAAGCCTACAGCGCCGAAATTCGCGCCATGACGCCCGACCGCGACGGTCCGGTCAACCCGGCCGGCCGGCCGCTGGAAGATCCCGCCGCTATGGCGGCGGAGATCAAGCGCCGCGCCGAGGCGCTCGGCGCCGAACTGGTCGGCATCGTCCGCTTGACGCCGACGATGATCGATAAGGACGTCGATCTGCCGCACGACTATGCCGTCTGCATCGGCGTGCATGAAGACTACGACACGGTGTTGCAGGACCCCAGCCTAGTCGAAGAGGAAGCGCAGCGCGCCTATCGCGATGTCGCGCGCATCGCCACGCTGCTCGCCCGGCAGATTCGCGACGAGTTCGGCCATGCGGCGCTCGCCCACCACAACGGCGGCACCGCGATCCAGGCGATTCCGGCGATGTATCGCGCCGGCTTCGGCGAATTGGGCAAGCATGGCAGCTTGATCAACCCGACCTACGGCGCGAGCTTCCGCCCGAGCTTCGTGACGACGACCTTGCCTTTGGCGGAGGATTCGCCGCTGGTTTTCGGCGTGCAGGACACCTGCCTCAAATGCAACGTCTGCACGAACAACTGCCCCGGCGACGCGATCCCTCGGGAGTTCATCGAAACCGAAGGCGTCAAGCGTTGGCTCACCGACGTGGCCAAATGCTACCCCTATTCGCGGCTGCGCGAGGAATATTGCCACCTCTGCGTCGACGTCTGCCCGTACAACGCCGACAACCACCGCGACACATACAAGACCTTCATGAAGGGCCGTAAAACTGACGGCTATAAATCGCCGAAAAAGCGCGCGGATTAGCGCGCCGGCCAGCGCCCAAGCGCTCCCGTCTCAGCGGAAGGGCGGGCCGACGCTCCAGGCGACGAGGGCCGAACGCGTTCCGCGCGTCACCGGGGTCACCCGGTGGATCTCGTAGGACGGAAACAGGATCAGCTTGCCGCGCTCGCGCGGGCAGGCATCTATCGAGCCGTAGGCGTTGATCTGCAAATCGCCGCCGTCATAAGCCGCCGGATCGGTCATCTGGAACGTGATCGACAGCTTGCGCGTCGGCAGGTTGTCGCCGTTCTTGTCGATATGCCAGTCGTAGTGGCCCTGGTCTTCGGCCTGATAGGTCACATGGTAGAGCGGCTCGTCGAAACCGGTAAGGTCGTATCGGTAATGCTGCGAATTGAGCAGCGACACCATCATGGTGATCTTCTGATAGATCCACAGGGTGTCGGCGTTCGGCATGAGATGCCGCACGATCGATCGATTGACTTGCGGCTTGTAAGCTAAAGTCCGCTCGCCGACCTGGACCTGCTTGGCCGGCAGCTTCAAGGCATAGGCGTTGATCTTGTCCAACTCGGCGTCGCTGAACAGGCCTTGTCCCCAGACGAAGGGCGGCGTGCGCTTTTGGACGGGCGGATGATGCGGAATCGGATAGTGGAACATGATGTTTTCCCGCCTCAGCGCAACGGCGGGCCGACGATCCAGGCCACCAGCGCGCTGCGCACGCCGCGCGTCACCGGGGTGACGCGGTGGAGCTGGAACGACGGAAACAAGATGAGCTTGCCGCGATCGCGCGGACAGACCTCGACATTGCCGCCGGCGTTCATCTCCAGGCTGCCGCCGTCGTAGGTCGCGGGATCGGTCATCTGGAAGGTGATCGACAATTTGCGCGTCGGCTGGTCGTCGGTCGAAACGTCGGTATGCCAATCGTAATGGCCGAGATCGCTCGCCGGGTAGGTGATGTGGTAGAGCGGCTCGTCCATGCCGGTGATGTCGAACTGGTAGTGGCGCGCATTGAGCAGCGCCACGGTCGAGGTGATCTTCTGGTAGATCCAAGCCGACTCGGGCCCCGGCGGCAGCCAGCGCGCGACCGAGCGGTTCATCTCCGGACGATAGACGAGATCCATGCCGACGGTGACCTGCTTGGGCGGCAGCGTCATGGCGTAGGCGTTGATCTTGTCGAGTTCATCGTTGGTGAACAGGCCTTCGCCCCACACGAAGTTCGGCAAGCGGGTTTGAACGGGCGGGCGCGGCGGGATGGGGAAGTGGAACATGGCCGGACTTTAGCGCGGCGGCGGCGGCGCGCAAGCGCCGCGTAACGAAATACGGCGCGCAAGCGCCGCGTAACGAAATACGGCGCGCAAGCGCCGCGTGACGAAATACGGCGCGCAGGCGGCACCCCATAGAGCGCCGACATTTTACAATCAAAAGCGACGAGGCCTTATCGGGGAAGTGGTGGGCGCGACAGGGATTGAACCTGTGACCCCTACCATGTCAAGGTAGTGCTCTACCGCTGAGCTACGCGCCCGCACCGATGGACTGCCGCGAATTCGCAATGTCTTGAATTCGCGGGAGCGGTTGACGACCGCCCGTCCTTCGGGGGAAGCGACTTATACCCGATCGGTCCGGCAATTCAAGATCGTTCCGCGCCGGTTCCGATGCGCCCATCAGCGCTCATCGACCCGGAAAAACCCTCTAAATCGCAAGCTTTTCCACCCTTGGGTGACAGGCCGGCGGATTGGTTTACACTCAGCCCTATGTCCTTCAACGAGCAGACCGCGACCGCATCGAGTTTGGCCCCCGGGGTTCAAGCGATTTCCGTCGGCAGCGAAGACCGCCCCGTGTGCCAGGTGCTGGAGCCGGAGCGCCAGACGATCGCCGCCGTCTTCGCCTCGCCGCATAGCGGCGACCGCTATCCCGAGGAATTCATCGCCGCCTCGCGGCTCGATCCGCAGATGCTGCGCCGCTCGGAGGACAGCTTCGTCGATAAAATCTACGGCGCGGCGCCCGAGCTCGGCGCGCCGCTGCTGCGCGCCTTTTTCCCGCGCGCCTACATCGATCCCAACCGCGAGCCGTTCGAGCTCGATCCCGAGATGTTCGAGGACGAGCTGCCGTCCTACGTCAACGCCACCTCGCCGCGCGTCGCGGGCGGGCTCGGCACCATCGCCCGCGTGGTCGCCAACGGCGAGGAGATCTATAAGCGCAAGCTGCGTTTCGCCGAGGCGGCAGAGCGCATCAACGCGCTGTATCGTCCCTACCACCGCACGCTGCAAGGCCTGATCGAACGCACCCGCGAAGAGTTCGGCTATTGCCTGTTGATCGATTGCCATTCGATGCCGTCGATCGGCGGCCCGATGGACCGCGACGCCGGCCTCAAGCGCGTCGACATGGTGCTCGGCGACTGCTTCGGCGCCTCTTGCGCGCCCGAGGTGACGCAGACGGTGGAAGCGGCGCTGAGCGATCTCGGCTATCGGGTGACGCGCAACATGCCTTACTCGGGCGGCTTCACCACGGTGCATTACGGCCAGCCGACGGCGCGCGTCCATGCGCTGCAAATCGAGATCAACCGCGAAATCTACATGGACGAGCTGCGCTACAGCGCCAAGCCCAAGCTCGCCGCTTTGACCGCCCATATGGGCCAGGTCATCGCGTTGCTGAAAAACCGTTTGCCGGAGCTTATTGGCAAAGCGCGCTGACCGCACCATTCCCGCCGGACAAAAAAATAGGGCCGCGCAAGCGCGGCCCTGAAGTCTAGGGAGGAAACGCCCAAGAAGGGTGTTTACGAACAGAGGGCGCATATCCCTCGTCCGCCCGACAAGAATGGCATCCTCCCTGACCCAAATCAAATGTTTTATATAAGACTCGATTGCAACCGGACCCGGGCGATTCGGCTGATAATCCAGCGCGCTCGCCCCTCGATTGGAAATGTTCCGCCCGCCGGTTTTGCTGCGCAGCCCGGGCAAATCCGCTTGGCATAGGCCTTGCGAAGCTATCTGGACCATGACCCAGACATTTCGCCCCCGCCTCATCCTTCTCGCCGTCCTGAGCGGCCTGACCGCGCTCTTTGGCGCGAGCCTCGCCATGCCGGCCGTCAGCGCCCCGATCACGGCGCAAGTCTTTGATGCCAATAAGAAATCCTGCGCCGCGCCGATCGCGCGCCAAGAGCGCCTGCATGGCATTCCCAACCATTTGCTGGCCGCCGTGTCGCTCGCCGAGTCGGGCCGTTGGGACAAGGAAAAATCGGCAAGTTTTGCCTGGCCCTGGACAGTAACTGCCGAGGGCAAGGGGCAATTCTTCGCCTCGAAGGCCGAGGCCATCGCCCAGGTGCAGGCCCTCAAAGCGCGCGGCATCCGCAACATCGACGTCGGCTGCATGCAGATCAACCTGATGTACCACCCGAACGCATTCCCCGACCTCGAGACCGCCTTCGAGCCGGAGAGCAACGTCGCCTATGCGGCGAAATTTCTGCGGAGCCAGTACGACGACACGAAGTCGTGGATCGCCGCCGCCGGGAACTACCATTCGGCGACGCCCGAGCATCACTTCCGCTATCGCGCCAAAATCACCGAACTGTGGGGCAAGTCGCGCCGCCAAAGCGCCGAAGAGCGCCGCCTCGAGGTGCAGACCGCCTATCAGGAACGCCGCGCCGCCTATGCCGCGACGCAGGCAGCGCGGACATCAGGCACGCCGCTGATGGGGGCGACGAGCGTCGCCGCCAACCGCGCGCCCGCGATGGCGACCCCAGTCGCCGCGGGCCGGCCAGTCCCCGTCGGTCAAATCATGCCGCGCAGCGCGGCGATCCCCCTGATGCGGCGCTAAATCTCTGAAATTGCGGGAACTAATGCAGCGCTCGGGAGTTTACTCCTAGCGCCTCGTCGTGGTCTTATAACTGCTGTGCCACGCGTGGCCACGCCCCTCCCTTTCACCGCATGATTCGACAGGGCGCATGAGCACTCTCGACCTGGCCGTCATCGGCAATTGCATTTTCTCCGCCCTGATCGACAAGCAGGCCCGCATCGTTTGGTCCTGCATGCCGCGCTTCGATGGCGATCCGGTGTTCTCCAGCCTGCTCGGCGGCGGGCCGGCGGCGACGGCCTGGGACGCCCCGACGGACGGCGCCTTCGACATCGCTCTGGAAAATTTCGAACGCAGCGAGCAGCGCTATCTCAAGAACAGCGCCATTGTCGAAACTATCCTTTACGACACCGCCGGCGCGGCGCTGCGCATCGTCGATCTCGCGCCGCGTTTCAAGCAGCTCGGGCGCATCTACCGCCCCATCACCATCGTGCGCCGGTTGGAGCCGTTGAACGGAACGCCCCGCATCCGCATCCGGCTGCGCCCGCACGGCGGCTATGGCGCGGCGAAGCCCGACGTCACCCGCGGCAGCAATCACGCCCGCTATATCATGCCGCGCCAGACGCTGCGCTTGACCACCGACATTCCGATCTCGTTCATCGTCGACGAGATTCCGATGCTGCTCGATCGCCCGGCCAATCTTGTGCTCGGACCGGACGAGACGTTGCTGCGCCCGCTTACCGACTACGCGCGAGAGATGGAAGAGCGCACCCAGGACTATTGGGTGGAATGGGTGCGCTATTTGTCGCTGCCGCCGGAGTTCCAAGAGGAGATCATCCGCGCCGCGATCACGCTCAAGCTCTGCAGCTTCGAGGAAAGCGGCGCGATCATCGCCGCCATGACCACGTCGATCCCCGAAGCGCCCGGCACCCAGCGCAACTGGGACTACCGCTTCTGCTGGCTGCGCGACGCCTATTTCGTCGTCCAGGCGCTGAACAAGCTCGGCGCCACCAAGACGATGGAAGACTACCTCGGCTATATCGCCAATATCGCGGCGGGCGCGCAGCACGGCAATTTGCAGCCGGTCTATGGCATCATGCTCGAGGAAAAACTGATCGAGAGCGAAGTGCCCCACCTCGCCGGCTATCGCGGCATGGGCCCGGTGCGCGTCGGCAACCAAGCTTACGAGCATATCCAAAACGACATCTACGGCAGCGTCGTGCTCGCCAGCACGCAGGCCTTCTTCGACAACCGGCTGATCCATGCCGGCGACCAGGCGATGTTCGAGCGCCTGGAGAAGATCGGCGACATCGCCGTGCAACTGCACGACAAGCCCGATGCCGGCCTGTGGGAGCTGCGCACCAGCGCCCATGTCCACACTTATTCGAGCCTGCTGTGTTGGGCGGCCTGCGACCGGCTGGCGAAGATCGCGGCGCGGCTTCAGCTTGCCCAACGCGCCGACTATTGGCGCGACATGGCGACGCGAATTCGCGGCACCATCTTGGCGAACGCTTGGAACGAGAGGCGCGGCGCGCTCGCCAGCACCTTCGGCGGCAGCGAAATGGATGCCAGCCTGCTGCTCATCCCGGCGCTCGGTTTCTTGCCCGGCGACGATCCACGCTTTCTCGGCACGCTGGCCGCGATCGAAAAGGACCTGCGACGCGGCGACACGATGTTCCGCTACGCGACGCCTGACGATTTCGGCGTCCCGACCACCGCCTTCAACGTCTGCACCTTCTGGTACATCGAGGCGCTGATCTACGCCGACCGCAAGGACGAGGCGCGCAAGCTGTTCGAAGCGATGCTGGCGCGCCGCAGCGCCTGCGGCCTGCTGTCCGAGGATATGGACGTCGCCAACGGCGAGCCTTGGGGCAATTTCCCGCAGACCTATTCGATGGTCGGGCTCATCAACACGGCGATGAAGCTCAGCCGGCCGTGGGACGACGTGTTGTGAGCCGGCTGATCGTCATTTCCAACCGCATGACGGTGGCCGACGGCCGTCCCGCCAGCAGCGGCGGTTTGGCGGTCGGGGTGCTCGCCGCCCTGCGCGAGACCGGCGGCATTTGGATCGGCTTCGGCGAGACCAAAGACGAGCCCGCCGACAGCGCCAAGCGTTTCAACGCCGGCCGCATCGACTACGCCAGCATCGACCTCACGCCGGCCGACTATCACGGCTATTACAACGGCTTCGCCAACTCGGTGCTCTGGCCGCTGTTCCATTACCGTCTCGGCTTGGTCAACTTCACGCGCGCGGCGCTCGGCGCTTATCAGCGCGTCAACGCGCGCTTCGCCGACCTGACCGTGCCGCTGCTCAAAGCCGACGATATTCTCTGGGTGCAGGATTACCACCTGATCCCGCTCGGCGAGGAATTGCGCAAACGCGGCGTGGCGCAGCCCATCGGCTTCTTCTTGCACACGCCATTTCCGGCCCGCCAAGTCTTCTCGTCGCTGCCGCAACATCGGACGATCGGCGAAACGCTCGCCGCCTATGACGTCGTCGGTTTCCAAACGCAGAGCGACCGCGACAATTTCGTCGATTACGCCATCCACAATCTCGGCGCGGCGCGCATCGCCGATGGGCGTCTGCGCCTGGGCAGCCGGGTCTTCCGCGCCGAAGCCTTCCCGATCGGGGTCGATGCCGACACCATCGCCGAATTCGCCAAACGCTCCGCCGAATCGCCGAGCGTGGTTCGCCTGCGCGACAGCCTGCAAGGCCGCGACCTGATGATCGGCGTCGACCGCCTCGATTACAGCAAGGGCCTGATCGAGCGCTTCGGCGCTTTCGAGCGCCTCTTGTCGCGGTTTCCCGAACGGCGCAAGCGCGTCACCTATATGCAGATCGCGCCGCCGACCCGCGCCGAAGTCGCCGAATATTCCGAAATTCGCCGCACGCTGGAAGAAAGCGCCGGCCATATTAACGGCGGCTTCGCCGAATATGATTGGGTGCCGCTGCGCTATCTCAACCGCAGCTTCACGCGCCAGACCCTCGCCGGCTTCTTCCGCTTTTCGCGCGTCGGCCTCGTGACACCATTGCGCGACGGCATGAATCTCGTCGCCAAGGAATATATCGCGGCGCAAGATCCGGCCGATCCCGGCGTGCTGGTGCTCTCCGCTTTCGCCGGCGCCGCCGAACAGCTCGACAGCGCGCTGATCGTCAACCCCTACGACGTCGACGAGTTGGCCGAAGCGATGGATCGCGCGCTCGACATGCCGCTCGACGAACGGCAAGACCGCTGGCGCAAAGCGATGGACTCGGTGACGCGCCAGGATATCAACCATTGGCGCAACAACTTGCTCGCCACCTTGCGCGCCGCGCATATCCACGCCTAAATGGCGACCCATGCAGACCCGTGACACGTCCCGCGTGCCTCCCGACCGCCTATTGGGCGATTTCGGCGGCACCACTGTCCGCCTCGCCTTGCAACGCCCTGGCCAAGCGCCCCGAAAACGCCGGCTGTACGACGCCGCCGACTTTACCGGCGCCGAGGCCGCGCTCCGCCGCTACTGGCGCGACGCCGGCCTGACGGCGCGCACGGCGCCACGCGCCGCCGCCTTCGCCGTCGCCGGGCCCATCACCAGCGACCGCATCCGCATGACCAACCTGCCCTGGTCGATCTCGCTCGCCGCGCTCAAACGCGCGTTCGGCTTCGCCACGCTGCAGGCCGTCAACGATTTCGCCGCCGTCGCCGAAAGCATCCCGCATCTCGCCGCCGAGGATCGGCGCAAGATCGGCAGCGGCAAAGCGGTCGCGGGGATGCCGATCGTGACGCTCGGTCCCGGCACCGGCCTCGGGGTCGCTGCCCTCATTCCGCTCGCAGCCCTGCCCGGCCACTGGCAGGCGGTGGCGACCGAAGGCGGCCATGTCACCCTGTCGCCCGTCGATGAAGCCGAGGACAAGCTGCTGGCCGAATTGCGTCGACGCTTCGGCCATGTTTCGGCCGAACGCGCGATTTCCGGTCAGGGCTTGGAGAATCTTTATGCCGCGATCTCCGCCTTGCGCGGCACGCCGCGCGAAATGCCCGCCGAACAGGTGACGCGGCGCGCGGCGCGCGGCGATGCCATCGCGCAGGAGGCGGTGCGGCATTTCTGCGCCATGCTCGGCACGGTCGCCGGCAATCTCGCGCTCAGCTACGGCGCGCGCGGCGGCGTCTATCTCGCTGGCGGCATCGTCGGCAAGCTCGGCCCCCTGTTCGACGCGGCGCTGTTTCGCGCGCGCTTCACCGCCAAGGGGCGCTATCGCGCTTATATGCGCGAGATTCCGACCTATCTGGTGACGCACAAGCTGCCGGCGCTCGTCGGTTTAGCAGCAGTGTTGGACCGCGCCGCTACTCGTAACGCTTGATCAGCAACCCGGCGCCGACCAGCCCAAGCGCCGCGAGCGCGAAGAACCCGGCGCCGTAGCTGCCGGTCGCCGTGACCCAGGCGCCGAACAGGGTGGGCCCCAGCATGACGCCGGTGAAGGTGAAGAACAGCGAGCCGCCGGTCGCCGTCACCGCCTGGCCAGGCGGCGCGAGGCGCGACAGTTCGGCCAGCTCGACGCCGTTCCAGCTGATGGCCGTCGCGCCATAGACCATGGCGATGGCGAACAGGGCGGCGAGCGGCCAAGTCGGCGTGACCAGCGCCATCACCACGCCGCAGCCGGCCATCAAGAGGCCGAGCAGCATCAAGACATAGCGCGCGCTGAGCAGCAGGCCCGAAACGCTGCCCCACAAAATGCGCCCGCCGACGCCGGCCATCTGCGCCGCCGCCAAGATCAGCCCGGCGGTGACGAGGTCGCGCCCGACATCGACCACCAAGTAGGTGACGAGATAGGACAGCAGGCACATCTGCACGGCGGAATAGGCCGTCGACAGCAAGGCCATGCGGCGCAGGCCGCGAATGCGCCAGACCATGCCGATGGCGTGCAGCGGATTAACCAGCAGTTTTTGCGTCGTGCGGCGCTCGGCGTCGAGCGTCCCGCGCAACGGCTGCAACAGGAACAGGCTGGCGGCGGCGAAGCCGGCGACGACCAGCGCGGCGCCTTGCCAATCGTAGAGCAGCACCAAAGGCGGCACGGCGACGCCGGCCAACATGCCGCCGAGCGGCACGCCGGTCTGCTTGAGCGAAAAGACCAGCGGCATCAGCTTGGGCGGCGTCTGCGCCGAGAGAATATGCGACGAGGCCGGCGTCGTCGGGCCGTAAGCGATGCCCATGATGAGCGCGCTGACGATCGCCAGCGACAGCGTCGATGTCGTCAGCAGCGTCAAGCTGGCGGCGGCGATCAGCAGGCAGATCTGGCTGATGCGGATCGCGCCGTAGCGCAAAATGAACGGCCCGCAGAGCACCGCCGAGATCATGGCGAAGAAATAGGTCAGAGAGACATAGACGCCGATCCAGGTCGCCGAGACGCCGATGTCGGCGGCCAAGCGCACGGCGAAGACCGGTACCGTGAGATTGGCCCAAGAAGCGATCACCTGGGCGAGCAAGGTGACAGCAAGCGGCCAAGCGACGGCGCGCAAGCCGCCAGCGCCGGGCGGGCCGGCGGGCGACCCGGCGACGGGCGGCATGTCAGGAGCCTGAGTCACAATTATCGCTTCGCTTGGCGTCGGCGCGGCCTGCGCTACACTGACGCATAAGGTGGCGCAAAGCGCCGATGGGAAGGGCAAGGCTAGTGCAGATGGACCAGACTGAGCAAGCCGCCGCCGCGTTGCGGCCGACGCCGGCGGCGATTTCCGCCATAGATTTTTCCGACAATGCGACGATCACCGGCGAGCTGTTGCCGACGCAGGATCGGCGCTTGCTCGACATCGGCTGCGGCGCGGGGAAATTCACGCGGCTGATGGCGGCGCGCGGCGCCCAAGCGACCGGCATCGACGCCAATGTCGACGTTATCGCCGAAGCGCAACGCGCCGCCGCCGAAGCCGGCCTCGCCATCGCCTTTCATCACGGCCGCGGCGAAGCCCTGCCCTTCGCCGACGGCAGTTTCGACATCGTCGTCTTTTCCAACAGCCTGCATCACATGAGCGACATGGCCGGCGCCTTGCGCGAGGCGGCGCGTCTGTTGCCGGACGGCGGGCTGCTCTATGTCATGGAGCCCGTCGCGTGGGGCAACTATCACGAGGCGACCAAGGCGGTGAATGACGAGACGGCTGTGCGTGCCGCCGCTTATGCGGCGCTTGCCGGCTTGCCGTCCTTGGGTTTCACGCCGCAGGCCGAGCGGCTTTACCGCGTGCGCCGCCGCTTCGCGCGTTACGAGGACTGGCAGGACGAGCAGATCGCGCGCGGCGAGAAGCGGCGCCGCTTGTTCGCTGAAAACGGCGCGGCCATTCGCGCCGCATTCGAACGGCAGGCGCAGCGAACTGACGCCGGCCTGACCCTCGACCAATTGTTCCGCGTCAATTTGTCGCAAAAAGGTTCATAATTCCCGCCGAAGCCGCCGAATTCTTTGACAAATTTGTTGCAGGGCCGCAACAGATGGCGAATTTCGCAATGAAGCCAATAGCCTATGAATTGAGCCACGTTTTCTTGACGGTGCTCTTTTGCGATGCAGCAGGGAAAAACGATCCCCGGCAATCATGACAGTTCTGCGAAAAAAGCTTTGTCGAATATGGATTTTCGCAATGCGCCCCGTAACACACGGAAATTGCAGCTTTTGATGCAACTGCTGCCTATAAATTAGCGTCCCAAAAACGGCGCGAAACATAGGCCGAATCGATGAAAAGTTCGGTCTTGCCTATGTATGACAGGACCATGATGTTGCGATTGCTTGTGCCTTTGGGGCCAGCGACAGGCAATTGTGAATTAAGGGCAACATCATGAAATTACGCATTCTGACCATCGCCGCCGCCGCCATGATCGGCTGGGGCTCGCTCGCGCACGCGGCCGATCCGCTGGTGCCGGCCAGCGACCTGCCGGGCACGCTGACGGGCAACGTCGCGATGACCAGCGAATACTTCTTCCGCGGCCTGAGCCAGTCGGGCAACGGCACGCCGGCCGTCCAGGGCGGCCTCGACTACGCGCATACCTCGGGCCTCTATCTCGGCACCTGGGGCTCGAACGTCGACTTCTCCGACGCGCGCGTCGAAATCGACGTCTACGGCGGCTACAAGACCGAGCTCGGCTCGACCGGCCTGCTGCTCGACGTCGGCGGCATCTACTATGCCTATCCGAGCGCCGACAACGCCGCCAACGCCGGCCGCGACCTGAACTTCTTCGAAGTGTACGGCAAGATCGGCTACGACTTCGGCTTCGCGCTGCCGAGCTTCAAGCTGAGCTACTCGCCCGACTATCAGAGCGAGTCCGGCACCAGCCTCTACAGCGACTTCAGCGTCGACGTCCCGCTGGGCCAGTACTTCGTGCTCGCCCTGCACGCCGGCTACTCGTCGATCGACAAGAACGCCAATTGGGGCACCCGCGACTATTGGGACTACGGCGTCTCGATCGGCACCAACGTGTTCGGTCTCGACCTGAAGGCCTCTTACATCGCCAACGACCTGCCGGACGCGAGCTGCATCGGCGAATGCGACCGGTTCATCTTCACCGTGTCCAAGACCCTCTAATCCGCCCAAAAGACTGGCCGGCGGCAACGCCGGCGACAGCCCTCACGGCAAAGGCCCGATCCGCAAGGATCGGGCCTTTTCTTTTGCGTCGACTTCGCCACGCGTCTGCAGAACGGAACCAGTCGGACGATTGTTCGCATTCCGTGATGCGTTGTGCCCGCCGAACCGGCAATCTGTGCAAATTTTGGCATTTTTCACAATTTCCGTGACAGTCGCTTGACTCGTTTTGCAGGCTGAGTAGCCTTGTATCGCTTGCTGGTAATGCGTTTCGTATTACGAAATTTTTCAACGGCACCGCCGCTTCAGATGTCAGCCGAATTGCGCCGCCCATTCGGGGCGGGAGGCGCAACGGACGGCAGGCCGGCACCGCCGTTTCCATTCACTTTATGAGACGGAGCGAATCATGCGGAACGAAGGCGTCAAATCTGTCGAACGGGCATTGTCCATTCTGGTCGCGTTTCGCGAGGGCGAGCGCGAACTGCCGCTGCGCGAGATCGCGGCGCGCACCAAGCTCAACAAGGCCACCGTGTTGCGCCTGATCTGCTCGCTGGAGCGTCACGGCTTCATGCTGCGCCTCGGCGACGGCAAATACGCCCTCGGTCCGGCGCCGTTCCATATCGGCCGCGTCTACCAGCGCTCCTTCCATCTCGCCGATCACGTGATGCCGGTGCTGCGCGACATCGTCGCCCACACCGCCGAGAGCGCCGCCTTCTACATCCGCAACGGCGACCGCCGCATCTGCCTGCACAAAGTGGAATCGAGCGAAGCCATGCTGCGCGTCGCCTTCCGCGAGGGCGACGCCCTGCCGCTCGACGGCTCGTCGGGCGCGGTGCTGCGCGCCTTCTCGAACGAAGAGGGCGCCGACCTGGAGAAAATCCGCACCGACCACTATTACGTCAGCATGGGCCAGCGCCATCCCGAGATCACGTCGCTCGCCTGCCCGGTGTTCCGCACCGGCCAGGAAATCGCCGGATCGATTTCGATGTCCGGCCCGACCAGCCACTATGCCGGCGAGCGCCAGGCGCGCTTCATGCTCGAACTGCTCGACGGGGCGATCCGTTTGACCCGCACGCTGGGCGGCGATGCCACGCCGCTCGATGCGGCCAAGCGCAAGATCCTCAGCGGCGCCGCCGGCATGCAGGTGCCGACCGCTGCGCCGAAGGTCGCCGCCACCGCCGCCTAAAGGCCGCCTCGCGGCGTCCTTGCCGCACGGACATAGAAAAAGGCCCCGGGATCGCTCCCGGGGCCTTTCTCTTTAGCGGTTCTGTTTACTGGCAGACGATCTTGCTGGCTTCCTCGCCGCTGGCGGCAGCGGTGATTTCGCACGCCATGCCGGTCTTGAGGGCCTTGCGGTCGCTGTCCTTGCCGGCGACCGAGATGGTCGTGCGCGAACCCGAGACCTTGGCGTTGAACATCTTGCCATCGGCCTGCTTGAGAACGACTTCACGGGCGTCGTCCTTCAGCTCGGAGATGGTGCCCTTCGGCGTCTCGACCTTGGCCACGGCCTGGGTGACCGGACCGCGCCAGACGGTCGCCTTTTCGGCGGCCGCGACGAGATCAGGCGGGGTCTTGAGCAGGCGGGCGACGAGCTGCTGCACTTCGACGCCGCTCACAGGGCTGATTTCCAACTTCTGCTTTTCGCCTTCGGCGAGCAGCGCCTTGTCCTTCATCGCCGCGTCGAAGGCGGCGCGCAGAGCCGTCACGCGCTCCATCGGTACGCCCGGCGGGATGACGAAGGGACGGCCCATCACCTGACGGGCGAACAGGAAGTCGAGGATCTGCTTGTCCGACTCGTTCTTGGCGAACTCGCTGACCAGCGGCACGTTCGGCAAGTCTTCGTGCTTCGTCGTGGTGACCTGCGCGAGAATGTTGATCTTCTTGTCCTTCAGCCAATCCGACTGCTGCTGGACGAGCGACGACCACGACCAGCCGCAACGGGCGTCGACTTCGCGGCGCTCCATGGCGAGGTTGACGGCCGTGCCGCTCGGATAGCCAGAGATGATCTTGAACTTGGTGCCGATGATATTGTTCAGCACCGCCGGGAACTGCTCGGTGTCGTTGGCGCCCGAGCCGCCGACGATCAGCTCTTTCTCCATGGCTTCTTTCATCGTCTTGACCGGCGCTTCATGCCAGGCGACGCAAACGCTGACTTCGTTCGCCATGCTGCCGAGCCAGAAGAACTTGTCCGCCTCGAACTGCGTGCCGGGCAGGCCGAGCTGCGGCGCCTGCGGCACCGTGCGGTGCACGCCGCCGATCGCCGTGCCGTCCTTGGCCGCGACGTTGTAGAGGTAGTTCGCCGCCTTGATGCCGCCGGCGCCCGGCATGTTCTGGACGATCATGCGCGGCTTGCCGGGCATGTGGTCGGGCATGAAGCGCGCGAGCAGGCGCGCTGTGGCGTCATAGCCGCCGCCGACATCGGAACTGGAGGTGAGGCGGATTTCCTTGCCCTTGTAGAAGCTCTCGACCGACTGGGCGCTGGCGACCGACGTGATCGCGGTCGCGGCGAGAAGCGCGGCGCCGAAAGTCAGGATGGAATTCGAGCGTGGGGTCATAGCAGAAGTCTCCCAATTGTGCCGGGGGTTGCCCCGTGCGTTAAGCCCTGTTGACCCGGTCTTGGTGGCCGGTTTTCTTGCGGATTGGCGCGGACCATAACATCGCGCCACCTCCCTCACAATGCAGAGGATTGCCGCCAATTTAGGCTTTTCTAAGGTGCTTTGAGAGGGCCGGACGCCGGCGAAAGGTTAACGGCTCACGCCTTGCGGCTGTCGATCAGGCGCTGGAAGGCGGCGAGCGTCTCTCGGCTGCAATGGTGCTCCATGCCCTCGGCATCGGTATGGGCGGTGTCCTCGCTGACGCCGATGGCGCGCAGGAAGGCCAGCACGATCTCATGGCGCTTGCGCGATTCCTCGGCCATCTGGCGGCCTTTGTCGGTGAGGAAAATGGCGCGATAGGGCCGGCTTTGCACCAGGCCGACCTCTTGCAGGCGCGTCACGGTTTTCACCACCGTGGCGTGCGATACGCCGAGGCGGCGGGCGATATCGACGGCGCGCGCTTCGCCGTCCTGTTCGATCAGATCGGCGATCATCTCGACATAGTCTTCGGTGACTTCGGTGCGGCGGTTGGCCCGCGTGTGGCGGAAATTGGCGGCCCGCTCGCCAGCCGCCAAATCGTTGAGATCGCGGGCGCTCGCGGGCGCGACGCCGTCGGTTGCCGCCTGGAGCGGCGCAGGCTTCGCTGGCGCGCGCTTGCGCGGCTTGGCGGGCGCTTTGCGCGCGGCGGGGGAGACGCTGGTCATCATGGTTCCGACATTAAGCCGGGCGCGTGCGTTTTGACAATTACTTGCAACAACAGGCCTGTGGACATGCGCGGCCGAGCTCCGGCCGGCGCGGGCGCTTTCATCTTGCGATAAGTGTAACCAAGGCTACACTTTACAGGCTATTCACGAATTCGCCCGTCCCCAGCCCGCCGATCCGCATCCTCACAGCCCGACCGATGTCCGAACCCAGCGCCCCTGTGCCGCGCCGCACGCTCGCCAGCCTGCCGGAAATCCACCATAGCGTGCGGATTCCGGCCACCGCCGGCGCCTTGCGCAAGATGATGGCCTTCGCCGGGCCGGGCTATCTCGTGGCCGTCGGCTATATGGACCCCGGCAATTGGGCGACCGCCTTGGCCGGCGGCTCGGCCTACGGCTACACCCTGCTCGCCGTGGCCCTCGTCTCCAGCCTGATGGCCATGCTGCTGCAGGTGCTGTGCGCCCGCCTCGGCATCGTCGTCGGACGCGATCTGGCGCAGCTCTGCCGCGAGCGCTTCCCCAAGATCGTCGCCTATCCGCTGTGGGCGCTCGCCGAAGTGGCCATTGTCGCCACCGACCTGGCCGAACTGATCGGCACCGCCATCGCCTTACAGCTTTTGTTCGGCGTGCCGCTCTTGATCGGCGTGCTGCTCACGGCGCTCGACGCGTTCTTGATCCTGTGGCTGCAAAACAAGGGCGTGCGCTGGCTCGAAGCCGTCATCATCGCCATGATCGCGCTGATTCTCGGCTGTTTCGCGGTGAACATCGCGCTGTCGGCGCCCGAGATCGGCGCGGTGCTGCGCGGCTACGTCCCGTCGGTCGAGATCATCGGCAATCCCGACATGCTCTATCTCGCCATCGGCATCCTCGGCGCGACCGTCATGCCGCATAACCTCTATTTGCACACCGCCGTGGTGCAAAGCCGCGCCGTCGGCCCGAGCGTCGCCGAAAAACGCGAGGCGATCCGCTACGCCTCGCTCGATTCGACCATCGCGCTGACCATCGCGCTGTTGATCAACTCCTCGATCCTGATTCTCGCCGCCGCCACCTTCCACACGGCGGGGCGCACCGAGATCGCCGAGATTCCAGAGGCTTACCAACTGCTCTCGCCCATGCTCGGCGCCGGCTTCGCCGCCACGCTGTTCGCCGTGGCGCTGCTGGCCTCCGGCCTCAATTCGACGGTGACGGCGACCATCGCCGGCCAAGTGGTGATGCAGGGGTTTTTGCAGTTCAAGCTGCCGCTCTGGCTGATCCGCCTGACGACGCGCCTGGTGGCGATCGTCCCCGCCGTCGCCGTGACCTGGCTCTATCAGGAGACCGGCACCGGCGAACTGCTGATCCTGTCGCAGGTCATTCTCAGCCTGCAGCTGCCCTTCGCCGTGATCCCGCTGATGCTGTTCGTCACCGACCGCAAGCTGATGGGCGACTTCCGCCCGCCCGCCTGGATGCTCATCCTCGGCTGGGCTTCGGCCGCGCTGGTCGTCACGATCAACGTGAAGCTGCTGACGGATATGGCGCTGGGCGGCTAAATCAGGCCGTTTTTGCCGCGCCATCGGTCGCGATCAAACGGCGGCCGAGCCACCAATAGGCTATCGCTATGCCCAAGCCGTGCACAACGGTGATGGCAATGAGGGAGGCGCGGATGTCAACGCTCGGGAATAGCGCCAGGATCAAGCCCAGCTTCGCGACCATCTCGATCGTCGCGATGCAAAGCAATCCTTGCATGCGCGACAAAGCCTGGGCGAGCACAACCGGCATGCGTGATGCGCCAAGCCATAAGATCGCCGCGCCTGCCAGCCAATAGAGCCAGGGATCTTGCGGCGCGCGATCGCTCCCGACCCAAAGTTGCATGATCCAAGGCCCTGCCAGCGCGTAAGCGGCAGCGATAACAACAGATACCAGTAGCAGGCCGCGATAAGCTTCTAGGTAGACGCGTCGCAAGCGGGCACGGTCGCCCGCCACGTCCATAGCGAGAAATTCAGGCTGCAGATGGATGGTCATGCGCGAGATCACTAGCACCATGACGTCCGCGATTTTCCAGACCAACACGAAATCGACCGTGACATCGGCCCCCATCAACATGCCGATGATGAGCACGTCCGATTGCAGCACCATGGCAACAAGCGCGTAAGCGAAATAGAGCGTAGCGCGGCCGGACAGGAGCTGCCGGCAAGTATCGCGAAAGCCGACGGCAAGAGCGGCGAGGCGCACCCGGATCTTGGCGCGGCGCAAGACGATGAAAGCATAAGCGCGCGACAAAATATCGCCGAGCAGGAAGCAACCGAACACGCCGGCGAGACCGCCTCCCGACAGCAGCCAGGGAACAACCGCCGTTGCGAAAGCAACCAACCCGATCAAGCCCAGCAGATTGCTAGAGACCTGGCGTCGGATCGCGGAAAATAATGTCTGCTCGACTGACACCTCGCAGAGTAGCAGAAAATGCAACGCGGCGAGCGCCGTCGCCCACCAGATCTCATTTTCCAACTCTGTCGGAACGTCTTCGAAGAAGATTGGGTAGGCTCTCTCCAGGCCGAGCACGACAAAGCCAAACAGGGCGCCGATCGCCAGCAGGATCAATTTGCCGGCGACATAGACGCGGGAGAACTCCTCCATATCTGCGCCTGATAGGCTTTCGCGAAAGCGGCGCAGCAGGACGCTATAGAAGAAGCCCACGAACAGGTAGCCGAAGGCAATCTGAGCCGACAGGATCATTAACGCGCCGAAGCGGTAGCTGCCCAGCGTGTCGAGGTAGAGCGGCACGAGCAGGATCTGGATAATGATCTGCATGCCCATTGACACATAACCGGTCAGAATCGCAGCGGCGTAATCCGGGTTATTCTTGGCTTTAGCGATAAAGCTGGTGAGCTTGTTCAATGTCCTGTCCGAAGTCTGCGCAACGGGTTCAAGCTAATTGGGCTAATAACATAAGTTGCGGCAGACGTCGCCTGACTGCGCACGGCAGCAGCCAATCCTCATTTACGGAAAACGAACTCGTTGCAAGGCGAACCGAGCAGGCCGGCGATCGGCGCCGGCTTGAGGAATTCTCTCACCAGGGTGAAGCCGCGTGCGGCCATGAACGCCTTGAGCGCCTGCGGCGTGGCGGATTCGTAAGGATAGCCGCCCAGCCAGTCCTTGACGTCGTGCGTCCAGTCCATGCCGCGGTTGCGCGGATAGTCCGCAATATAGCGGGCCGGATTGCGCCCGGTCAGCAACAGCCCGCCGACATAAAACGATTTATAGAGCCATTCGAGCGGCGCGCGCAGCCAGCGCGGGCCGTGCGTGTAAAGGCGCTTTTCGACACGCCAAAAGCCGCAGAACGGCGTGCGGTCGTACAACGCCAGCACCAAATGGCCGCCGGCGCCGACCAGGTCGGACGCCTTGCCGATTGCCGTCCACATGTCGCCCGTGTGATGCAGCACGCCCCAAGAATAGACGATGTCGAAGCGGCCGCTCACTTCCGGCGTCAGTTCGAAAACGCTTTGCTCTTCGCATCTCCAGGCCTTGCCCTCGGCATGACGCGAGAGCGTGGCCCGCGTAGTGGCCACTGAGACCGGGTCGTAGTCGACGGCGTGGACGCGCGTGCAGCCGAGGCGCAGCGCCGCCAAGGAGGACAAGCCGGAGCCGCTACCGATATCGAGGAAACTCGCCCCCGCTGTCTCCGTCGGCAGCAGGGCCTGCAGGTCGCGGGTCGCATTGGATATCTTTTCCGCATCGATATGCTGCGAAAACGAGTCCCAGTTCCGACCGAATTCATAGTGCGTCTCGATCGACGTTTTATCGGCCATGACTGACTTCCTAAGCGCCGACCAACGGCGCGCAGCGATACATAATCAATCCATGTTGATAAATAAATACGCGCCTGACATCAGGTAATCTGCAGAAACCATGCCCTCCGAGGGATTCGTCGTTGGCCATGCGGCCAATTCGCATGATATAGACTTGGGAATAATCGTTTTTTTGACCTTGACCATCCCTCTCAGTCAGTGATGCCGATAATGACCCACGTCAAGACCTACCTCGAAGAGGTCCAGAAGACAGCCCAACTCCTCTCGAGCGAAACCATCGAAAATCTCGCCGAAGAATTGGCTCGGTTGCGCGACCGCGACGGCCGCCTCTTCTTCCTCGGCGTCGGCGGCAGCGCCGGCAACTGCGGCCATGCCGTTAACGATTTTCGCAAGCTGTGCGGCATCGAGGCCTATGCCCCGACCGACAACGTGTCGGAACTGACCGCCCGCACCAATGACGAAGGCTGGCACACGATCTTCTCCGAATGGCTGAAGGTCAGCCGCGCCTCCGCCAAGGATGCCGTCTTCGTTTTCTCGGTCGGCGGCGGCAATATGGAAAAGAACGTCAGCCCGAACATCGTCGCTGGCCTGAAAGAGGCCAAGGCGCGCGGCATGAAGATTTTCGGCGTGGTCGGACGCGACGGCGGCTACACCAAGCAGACCGGCGATGTCGTGGTCGTCATCCCCACGGTCGCCGACGACCGCGTGACGCCGCATTCCGAGGCCTTCCAAGCCGTCGTGTGGCATTGCCTGGTTTCGCATCCCCGGCTGCAAATGAACGCCACGAAGTGGTGATCGACCGATGTCGATCGCAGCCGTTTTTCTCGACCGCGACGGCGTCATCAACGTCAACGAAGTGCGCGGCGGCAAGCCTTACGCCCCGACCCGGCTTGAGGATTTCAAGCTCCTGCCAGGCGTCGAAGAGGCCGTGCGACGCCTGAAAGCGGCGGGCTTCCTGATCGTCGTCGCGACCAACCAGCCGGATGTGACCAACGGCATCACGCCGCTGGCAACGCTGGAATCGATGCATGATCTCATGCGAAAAAAGCTGCCGATCGACGACATCAAAATCTGCTATCACACGGACGCCGACGCTTGCGACTGCCGCAAGCCGAAGCCCGGCATGTTGCTGAGCGCCGCCCGCGATCATGACATCGACCTGGCCGCCAGCTACATGGTCGGCGACCGCTGGCGCGATGTCGCCGCCGGACGGTCCGCCGGATGCGCCACGGTGTTGGTAGAGTACGATTACGACGAGCCGGAGGCGGATTCGCCGGACGCGATCGTCGCCAGTTTAAGCGAAGCGGCCGATTGGATCTTGAGCCGCAAAAGGGGAAAAAATGAACGCCACGCCTAAAGTCGCCGACCTGCGCATCAAAATATACGCGGACGGCGCCGATATCGCCGGCATCAAGGAAATGCATTGCAACCCTTTGATCAAGGGCTTCACGACCAATCCGACCTTGATGCGCAATGCCGGAATCTCCGATTACAAGGCCTTCGCGCTCGACGTGCTCAAGATCGTCACCGACCGGCCGGTTTCGTTCGAGGTGTTCGCCGACGACTTCCCGACCATGAAGGCGCAGGCCCTGGAGATCGCCTCCTGGGGCGAGAATGTCTATGTCAAAATTCCCGTCACCAACACCAAGGGCGAATTCGCCGGTCCGCTGATCGCCGACCTATCTAAGGCGGGGGTCAAGCTGAACGTGACCGCCATCATGCCGATCGAGCAGATCAAGGCGGTGGCCGACGCGCTTGACGCCAAGACCCCGGCCGTCGTTTCAGTTTTCGCTGGGCGCATCGCCGACACCGGCCGGGACCCCGTGCCGCTGATGGCCGAAGGCGTCAAAATCCTGCAAAACAAGCCCTTGGCCGAACTTCTCTGGGCCAGCCCGCGCGAATTGCTGAACATTTTCCAGGCTGACGCACTCGGCTGCCAGGTCATTACCGTCACGAATGACCTCCTGAAGAAGCTGTCCCTGGTCGGCAAGGATCTGGACGGCTATTCGCTCGAAACGGTGGCTATGTTCTACAAGGACGCCAGCGCCGCCGGCTATAGCATCGCGACCCGCTAGGGGCCCTCTAAAGGCCTCAGGCAGAACCGTTTTTCGCGGCCACGGAGTGCTTTACCGGACCGCGCAAAAGCTCTAGAAAACTCGCGCATTCCGTGGCGCAATCCGACATCCGCCCACGGCGAGACAACCCGGCCTCGACGGCCCGCCCTGCGGCCGGAGCCCCTGCTTTCATAAGGAAAACTCCATCCCATGAAGAACGTGCTGATCACCGGCGGCGCCGGCTATGTGGGTCATGTCCTCACACCCCGTCTGCTGGCGCGCGGCTTCAAGGTCACCGTTTACGACATGCTCTATTTCGGCTGTCGCTTGCCGAACGACCCGAACCTGACCGTGATCGAAGGCGACATCCGCGACACCGCGAAGCTCGCAAAGGCGATGCAAGGCCAGGATGCCGTTTTGCACCTCGCCTGCATCTCGAACGACGCCAGCTTCGAATTGGACGAAAACCTGTCGAAGACCATCAACTTCGACTGCTTCGAGAGCATCGTGCTCGCCGCCAAGAACGCCGGAGTTCAGCGCTTCGTCTATGCCTCGTCCAGCTCGGTCTATGGCGTCAGCGACTCGCCGGACGTCACCGAGGAGCATCCGCTGCTGCCGCTCACGCTCTACAACAAGTTCAAGGGCATGTGCGAACCGATCTTGTGGAAGCACAAGGCCGACAACTTCACCTGCGTGACCATCCGCCCGGCGACGGTGTGCGGCTACAGCCCGCGCACCCGCCTCGATCTGTCGGTCAACATTTTGACCAACCATGCCGTCAATAAGGGCAAGATCACGGTGTTCGGCGGCACGCAGATGCGCCCGAACCTTCATATCGAGGACATGGTCGACGCTTACGAACTGATGCTCGACGCGCCGCACGAGAAGATCCACGGCGAAGTGTTCAACATCGGCTACGAGAACCACTCGATCGCCGCCATCGCCGAGATGGTCAAGAAGGTCGTCGAGCAGGAACTGCCCGAGCTAGGCACGATCGAGATCGTCACCACGCCGTCGAACGACAACCGGTCCTACCACGTCAATTCCGACAAGGTCTTCCGCGTCCTCGGCTTCCGTCCGAAGCGCACCATCGAAGACGCCATCTACGACATGGTCCGCGCCTTCAAGAACAAGCTTCTGCCGGGCAGCTTCGACGATGATTGGTACTACAACGTCCGCACCATGAAGAAGCTCGGCGCGAAATGAGCGCGCAAAAGCCGACAGCCATCGTCACGGGCGGCGCCGGCTTCATCGGCAGCCACATGGTCGACATCCTGCTCGCGCGCGGCTACCGCGTGCGGGCGATCGATAATCTGGTTGGCGGCCGCGCCGCAAATGTCGCCCATCACGCCGGCAATGCGGACTTCCTGTTCGAAGAACGCGACATCCGCGACTATCAGCCCGGCGATAAGCTGTTTGCCGACGCCGACTACGTGATCCATTTCGCCGGCATCGGCGACATCGTGCCGTCCATCGAAAAGCCGATGGAGTACATGTCGACCAACGTGCAAGGCACCGTGCACATGCTCGAATGCGCCCGCGCGGCGCATGGCGGACGCGGGGTGAAGAAGTTCGTCTATGCGGCATCCTCGTCCTGCTACGGCCTGGCGCAGACGCCGACGCGCGAGGATCATCCGATCGCCACGCTCTACCCCTACGCGCTCAGCAAGTACCAGGGCGAGCAGGCGACGCTGCATTGGGGCAAGCTCTACAAGCTGCCGGTCAACGTCATCCGCATTTTCAACGCCTATGGCACGCGCTCGCGCACTTCCGGCGCCTATGGCGCGGTGTTCGGCGTGTTCCTCAAGCAGAAACTCGCCGGCAAACCGTTCACCGTCGTCGGTGACGGCACTCAGACGCGCGACTTCCTGTTCGCCACCGATGTCGCCGAAGCCTTCCGCTTAGCGGCCGAAACCGACAAGACTGGCGAGATCTGGAATCTCGGCGCCGGCAATCCGCAGTCGGTCAACAAGCTCGTCGAGCTGCTCGGCGGCGAGGTGATCTACATTCCTAAGCGGCCGGGCGAGCCCGATTGCACATGGGCTGACATCGGCAAGATACAGCGCGACCTCGGCTGGACGCAGCAGGTCAGTTTCGAGGACGGCGTCGGCCGCATCCTCGCCAATATCGATTACTGGCGCGAAGCGCCATTGTGGGAGCCGGACTCGATCGCCAAGGCGACAGCCGGTTGGTTCAAGGCGTTGTCGTAGGGATTGCAGGGGATGATGGACGAGGCCAGCCAGAAGATCGTCAGCCATAAGATCGTCACGGTCGAGAAGCTCCGTGAGATCATCGGCGGCCTGCCGCGCAAGAAGTCGGTCATCATGTGCCACGGGACGTTCGACATCGTCCACCCGGGCCATGTGCGCCACCTGCTCTATGCCAAGAGCAAGGCCGATCTGCTGATCGCCAGCCTGACCTGCGACGACCACATTAAGAAGGCGAACTTCCGCCCCTATGTGCCGGAAGATTTGCGCGCGATCAATCTCGCGGCGCTGGAAGTGGTCGATTACGTGATCGTCGACCGCGAGCCGACGCCGCTCAAGAACATCACCACGCTGCAGCCCGACTATTTCGCCAAGGGCTACGAATACGGCTCGACCGGCCTGCCGCCCAAAACGCAGGAAGAGAAAGCCGTCGTCGAATCTTACGGCGGGCAGATCATCTTCACGCCAGGCGACATCGTCTATTCCTCGTCGCACATCATCGAAAGCTTTCCGCCCAACCTCTCGACCGAGAAGTTGATCATGCTGCTCGACGCCGAAGGCATCAGCTTCGGCGATCTGCATGCGGCGGTCGACGGCATGAAGAATGTGAAAGTGCATGTCGTCGGCGACACCATCGTCGACAGCTATACGCACACCACTCTGATCGGCGGCATGACCAAGACGCCGACCATGAGCGTGCGCTTCGAAGAGAAGCACGACTTCGTCGGCGGGGCAGGCATCGTCGCCAAGCATATCGGCGCGACCGGAGCGGACGTGACCTTTTCAACTGTGCTCGGCATAGACGCGCTGGGGGATTTCGTGCTCGAGGACCTCGCCAAGTCCAGCGTGAAATGCCTGCCGATCAAGGACAAGACGCGCCCAACGGTCAACAAGAACGCGATCATCGCTGGCAACTACCACTTGCTGAAGATCGATACGCTCGACAACCGCTCGATCGCCGAAGAAATCGTCAAGAAGCTCGCCAGCCATATCGCTGAAACCAAACCCGATGTCGTCGTGTTCAGCGACTTCCGCCACGGCATTTTTAATCGCGAGACCATAGGTCCGCTAACCGCCGCGATCCCGGCTAACACGATCAAGGTCGCCGACAGCCAAGTGGCGAGCCGCTGGGGCAATATCCTTGAATTTCAGGGCTTCGACCTGATCACGCCGAACGAGCGCGAAGCGCGTTTCGCTCTCGGCGACCAGGATTCGGTCGTCCGGCCGCTCGGCCTTGATCTTTACAAGCGCGCCAACTGCAAGCTGCTGATCTTAAAGATGGGCGAGCGCGGGCTCCTATCTTATCGCGGCGCGCCTAAGGCGCAGGAAGACGTGCGGGCCTTTTTCACCGTCGATACCTTCTGTCAGAACGTCGTAGATGCGGTCGGCGCCGGCGATGCGTTGCTCGCCTATGCCTCCTTGGCGCTGAAGACGACCGGCAACGCCGTCATCGCCTCGGTGCTCGGCTCGGTGGCGGCGGCGCTGGCATGCGAGCAAGAGGGCAACATTCCGATCGGCCCGGCCGATGTCCATGCCCGTCTCGACCTGATCGAGAGCCATGTCAAATACAGCTAAGCCGCTCCACCCCGCCGCAGGCGACGCCCGATGCGGGTGATCGTCGCCGGCATGGGCGTGCAGGGCCATAAGCGCCTGCGCATCGCCGGAACGGACGCCGTCGCCACGGTCGATCCCGTCGCCGCTGGCGTCACATACCGCACCGTCGAAGAGGTGCCGCTCGACAGCTACGACGCGGCGCTGCTGTGCGTGCCGGACACGCCGAAGGTCGCCCTGCTCCGTCACCTGCTCGGCAATGGCAAACACGCCCTGGTTGAAAAGCCGCTATTCGCCGCCGACACCGCTGAACTCGACGCGTTGGAGAAGCTGGCGCGCGCCAACAACGCCGTCTGCTACACCGCCTACAACCACCGCTTCGAGCCGCATTACGCCGCCATGGCCGAGTTGATCCGTTCGGGCAAGCTGGGCAAGGTTTATCGCTGCCGCATGTTCTACGGCAACGGCACAGCGCGCCTGGTGCGCGATTCGGCCTGGCGCGACGAAGGCGCCGGCGTACTGCCTGACCTCGGCTCGCACCTCTTGGACACCTGCCGCTTCTGGTTCGGCGATTTCGCCGACGATTTCCGCGTCGTTTCCGCCGATCGCTTCGAGAACCGCGCCTTCGACCATGTGGTGATCGCCAACGGCGGGCCGCTCCGCGTCGAACTGGAGATGACGCTGCTGTCGTGGCGCAACCATTTCACTTGCGACATCTTCGCCGAGAAAGGCACCGCGCATATTTCCTCACTGTGCAAGTGGGGTCCGACAACCATGACGGTGCGCCATCGCCTGCTGCCGAGCGGCCGGCCGCCTGAGGAAGAAAAAACGCTGGTGCAGGACGATCCGACCTGGGCGCTCGAATACGCACATTTCAAGGCGCTGTGCGAGAAACGGACGCCGACCGACATGAGCAACGACAAATGGCTAAACGGCCTGCTCGGCCGCCTCGCCGACGACGCCCTGCGGGCCGCGACATGAACAAACCGCGCATCGCTTATGTTGGCATGACTCATCTCGGCATCTGCTCGGCCATCGCCGCCGCCAGCAAAGGCTTCGAGACGATCTGCTTCGATCCCGATAAGGGCCGCATCACGGCGCTCGACGCCGGAAGGCTGCCCGTGGTCGAGCCCGATCTCGACGATCTGCTGCGCGACAATCGCGCGCGTATCCGCTTCACGGCTGACGTCGCCGCGCTGGCGGCGGCCGCTGTGATCTATGTCGCGCCTGACGTGCCGACCGATGACGCCGGCGGCAGCGATCTTGCGCCGATCAAATCTCTGCTGGCCTTGATCGAGCCGGCGCTCGGCAAAGACAGCGTCACCGTCATCCTCAGCCAGGTGCCGCCGGGCTTCTCGCGCGTTCACGCCTTTCCCGCGCGTCCATTCTATTACCAGGTGGAAACGCTGGTGTTCGGCCGCGCCGTCGAGCGCGCCACGCTGCCCGAGCGTTTCATCGTCGGTTGCGCCGATCCCAAGGCGCCGCTGCCGACGCCCTTCAAGACCTTTCTCGACGCCTTCGGTTGCCCGCTGCTGCCGATGCGCTACGAAAGCGCCGAATTGGCCAAGATCTCGATCAACTGCTGCCTCGTCGCCTCGGTCACCGTCGCCAACACGCTCGCCGAATTGTGCGAACATATCGGCGCCGAATGGACCGAGATCGCTCCGGCGCTCAAGCTCGACAAGCGCATCGGCGCCTTTTCCTATCTGGCCGCCGGCCTCGGCTTGTCGGGCGGTAACCTCGAGCGCGATCTCGCGACGGTAGAGAATTTCGCCCGCGACCATGGCTCGGATGCCAGCCTGATCGAGGCCTTTATCCACAACAGCAAGCATCGCAAGGATTGGCCGCTGCGAACGCTGCATCGCGAACTGCTGGACGACAAGCCGGACGCCGTGGTCGGCGTGCTCGGCCTCGCCTACAAGGAAAACACCCACTCGACGAAGAACTCGCCGTCGCTCGCCCTGCTGCGCCACCTGCATCCCTGGACCGTGCGGCTGTTCGATCCGGTGGTGCCGGCGAGCGCTGCCGAACATCCGCGCAGCACCGCTTGCGCCAACGCGCTCGACGTCGCCAAAGGCGCCGACGCCCTGGTCGTCATGACGCCCTGGCCGGCGTTCCGCGACCTGGCCGCCGCCGACATTAAAGCCGCCATGCGCGGCACCCTGGTAATCGACCCCTACCGCATGCTCGACGGCCCGGCGTTGACCAAGGCCGGCCTGACGCATATCACCTTGGGAGCGGGCGCGCCGCGCGCCTGACGACCGCGCCTATCCATTCCCTGACGCACGGAACCCGCATGCTCGATCATCTGCACAGCCAGCCCGCCGTCCCGACCCGCAGCGTGGTCGTCGGGGCCGGCGGCTTCGTCGGCGGCGCGATCTTGCACGAACTCATCGGGCGCGGCATGCCGGCAATCGGTCTCACGCGCAAGGAAGCCGACTTGCTCGCCCCCGGCGGCGGCGAGGCCTTGTCCCGTCACCTCAAGCCCGGCGACAGTGTTGTCTTCGTCTCGGCCATCGCGCCGGCCAAGAACGTGACCCAGCTGATGGACAATCTGCGTATGGCCGAAGCGGCCTGCCAGGCCTTCACCGCTGTCATGCCTGGTCATCTGCTCTACATCAGCTCAGACGCGATTTACGCCGACGACGCCAATCCGGTCACCGAATC
Organism: uncultured Rhizobium sp.; assembly: GCA_964628235.1. Classification (GTDB taxonomy): domain Bacteria; phylum Pseudomonadota; class Alphaproteobacteria; order SMXQ01; family SMXQ01; genus CAMAVH01. Next base: position 40,383 of record CAZVLU010000002.1, on the reverse strand, counting down.
CTCGCCCGCCGCGCCGACCACCACCCACGGCATGATGCACGCAGCGCGCGAGCTGATATTCAAGACTGCCGTCACCTGCCCGTTCGCTGCGCTGCGCCCGACGTTGATCTACGGCGCGCGTGATCCGCATTCCGGCTACGGCCCCAACCGCTTTCGCCGCCAGGCCGCCAAGGGCGAGCCGATCTCGATCTTCGGCGAGGGCGAAGAGCGGCGCGACCACGTGCTGGTCGACGACGTCGCCCGGCTTGCCGCGTTGATCCTATTGCACAAGAGCCGAGGCGCGCTCAATGCGGTCACCGGCGTCTCGACCTCGTTCCGCGACATCGCCGACATGGTGGCGGCGCAGTTTCCGGACGGCAAGGTCGCCTCGACGCCGCGCCCGGGTCCGCGCCCGCATCTGTTGCATCGCTTCTTCGACATCACCGGCTGCCTCAAGGCCTTCCCCGACTTCCGCTTCGTGCGGATCGCCGACGGCATCGCCGAAGTTCATAAGCAAACCGTGGGGCATTCCTAATGGCCGAGATCAACCTTCTCGACAAGCTGCCGAAGAGCCAGCGCAAGGTCGAGGCGCGCAAGACCGCCAAGACGGAGGAGCACATCCGTATCTCGCGCGAATACGGCGAGATGTATTTCGACGGCCCGCGCGAATATGGCTACGGCGGCTATCGCTACGACGGCCGTTGGGTGCCAGTGGCGCAAGACATGATCGCGCATTTCGACCTTAAACCGGGTGATCGCGTGCTCGACATCGGCTGCGCCAAGGGCTTCCTGGTGAAAGACTTCATGAAGGCCATGCCCGGCCTCGAAGCCTTCGGCATCGACGTGTCGAAATACGCGCTCATGCATTGCGAGCCTGAGGTGGTTGGCCGACTGCAAATCGGCAACGCCATGGACTTGCCCTTCCCGGACAACAGCTTCAAGGCGGCAATTTCGCTCAACACCCTTCACAACCTGGCGCGCGAAGACCTCAAGACGGCGCTGAAGGAAATGCAGCGCGTGTCCGGCGGCCGCGCCTTCGTGCAAGTCGACAGCTACCGCACGCCGGAACAGAAGGCCCTGTTCGAGGATTGGGTGCTGACCGCCAAGTTCCACGACTATCCGGACGGCTGGATCAAATTGTTCGACGAAGCCGGCTACACTGGCGATTATTATTGGACCATCATCGGCTAGGGAGTTGACGGCATGGCCACAGGCAAGAACGCCTTCGACGCGGACGCCGCGAAACTGCGCGTCAACCGCTACCGCAAGCGCATCCTGGAGGTTTCACAGCAGGTCCAGGCGCTGCACATCGGCTCGGCCTATTCCTGCACCGAGATCGTCGATGTCGTTTACAACGGCCTGATGCGCCATGGCGAAGGCGGCGGCACGCGCGACATCTTTCTGATGTCGAAGGGTCACGGCTGCATGATCCAATACGCCATCCTCGAAGAGCGCGGCACGCTGACGCGCGCCGACATGGACGCCTATTGCACGCCGACGGGCCGCCTCGGCTGCCATCCCGACCACGGCAACCCCGGCATTGAAGCCGCGACCGGCGCTCTCGGCCACGGCCTATCGATGGCCGTCGGCATGGCGCTCGCCGAGCGCGGCCGCAAACGCGACACCATCGTTTACACCGTGCTGTCGGATGGCGAGCTGCAGGAAGGCTCGACCTGGGAAGCGACGCTGATGGCCTCGTCCTTCGGCGTGAAGAACCTCGTCGCCTTCGTCGATAATAACGACTTCCAAAGCCTCGGCCGCACCTCCCAGACGCATCCGAGCTTCTATCCGGTGGTCGAGAAGTATCTCGCCTTCGGCTGGGAAAGCGTGCAGGTCGACGGCCACGATTCGGCGGCCATCTACGATGCCGTCGTGTCGCGTCAAGGCGACAAGCCGCTGATGATCGTCGCCAAGACCACCAAGGGCAAAGGCATCAGCTACATGGAAAACGTGCCGATCTGGCATTACCGCTCGCCCAACAAGGACGAATATCAGCAAGCCCTGAAAGAACTGGAGGCCGCGCTGTGAGAAACACCTTCTCCGAAGCGCTTTACGACGAAGCCAAGAAGAACCCTGACATCTACATCGTCGTCGCCGACATCTCGCCGGCCGGGTCGATGGCTAAGTTCTCGACGGAGTATCCCGAGCGGTTCATCAACGTCGGCGTCGCAGAGCAAAGCATGATCGGCATCGCCGCCGGCTTGGCGCTGCGCGGCTGCCAGCCGTTCGCCTACACCATCGCCACCTTCTCGCTCTATCGCCCGTTCGAGATGGTGCGCGACGATCTTTGCTACCAGAATTTGCCGGTCACCGTCGTCGGCATGGGCTCGGGCGTGATCTACTCGACGCTTGGGGGAACCCATCACACGCAGGAAGACATCGCGGTGGCCGGCGCCATTCCGAACATGCAGATCATCGCGCCCTGCGATCCGGCGGAATGCACCGAAGCGACGCGCCATTGCGCGACACAGAAGGTCGGCCCGATCTATTTGCGCCTCGGCAAGGCCGGCGAACCGGACATGACCAAAGGCGCCGAGCCCTGGAAATTCGGCAAGCTGCGCTACCTGCGGCGCGGCAGCGACGTCTGCATCCTGTCTTACGGCGTGATCATGAAGATGGCCAATCAGGTCGCCGACAGCCTAGCGGCCGAGGGTAAGTCCGTGTCGCTCGTCTCCTGCCATACCCTCAAGCCGCTCGATCGCGAAGGCATCATCGAGGCGCTCAAGACCCATAAGCAGGTCATCGTCATCGAAGAACACGCGCCGCAAGGCGGCTTAGCGCCGCAGACCAAACAAATCGCCTGGGATATCAAAGCGACCTGCCGGCTCGACACCTTCACACTGCAGGACAAGTTTATCCACAATTACGGCTCGCACGACGACCTGCTGGCGGCGCATGGCCTGTCGCCGCAGCGCATCCTCGCTGCCGTCGCCTGATCTCCGGGGACGCCGTGCGGGTCTTCGTCACAGGCGTCTCCGGCTTCGCCGGCAGCTTTATCGCCGCGCATCTGGCGGCGAATGGACACGACGTGACCGGCCTATATCGGCGCGGCCTCGGTTTCGCAGAACGCCTGACCGGACAAGACGGCCTGGCGCTCGTGCAAGGCGACCTGACTGCGCTAGAAGACTTATCCGGGCCTTATGAAGGCGTCATCCATACGGCCGCGACCTCGCCGGCACCGGGCATCGCCGATGCCGCGATCCTGCGCGACGGTCGCGACGCCACGCAAGCCCTGTTGGCCCGGATGCGCAGCTGGAACAGCGACAAGCTGGTGTACCTCTCCTCGCTATCGCTTTACGGCGAGATCGAAAGCCCTATCGTCGACGAAGCAACGCCCATTTTGCGCCCGGATGCCTATGGCATCGCCAAGGCCGACGCCGAACGCATGATCGCAGATGCGGCCGGCTGGCTGCCCGCCGTCGCGCTGCGCCTGCCCGGCGTCATCGGGCCGGGCGCCCATCGCAATTGGCTGTCGGGCGTCGCCGCCAAGCTGCGCGCCGGTCAGCCGGTGCGCGCCTTCAGCCTCGATGCGCCGTTCAACAACGCATGCCACGTCGCCGACTTGGCGCGCCTGGCCGAAAGCCTGATCGCGCGCACTTGGACGGGCTTTGACGCCATGGTGCTCGGCGCCCGCGGCACCATCTCCGTACGCGGCGCCATCGAGACCTTGGCGACAGGCATGGGCGTGGCATGCCATATCGAAGAAGGCCGCGCCACTAAACGGAGCTTCCTGCTGTCCAGCGAGCGAGCAATCGCCCGCTGGGGATATGATCCGATGGAGATCGGCGCAATGATCGCGCGCTACGGACGCGAGAGCGCCGCTTAAGCCTTCAAGCGGCTTTGGTTTATGTGAAGCCATAGCGCGAAGCCGTCATAGGGCGTGACGTCGATCCGGTTGGCCAAAATGTCTTCGGCCGCGAATAACCGCATTTCCCGCCCCTCTCGCAGGACGAGACCGCCCAGACGATCTGGCGGCAGATCGACGACATAAAAATCCCGCCAGATGCCTTGTGCGCCCATGAAGGCGAGATCAAAAGTGAAGCGCGTGAAATAGCGCACCTCGATGCCGCTCAGATCAAGGCCCAATTCTTCGTTCAATTCACGCCGCAACGTTTCTTCGCTGCTTTCGCCAGCATCGACGCCGCCGCCAAAGCACCCCCAATGATTGGGAAAGAAAATGCCCGGAATATCATCGCGCATTTGGAGGAAGTAGCGACCATCCACCAGGATCAATGCCGCTGAAGCGTTGCCGGGCTGCAGGGGCGTCTTACGATCGAGCCTGGGATCCATAGCCGGCGCTAACCAGCATTGGCGGCTTCCGCCTCGTAAGGAGAAGCATTGTACATAGCGAGAATCTCGTCGACGGGGCCGGCCGCAACGACTTCGCCAGCGCGCATCAGAAAGGCCTTATTGCAGGTCGACTGGATCAAAGCGTTCGAGTGGCTGGCGATCACCATAATCGAGCTGCGGCCGATGAAGTCGGTCATGCGTTGGGCGGCCTTTTCGGCGAAGCGCGCATCGCCAGTGCCGATACCTTCATCGATCAGCAAAATGCCCGGATCGATCGACGTCGCCAACGCGAAGCCTAGACGCGTCACCATGCCGCTGGAATAGGTCCGCATCGGCAACGTCAAATACTCGCCAAGTTCGCTGAATTCCTCGATCTGCGGCAGCAGGCTCTCGAGCTTATTGAGGGGAATGTTCAAGAGTTGGCCTGCCGTCATGATGTTCTCGTAGCCGGTATCCTCGCCGTCCATGCCGGGCATCGCCGTGAACAACGGCGTGATACGTCCATCGACGAGCACCCGGCCGACAGTCGGCTCATAAACGCCAGCAATCACCTTCAACAGGGTGGATTTTCCCGCGCCGTTATGACCGACCAGGCCGACGCGATCGCCGTCCTGTAGTTCGAAGTTCAAGTTGGACAAGGCCTTGACCATCACGCGGTCCGATTTGCCCTCCGCATGCTTGATCAGACCGCCAGTCGCGCGCTCGAACACGACGCGCCGCAAGCTGCGGTGGCCGCCATAGATCGGAAAATCGACGTGAACGTTTTCAAGCACCACCCTGGCCATATGTCAGCTCCAGTAGGCGATACGTTTGCGAAAGCGCTCGAACACCACGTAGGTCAGCGCCCAGCCGAAAACGGTGATGATGGCGACGCCGATATAGACCTCCGACGGCGGTATCTTGCCGGTGAGGGGATCGCGCACGATGGTGATTAGGTGGTAGAGCGGATTGAAATGCACGAACACGACGCGCGTCGAGTTTTGCAGCACATCTGGCGGCCAGAAGATCGGCGTGACGAACATCGCGATCTGCATGACGCTGTTGATAAGCTGCAGAATGTCGCGAAAGCGCAGGCAAATGAGGCCAAGCAGAAGCGATATCCACACCCCGTTGATGAGCAAGGCCAACATGCCTGGCACGACCATAAGAATGTTGAAGTTGATGTGCTGTGGCGCCATTAGCACGAGCACGAGGACATAGACCGTCAGATTGTGGAGGAAGGCGACGAAATTGCGCCACACAAGGGAGTAAGCGAGGATCGAATAGTCGAAACGCATTTGGCGAAAGAGCGTACTGCTATGGACGAATATCCCGCAGGACTCGATCGTGATCGACGAAATCAAAAGCCAGACAACAAGGCCTGAGGCGAGGAACGGCACATATTCGAAGGGGTCCTGCTTCCACAGGCCCGAACCGATTGCGCCGAGGGCAGCTACCATAATCGCTAGACTTACGGCGCTCCAAAAGGGGCCGAGAACCGTCCTGCGGTAACGGCGTTTAACCTCAAGCCAGCCCATGCGTCCCCACAGGGGCCAATTCATCAAGCCGTTCGACAAGTCTTCGGCGGCAGATGTGGTCAATAGGCGCAATTTGGACTCAGACTCAGGTGGCTTAGGCATTGGGGTTCTTGACATAGATCCTGTGCAAATACAATCGCAGGGCTTCAACTGAGTTTTCGGCTGCCCCGCAAGGATTTACTGCGATAGTCCGGCTTGAAGTCGAGGGATGCTGGCGGCGAAACTTTGCGAAAGCGCGGCGAGATCGTCGTCGCTCCAGACGATGGTCTGGAACGGCTTAGCAAAAGTCAAATCGCGGTAAAGCGGCTGGCCGCTTTCACTGATTATAGCCTCCGTACTAACGTCGGAATTCCCGACATTGAGGAATATAAGGTACCGCGCCGATTCGTTGTACCAACAGAGTTCCATAGGCCCCTGCATTACTCCCATGTTGAGCCAAGCGATCTCATAAAGCGCCATGCGGATCTCGATGTTCCAAGCCGCCGCCTCGCAGATTGGATGCTCGCCGACCGGCGTAAAGTCGGCGCGCATGACAGCTTCTGTGTCTGGCACGAAAATCACGACATAGTCCTCAGGGTTTAGGCTATCGGCAAAAGCACGCCAGACCTCGATCTTGCTATTACGCGCAGGCGTGTAGCCATATTTCCGCAACGTCACGACAACCACCTTGCGCCCATGCGCGACACGCTCGACAAACGCTTCGGCGATCCGCCTGGCATGCACCGGCGCCCGCAGCATGGGAAACACCGCAGCACCGGCTGCAGCCAGGTCGTGGACGAGACGCTTAGCGGGATAACGCGGCAGGAAAACTCGATAGTCGGCAGGAAAGACCGCGCTCGATCCTGTAAGCTCATCAGCTTCATCGCGAGAGGCGCAGATACGGTGGCTCTTCACGCTCGGGAGCAGAGCGAGGATCGGCAGCAAAAGATTACGGACGCGCCAATGGCGAGAGTCAGCGTTGACCACGCTGTCATATTCGGCGAATTCACCACGAACACCCTGGTTGCGCCCAGGAACAAAAATTACCTCTATTGCGCCGAGCCCCAGACGGCGGCGTTCCATCTCGGCGCCTGCCAGATAACTGACAAAATCAAAGGTAACCGGCGCTACGTCTAAATCGTAGAAAAACCGCAGGTGACCTGTCCCCGCCGCCTCGCCTGGCCGATGGGACAGTCGATCGCATGACCATACGATGACTTTCCGGAAGCACTGCGTGATGCCAAAGCGTGGACTTGCCATCTCGTTACGAAAAGCGCTCGCCAAGTATTTAAGGCCACGCTTGCGCAGGCCGAAAGCCATCTTCTTGACGAGCAAGAGCATATATTAGAATAAATCGGTCAACATCACCGACCCCCAAGCATAAAAGCCTTGAAAATTATGACAAAACTGAGCAAAACCACAATGTCTTAAATCGACAGGCCACCCATGACAAACAAGCACGCCGGCTCGCACGAGACGCTGCATCGTGAGGAAAACTTCAAGGCCTCCTCCGATCGCGGCTTCGCTCTCGTCTTCGGCGGCATCTCCACCATTGTCGCCATCTACGGCTCCATCGTCGGGAGCACATGGTGGCCATGGCCTGTCGGCGTGGCGGCAGTTTTCTTCATACTCGCCTTCACCGTACCTTCGATTCTTGCTCCGCTAAATAAGGCATGGACAAAGCTGGGTCTGCTGATGTTCGCATTCATCAGTCCCTTGGTGCTCGGCCTCCTGTTCTATCTTTGCGTCACGCCGATCGGATTGCTCATGCGGGCCTGCCGTAAAGACCCCCTGCGCCTAAAACACGATGCCAAAGCACCGAGTTACTGGATTGCGCGCGAGCCGCCCGGCCCCTCAGGGGACTCTCTTAAAAATCAATTCTAGTCGGGGATAATTATGATCGTTTTCTTGCGCGAGTTTTGGGCCTTCCTGAGGGCCCGCAAGAAATATTGGCTGTTCCCGATCTTCATCATGATGGCGCTATTCGGCATGCTGATCGTGCTGACCAAGGGTACCGCCGTCGCGCCATTCATCTACACCCTGTTCTGAGAAAGCACGCAGGTGAGGATTTTAGGAATCTCGGCCTTCTATCACGACAGCGCTGCTGCGCTGATCGATGACGGCATCGTCTTGGCCGCCGCACAGGAGGAGAGATTCACCCGCAAAAAAGGCGATCTACGCTATCCACGACAAGCTATCGACTTTTGTTTGACGACAGCAGGCATAGGCCTCAAGGACATTGATTACGTCGCTTTTTACGACAAGCCTTTCCTGAAATTCGAGCGCCTGCTCGAAACCTATCTCGCATTCAGCCCGAGCGGCTTCACCTCGTTCCGCATGGCCGTGCCGATCTGGCTGCGCGAGAAGCTGTTCCAAAAGTCGATGCTGGCCGACGAGCTGAAGGTCAACGATCCCGACTTCGATTGGGAGCACAAGCTCCTATTCTCCGAGCATCACCTCAGCCACGCCGCGTCAGCCTTCTTCCCCTCGCCGTTCGACGAGGCGGTGGTCTTAACGATGGACGGCGTCGGCGAATGGGCCACCACGTCTGCTGCCATCGGCAAAGGCAATAGCCTAGCGATCCAAAAGGAAATCCACTTTCCGCACAGCCTTGGGCTGCTCTATTCAGCTTTCACCTACTACACGGGCTTCAAGGTCAATTCCGGCGAATACAAGCTGATGGGCCTCGCGCCCTACGGCGAGCCGCGCTTCGTCCAGCAGATTCTCGATCATCTGATCGACCTCAAGGACGACGGATCGTTCCGGCTCAATCTCGACTACTTCAACTATTGCACCGGCCTGACCATGACGAACGGCAGGTTCGATGCGCTGTTCGGCGCCCCGCCCCGTCATCCGACGGCTTTGATCGAGCAACGCCATATGGACCTCGCCGCCTCGGTCCAGGCCGTGCTCGAAGAAGCGGTACTGCGGTTGACGCGCGGCCTGGCCAAGGAAACCGGCATCGAGAACCTGTGCATGGCCGGCGGCGTCGCCCTCAACTGCGTCGCCAACGGCAAGGTTCTCGCAGATGAAAAGTTTAAGCGTCTTTGGGTGCAGCCGGCCTCTGGCGATGCCGGAGGCGCGCTGGGCGCCGCGCTGGCGGCCTATCATCTGCATCAAGGCCGGCCCCGCGCGATGCTCAGCGCAGCCGACGGCATGAAGGGCGCCTATCTCGGCCCGAGCTTTACGCAAGACGAAATTGATAGCCGGCTGACTGCGGTCGGCGCGCGGTTCAAGACGTTTGACGAGGCAGAGATGCTCGATGCCACGGCGCAGGCGCTGGCCGACGGCAAGGCGATCGGCTGGTTCCAGGGGCGCATGGAATTCGGCCCGCGCGCGCTCGGCAATCGCTCGATAATCGGCGATCCGCGCAGCCCGGCTATGCAAAAAACCCTCAATCTGCGGGTCAAATACCGAGAGAGCTTTCGTCCCTTCGCCCCCTCTGTCCTGCGCGAAGACGTCGCGGAGTGGTTCGAACTGGACGAAGATAGCCCCTATATGCTGCTGGTTGCCCCGGTTGCAGCCAAGCATAGGCGCGAGATGACCGCCGAGGAACGCGAGTTGTTCGGCATCGACAAACTCAATGTGCCGCGCTCGACGATCCCCGCGGTCACTCATGTCGATTATTCGGCACGTGTGCAAACTGTCCACCGCGACACAAATGCGCGCTATTACGATCTGATCAGCCGCTTCAAGCGGCTCACCGACTGCCCCGTCATCGTCAATACAAGCTTCAACATCCGCAGCGAACCGATCGTCTGCACGCCGGAAGACGCGTTCCGCTGCTTCATGGGTTGCGAGATCGAGATGCTGGTGGTCGGCAACGCCATTTTGCATAAATCGGATCAGGATCCTGCGTTGCGCATCGATTACCAGGACGACTTCGAACCGGATTAGCAATCGGCTTACCCTTGACCACTGCCGGACCGATGCGCGCAAGAACAGCTTCTGCCCTCACGCTTCTCGTCTCTATGCTGTTCTCAGGAGTTGCTCTTGAAATAGCGTTGAGGGCCTATTTCGACGTTCCCATCTTCGCATGGCGCGATTGGCGGACGACTCACGCAACAGTGTTCGACACGGGCGCTGCGAATTATGATCCAGAACTGGGATGGGTCCAGGCGCCAGATTATTCAGGCGGCGCCTTCAACACAATCGCTCATGGCATCCGGCGTAACAACTCGCTTGATTCGGACGTCGTAACCGGCGCCGTCATCGCGATAGGCGACTCTTTCACGGCAGGTTCCGAAGTCGAAGACGAAATGGCTTGGCCGGCTCAACTTGAGCGCCTACTCGGTCGCCGCGTGCTTAACGCCGGCGTGGGTGGCTACGGCACCGATCAAACCATTCTTCGCGCCGAATCGATGATCGAACAGCTTTCGCCGCGCATCGTCATCCTTGGCTTCCTCACAGAATCCGTACTGCGCTCTGGCTATAGCGTTTTCAACGCGCCCAAACCATATTTTATCAAGACGCCAGACGGTTGGCAGCGGCTCCATCACCCGGTCCCGCGCGATCCGGCGCCGCCGCCAGAGCCAGCCTACAAGACGCTATTGTCCAGGTCGTTCGCGGCGCATCTAGTCCTCAGCCGCCACCGCTTCATGGACTGGTGGTACACCGGTGGCGGCCCGCAATTCATACGGAGCGGCGCCGATGCTTCAGCAGTGACCTGTCATATGCTCGAGCGCCTAAAGCCTCATCTTATGAAAACCGACACGCTTGGCGTCGTGCTGATGCAATACGGCGGCTTTGTCTTCGCAGGTCAACTGGGGCGACCTCCTTATGTCCAAGAGGTTCTCGCCTGTGCAGAAAAACTAGGGTACCCAGTTGTCGACGAATTTGATTCGTTGGATGCCATAGCCAAGCGTTCGATTGCAGATCTCAAGAAGCACTATGTGATGGCCGCTGGCGATTCTAGCTATGGCCACATGTCGGCAGAGGGCAACGCCCTGATTGCTGAACTACTGCGCCAATCACTAAGCACGCTAGCCGCTCCTTTACTTAACGAAGTACCCAGAGTGGTCAGCACCCGTCCGATAGGGCCAGGCATCAACTTGATTGCGGTCAACAGTTCGGCCAGATTTCGCCCAACAAACCTGACTGTCCAATCGATCGCAATGCCGGGGGCCATATCAGGCCCGCCGATCTTCGTTTTGCGCCCAAACACTGCGACATCTGAATATTATGCCGTTTTGCCTTGGCAAGCTGGCGATGGGGGAGCACTGACGTTCTCGCTCTTTGCCCGCCTGCGCGATGCCGAGCGGCTGCGTCTGCAAATTCATGATGCCAATGGTAATGCGACGATCGGCGATTATGCGGCAGGCGCTTCCCTCGCGCTCGGCATCGGCAAAGCCGAGAACGTTGCGGCCCGCATCACGAGCTTGCCTGGTGGCTGGTCGAGGCTTGAGTTATCTGGCCGTTTGCCAGGAGCGAACGGCAGCTTGATTATCCAACCGCTCGACTATGGCGAAACGACGATCATACAAGCGCCGATGTTAGAACGCGGCGAGACCGCTTCGGCGTTCTGTCTTCCTGCCAACTGCCCAGATTCGCTGGGAGAATGAGGCTTCGGCATTGGATAAGCTCGTAATGAGAAAGAAGTTCATATCTGCCGCCATTTCGATCCTGGTCGTTGGCGGCCTATCTTTCACGGGATTAGAGGCGCTAACGCGGATTTATTTTGGCGTGCCGCTGTTGCGCAACATGGACTGGCGCACGTCCAATCAAAGCGACCTGCAAGCCGGCCTTGCGGTCTACGATCCATTGCTCGGCTGGGGGATGCGCCCCAATTTTACATCTGAGATGAGTGGGCCCGGCGCAGTAAATACCATCGAGTATGGCCTTCGCCGAACAACGAGCGGGGCTGAGCCCTTGGAGCCCGCCAGCATTCTTGCTGTCGGGGATTCCTTTACGGCTGGCTCAGAGGTCGAGGATCAAGAAAGCTGGCCAGCGCTTCTGGAGGAGCGGCTCGGCAAACGGGTACTGAATGCCGGCGTCGGCGGTTACGGCACCGATCAGGTCATTCTTAGGGCACAGCAACTATTACCTCACTTAATGCCTTCAGTTTTATTGGTCGGCATCCTTGCGCCAGACGACATACGACGGGTCGGCTATGCGTCCTTCGGGCGACCTAAACCTTGGTTCGACATTCAGAACGGCGCTCTTGTTCATCACAACAACCCCGTACCCGAGGCGACCGACATCAACCAAATCGCCGAGCTTCGGCGAGTGCTGGCGCATTCCTTTGTCGTGCACATGTTCGCGCAAGCCGTCGCTAAGGATTGGTGGTTTGACGGCCTCACCAACCAGTTTCGGCGAGTCACCAACAACCCTGAGGCGGTGACATGCCAGATGTTAGCCATGCTGAAGGCGCAAACCGACATCCAAGGCATTCGCAGCCTCATCGTGATGCAGCACGGCGGTTGGATATATGCGCGCAAAGAACCGCGCTCCTCCGACGCGGTCCGCATCTCCGCCTGCGCCAGGAGAGCCGGCTACGAAATCGTCGATGAATACGAGCATCTACAAGCTGTCGCCGAGACCTCGCTCGAAAGCCTAAAAGCGCACTATGTAATGCATGAGAACGGCACAATTTATGGACATATGTCGGCGGCAGGAAATAGCGCCATCGCCGATCTGATCGCGACGAAGCTGCGTCAAGCACCAGAAGCGCCGTCGGCTGATGTCGATCAACCGGAACCCATTCTGACGCAGGGAGCGGGCATCAATCTGCTGGAACAGGCCCTCCCCTCCGCCTATGGCCTAGCTGCAGTAAAACTCGAAGAGGTCGGCGGCACAACGGCCATTCCCGGGGCCCCCCTCCTACGCCTCACTCCAACGCCGACTGCTGGAGAGCATTATCTTGTGACCGGCTGGCGCAGCACCGAGTCCGGCCCACATGTCCTATCTTTATATATCCGGGAAAATCGAGAAGCGGCTGTGCGCCTGCAACTGCATGACGACCAAGGCAATGGCGCTATCGCGGACATCGTCCCGGCGACGGGACTGGCAAACATCGTGCAGGTCAAAGACGCCACAGATATCGGCGTGTCCGTTTCGTCTGCTGGCGGCAATTGGCTGCGCCTGGCCCTCTACGGGACCTTGTCTGGCCGACAGGGCAAGCTGATCGTTCAGATGATAAAGCCGGATCAGTCGACCGCCTTTCCCGGCCGTGGCGAAGAGGTCGTCTTCCAAGGGCTCATGGTCGAGCGGGGGCAAATAGCCTCTCCCTATTGTGTGCCTGGAAATTGCGCGAAATAATGGCGTCCGCAGCGCTTCAAAGAGTTTGGGACGGCCGGCGTTGACTTGCCCCCGGCAAGGCTCCATACAGCGGGCTAGTTCGTGAAAATCCAGTGAGGTTCGGATAATGAAGAAGGCGCTCGTGATCGGCGGCGGCGCTGCCGGCTGCACCGCGGCACATCAACTCATGCTGCAGGGCGGCTGGGACGTGACCCTTGTCGAGGGAGCGCCGTTTCTCGGCGCCGGCGTCCGCACCTTCTGGTATGGCGGCCACCCCTACACCTTCGGGCCGCGCCACTTCCTGACTCAGAACAAGCGCGTCTACGACTATATGAACGCGATCTGCCCGCTGCGCTCCTGCGCGGACCATCAGTTCATCACCTATGTCGAGCGCGACAACGCCTTCTACAATTACCCGATCCACGAAGACGACATTTCGCAGATGCCTGACCGCGACGTCATCGCGGCGGAACGCAAGGAAGCCGTCGGGGTCGCCGGCGCCAAGAACCTCGAAGAATACTGGATCGGCTCGGTCGGTCAGCGGCTCTACGACAAGTTCATCGACAAATATAATAAGAAGATGTGGCTCGTCGACGACAACAAGCGCATCGACACGTTCAACTGGTCGCCCAAAGGCGTCACCATTAAAAGCGGCCCGCGCGCCGCGTGGGATACCGCCATGTCGGCCTATCCTTACGCGCCGGACGGCTACAACCACTTCTTCGACGTGACGGTCGAAGGCGTCAATGTGCTGCTCAACACCCGTATCGAGCGCTTCGACATCCAAAATAGGACCGTTTGGATCAAAGGCGAGAAACTCAGCTACGACATCATCATCAACACCATCTCGCCCGATGAGCTGTTCGAACAGTGCTACGGCGAGCTCGCCTATATCGGCCGCGATTTCCACAAGATCGTGTTCCCGACCGAGAGCGTGTTTCCCGACCACGTCTATTTCCTTTATTACGCCAACGACGAAAAGTTCACGCGTCTGGTCGAATATAAGAAAATGACGCACCACAAGTCGCCGACGACGCTGGTCGGCATGGAGATCCCGTCTCTAAACGGCAAGCACTACCCGCTGCCGTTCCTGTCCGAGCAGGAATTGGCGCGGAAGTATTACGATCTGATGCCAGATAACGTTTATTCGATCGGACGCGCTGGCTCATATCGTTACGGCCTCGACATTGACGACTGCATTGAGCAAGCCATGATCATGGCCCAGCAAGTCAAGGAAGGCGGACGCGACTATCCAGTGCCAATGGAGATCTGGCGGGCATGAACCGTCAGCGTGCCGACCGCCCCTCATATGTTGACGCAGGAGCTGTTGACGCAGGAGCCAAAAATTGGCCATAGGCCCTATTCATATCGCGTGGATGCGCCACATCGCCCGCAAAGGCGGCCTGCCCACCGCGCGATCCGTTTTCGATTTTGGCCCACAGGACGTTCAAGTGGGGCGCGAGATCATGGCGCCGCTCGCACAAGAGCTGCTTGGCGCCGATGCCGAAAGCTATCTTAACCGGCTCTATTCCAGCGGCAACGTGCCGGAACGGAACAGCCAGAAGGATTTCTGGTCCATCCTAGGCGCAAAACGCTACGAATCGATCGACCTCGACGATGATCGCGCGACTTATAAGCGCGATCTCAATATGCCGATCACTGACCTGCCGGAATTCGACGTCGTCACCAACTTCGGCACGACAGAGCATGTTTTCAATATTGGCGAGGCCCTGCGCACGATTCATCGCGTAACCACGCCGGGCGGCATTTCGCTGCATGCCGTCCCCGCGTTCGCTTTCAGCCATCACGGCTTTTACACCGTCGGGCCGAACCTTTTTATCGAGATATGCCGGGCGAACGGCTATGAGCTCGTCGATTTGACCTACATGGACAATGCTTTCGTCCGCAACGAGATGCTGAACGAGCGGGGTCTGGATTTTTACAACTTCAACGATTTTCCAATCCGCCTGGAGGACATGCGGGACACTCAAGTCTTCATGACGAAAACCGTCGAGCTGTTTCACGCCAATCTCATGGCCGAAGATACGCGCCGGCTGATCACGTCGCTCGGCGCGCCGCCGGGGCAACCGCGTGCCGCCGCTTATCCCAGCGCCGCCCATCCCATCTGTTTCGTGTTCGACTTGGTGTTCGTGGCGATGCGGCGCCCGACAGCGCGGCGCGATTTCGTCATGCCGATCCAAAACGCTTCTGGCGTACCCCCGCTGCCGACGAAGACGCCTGACAACGATGGAGCTTTGTCGATCATCCGTCGAATTCTCAAGCGTCCTTAGGGCCGCCGCCGAGACCGATAAATGACATGAAGTCGTAGCTTTCCAATAACTTCTCGCGATCGATCTTCAAGAACTGGGAGGGCGATACGCGCGCTGTGCCGGGTCCAAACGCCGGCACGGCGTTCGGACTCTGCCGCGCCAAGTTCCCCGCTGCGGCCGTCCCTTGCGGTAACACGAAGATCGAGACAGAGCCGACCTCATGGCCGATGAAGCCCAGCGAACGCAGAGTCGATTCCACGCGCGCCCGCGAGTTGATTCGTTCTTCCCCCAGGTTTTGGAAGAGAAAGGCGCCTATCTGCGACCGAGCGAGCATGTCTCGCGCGGCATGCAGGATATACATCATGCCGAAATAATCCATTTCGCCCATGGCGGCATCGCACACCACGATATCGACACTCGGCGCATCACCGGCGTGAAAGCGTGAAAATACCCACCATGGGATATGGACGGCCTGAGCGTCGCCGTTGAAAGTGGGGCGGTCGACACCCGCCAGTTCAGTCAACCCATCTGCGATGCTACCGAACAAGCGGTTCTGCCACAGATAAAGCGACTGGCGACTGGCAATTGTCCATTGCCAAATAGCGGTGGCCGCGGCGCAGAGCGTAAGCGCCGAAGTAACCCGAGCCAGGGCCAATTTCGAGAATAGTCAATCGCCCGACGCCGGCCGCCAGCGCCTCAACGACGCGGATCAAGGCGAACGGCGGAAATAGCCCCATCATCGGCTGAACCGACTCGCCAAAGCAACTGACCGTCACGGACTTTATATCGTCGGCCACTTTAACGATCAGCGCAGCTTCTTCATGGCTGCAGATCACCGCTTCCAGATAAGGCCGCTGCGGCAGAAACTCGTACATGATGTCAGCATAGCGACGAAGCTCTCTTTCATCGCTCACGCATGCCGGAAAGCTCACCTGCGAAAAGGCCGCGGGAGCGAATCCGCGCAAGGCCGGATAGGACGCCTCAAGCCGGGCCACTGCCTCGGCCGCGTCATATGCCGCAATGGACAAGTGTGGAGCCGGCATATCGATCCCTTCGCTGGCCTTGGCGACGCGCTCAGTCGTAAGCAGAATAGGCCTTCGCTGACTCGTCGATGATGAGACGCAGCTTCTCGGCCGTATCGGTGCCGGCGATTCCCGGCTGCTTAGACATCCATTCCATCAACTCGAAAGCATATTCGATCTGACCGAACGCCTCGGCCAATGCCACCAGCTTGATCATCTGCTTACCGTCGAGCGCTTGCGGCTGCGGCGAACCGATCGGATCGCGGAAATAGATCGCATGCCCCTCGATCAACTGGCCCCAAGAAGAAACCAGCTGGCCGAACTTCGGTTCGATGACTGCGAGATGCTGCGCCGCAATCGGCGATTCGGCGCGACCGATATAGTGATGGGCCAATAGGTCGAAAAAGCAGAAGCCGCGGCTGCGCATGAACACGTCGATGTCGGAGAACATCGGACGATTCTGGTAGGACTCGACGAAGGCCACTTCGGTCAGCACGCCGAGCGTCGTGTCGAGCAGGCCTTCGGCGCCTTTCAAAATTTCCAGTTCACCGCCCTGAACGTTGAGCTTCATGAAATCGACCTGATCGACCTTGGCTTCCGCCGCCCAGTCCGCCAGGCTGACAACCGGCATCGGCTCGTATTTCTTCGGGAAGAAAATGTCGCGGGCCAACGTCGTCTGCGATGGATTCTCGAATTTCCAGCGGTCGGTGACGGCCCGGTTCTGCCGCACGAAGGAAGACCCGCCACCCGTGTTGTTGTGTTCGAATTCGACCGAGCCCGTATGACCCCATAGCCCGGCTGGATAAAGCCGCGTCGGCGATCCGCGCTCCGTCACCATGCCGTCAAGCCGTTGAGCCTCGTCTTGATCGGGTTCAAAGCCGTGAAACTCGAGGCGCTCAGCGGGAAAAGCATGCCAACGAAAATCGCGGTCCATCTCGCGCGCGCCGCCATCAATGATGCGGATGGTTTCACCTTCGGGCAGCAGCGCCATCAGACGCGGCACAAGCACCAGTTCCTGACGGCTGCGATAACGGCTGATACCCGTTTCCCGCTGGGCCTTGCCGATTGTGATCCGACGCCAGCTTGCCCAACAAAGATAGGCAAAGCGCCGTCCGAATAGGAGGCGCAGCATCCGGACGAAACCCGGATTATCGAATCGAGGGGTCATTTGCAGCCTTCAAAGTCATAGGGTTAATTCGGACATCATAGCGCGCCAGCCACTTGCGCCGGCGGCAGAATATCTTCGGCTACATAGCCCCAATGGGGTCCAAGCGACATGCCGGAAAGCTTGAACGGAATGCCATCCATCAGCGGTGTATTGTCGCGCCATGTCAAATGGCGCGAACGGCCGCTGGCCGTTTCCAAGGTCAGAGACCGTCCACGTTCGAGCTTGATCCGTCCGACGATGATATGGTCGCGCAGCAGCGCGATCATTTCGCGCTTGCCGGGCGCCTCCAGAAGCGCGCCGCCGCTGCCGGCCAAGAATTTCAGCACAGCGGAGTCGCGCGGCACAAAGATCGTCGCCGGACCCTTGATCGACAGGGATCGGATCATCCTGCTTGTGCTCAGCAAGGCCGCCAATGCTTGCGAAAGGTAGGTGTGCTGCTCGGTCGGGAGCGCGGCTAGGAAGCGCAACAACTCGCGGGTCCCTTGGCATCGCGCGACCAAAGCATCCGACTCGATTTCCGCCCTCCGCCAAGCCGGCGCGTCGATCGGGCGTTCATGCACTCGGAAATGCAGCGCCGCGACCTGATCGTTGGCTGGGCTGTCGTAACGCAGCCACCATGCGCCCAGACGCAGCGCGCTTAAACGCTGCCGCTCGACATACCAACTCATATCCTTCAGCGCCGGGGCGAAACTCAGGGAAAACAAGTCGTCCGAGTCGGTGATGAAATGCACCTGCGCCGGATGCAACGGATGCGCCGGCAGCGCCTGCTCGTTCAAGTCAAACATGGCCGGGTCGTAGCAGAACATTTCCCGCACCAACACGCGCATGAGATAGCCTTGCCCAGGAACACGCCAGAGTATGAACTCGGGATGCACAGGGAAGTTGTCGCTGTCGTTGAGATAGGTCAGCGTCAACGGGTGGATATGCCGCTGCATGACCTCGACCAGCTCGGACGAGCTTGCGCGAAGCAGCGTGCCGTCGTTCTGCACGAAGCGCTGGCGCAGCTCCGGCACGGTGGTTTCTGAGACGACGCGCATGTAAGTGATGAAAACCGCGCGCTTGCCCTGCTCGACAAGTTCAGCGACGTGCCGGAAGGCGCCGTCCGACCAGGCGACGTCCGGCGGCACGAACAGAACCATCACGCCGGCTTCACGCGCCTCGAGGATGCTGCGCCGCCAGAGCGCGTGATGCATCGCGATCGGATCCTCCGCCCGTTCGACTGGCGCTTCGACGATTTCGAATTTGACCAATTTGGCGGCCGCCTGAAAGGCGGGCGACGACGTGATCCGACTCACATCCTTGCTAGAGGTGAAAATCCGGTATGTGATGTCGTGCAGCGCGCAGAAGGCGGGCAGATTACCCGGCGCCATGAGGCTCGGCAAATTGACATCAAGGAAGATGCCAGTGTGCCAGCCCCCCCAAACCACAGTCGAAAAATGAAAACGCACTGACGACTATACCCCCATCGGCGGCCATAGCGGCCTTGTCCGCGCGCATCGCGGCCTCCGTTGCCTATGTTATTTCATTGCCAATCTAGGCTTGTCAACGCATCGACCGCCCTACCGCTGGTGGACGCAACCTTTTGACAATGCTAGATTCATAGGGCCGTTTGCGGGTTTGGGCGCGTGCGGCAATTTACCCCCCTAAGTTTCCCCGCTTTTCGGACATTCATGCTGCCATTCCGCACTCTTCTGACCATGTTGCCAACCGCGCCGACATGGCCTGCCCTTTGGGCTGCCGCCAACCAGGCCCGTGACACTGGAAGACCGGAAAAGGCCCTTGAGCTTTATGCCGAAACCCTGGCGGCCTCGCCGACCAGTTTGAAGGCCTGTCTTGACGCCGCAAGCCATGGTCTAAATGTGAATCTGGCGTTTCAGAGCGTCGATGCGTTGTATCGGCGCCATGCAGCCGATTTCGCTTTAACCGAAAATAGCGATAGCGGGGTTTTTGACCGCTTTAGCGCTGGCCGATACTCCTGGCCCTTCGTCCTTGCGGCGCTACTGCGTGCCGCCACTCTGGCGCCGGCGCCAAACCAGCAAAGGTTCCTGGCCCAGATTTTTTCCCATCTCGGGCAATCCGATCAAGCCTTGGCCATCCTTCGCCAGGTCCAGCGCAGCGAAGACGCCACGCTTGAGGATGACCGCGAATATGGGCGCCTGGTGGCCCATTTCAATCCGGCTGAAGCCGTTCTCTATTACCAGGGCCTCATCCTACGCTGGCCCGGAATCGCCGATTTGGTGTGGAATCTATTGGCCGCACAGGCCGAGTGCGGCGCCGAACTCGAAATGCAGGCGACCTATGCCGCACTGCTCAACGATTTCGCCGCCGCCGAGATCCCTGACGAGCGCCAAATCCACAGCCTCGCCCTTCTGGCTTGGGGTATGTATGAGCGGCCGATTCCAGTCCTGATGCACCATGCCTTGGCTAATTTCGCCGCGCTCTTCGAACGGGCTGGGAAACTCTACCCATTCTCAACTGCCGCGCTGCTGGCGACCGGCTTTGGCGCCCTGTTGCAGGGACGATTGATGACCGGCAAGCAGTCTTTAGCGCTTGCCACTCTACCGCGCCTCGCGCCCATGCCTGACATTAACGACGAATTGGGCAGGAAGAGCAACAAAGAGCGCAAGAGCATAAAGAGCGAGAGCATTAAAGGTCTCAGCGACCTGCCGGATTTGACCGCACCGATCGAAACGGCCACGCGCGCCCTGCTGCATATCGACGGGCTTACAGGATCGCCGGATAGAGCCCCAACAATTATGCGGCCAAAAGACACGCATGAGCATATATCTCATATCCAAGCCGGCGCGCGGCTGCGCGACCATGACCTGTTTGGCGCGCTCAAGCAATTTGGCGACGCCATCGCGCCGCATGTCGTCCGCAAGCCCTATGTTGCAGGCGAAACCGTGCTCGACCGCCGCATCGTCTATCACCAAGGCAAGTTCTACGCGCTGCCGCAGATGATCGGAAATTTCGTCATCATTGGCGGCATGGTTTACCGCATTCCCGAGCAAGTCCACATCTTGCGCCCGACCATGCCGCGCCTCTTTATGCGTATCGCGCGCCCCGTCGCCCTGTACTTGATCCGACTGATGTCGCGCTACAAGCTGATGCGTTCACTAGGCCGCTGGGCTATCCGTCTCGCCCTAAGCGGATACGCGGTACAGGACGTACTCGTCGATAGCGATTTCGATGCCGTCATCGTCAAAGTACGCGAGCGCGCTGAGCTTCTACCTGGGCTTTTCTCGACGGAGTTCGGCAGCGTCGACCTATCGACCCGCAATCCTCCGCGAAACACTTCGCCGCAGAGCGCTTAGACCTTCCAGCGCCCTCGCTGATATTCAATCATCACGAAACGAGCCTATAAGGAAATTCACGATGAAGCGCCCAACTGCCAAGAAAAATCGCGTCAGCAAGTCCCCGGTCACGGCTCGGGCGAAAAAGGCGAAGCCCGCGCCGACGAGCGATCTGATCGTGCGCTTGGATGACGAACCCTGGGTGCAACTGGCTGATAACAGCACGCTCAAAAATTGGACCAAGAACGACGAAATTCGTTACAACCAAGGCAATCGTCAGGCCGAAAAGTACGACATGTTCCGGAAAGTCTTCGATTTCCTGAACGAAAATGAGATCAAGGGCGATTATCACGAGTACGGGTGCCATCGTTGTCGCACCTTCCGCATGGCGCTGACTGAAGCGCGCCGCCACAACATCGCCGACATGAAGTTTTGGGCATTCGATTCATTCGAGGGCCTCCCGGATCCGACGACGGAAATCAGCGTCAGCAAATGGGTTGCCGGCGCCCTCACCACGTCGGAGCGGCAGTTTCACGATCTGGTCAAAGCCCACGGCGTCTATCCCGACCGCGTCAACACCGTAAAAGGGTTTTACGACAAGTCGCTCACCAAAGCGCTGCAGCAGAAGATGAGGGCCAAGGAGAACAAGATTGCTTTGCTAACCGTCGACTGCGACCTTTACGAGTCTGCCGTTCCAGTCTTTAAGTTCATCGAACCGCTCCTGCAGGAAGGCAGCGTGATCTACATGGACGACTTATTCGTCGGCACCAAGGGCAGCCCCAAGCGCGGTGTCGCACGCGCCTTCCTGGAATTCCAGAAGCGCAGCAAGTGGAAATTCATCCGTCACATGGACGTCAGTTGGTGGGGCCGCACCTATATCGCGGTCAAAGACGCCCCGAACGGCGTGCTCTAAGCGCCAGAGCCGAGCCGCTTCACAAGAAGAGGCTCGGCGGTCGTTCGCCCTGGCTTGCGCTCGGGTCGCTGCGCACGGTGAAGATCGCCCCGCCATAGCCGAGGCGGCGCAGCTTTGCGGCGATCGCCAAGTCATGCAGATATGCCGTGACGATCACGGCCCCGATGCCATCGAGTTTTTCGAGGCTCGGCGGGCCAATCGGCAAGTCCTGCGTCGGCCCATAGGCGCGATGGCCGACATACAGCGGCGTATCGTCAAAGATCGCCGCCGCCGCAAAATCCGAATAGAGGCCAAGAAAGGCCTGGGAATAAGCGTTCGCGCCATAAAGCGCGATACCGCCATCCAATGTACGCAGCCGGCGCAGCCCTGCCGAACGGCGCGCTTCGACATCCGCGCCGAATCCCCGCAAGACCTGCCCGCTATAGGATAGCTCCGGCGCCGGCGCGATGGGGCGCACGAAGAAGCCGACGTCGTGGCCGTCCTTGACGCTGACAGTCTCGACGATCTCGAAGCCGGCGCGCCGGAACAGCGTGTCGACCTCAGCTTGGCGGTAGTAATGGACATGTGGATAGTGGAAATCGACAATCGAAAGATTGTCGACGATATATTCGGCGCAGGGCACTTCGATATAAGCGATGCCGCCCTCTCGCAAGGCGCCGCGCAAGGCGCGCAAAAAACCGTCCGGAGACGGCACATGCTCGAGCACCTGCCGGCAGACCACTACGTCGAATATGCGTCCAGCCAGTGCCGCGTTGGGATACATCGAGCGATGGTAGGTGACCCGGGTACCGTCAAAGCGGTCGGCTGACAGGGCCTTGCTCGGCTCGACAAGATGCACCTCGCGCGCCTGCGCGGATAGAGCGAGCGAGAGCGCGCCGGCGCCGCCGCCAATCTCCAGAATGGCAGGATTCATCGCAGCCTTGCCCAGGATTACATCGGCCGTTTCCTGAACGCTGGCGATCATCGAGTCGCTGACGGGCGTATTGGTCAACACGAACGCGCCGTAAAGGTCGTCAGCACCGCTCGCATCGAAGCCCGCGTTGTAGATATGGCCGCAGCCTGCGCATTGCACGATCTCCAGGCGACCGAAGCCCGCGGCGCTGCCCGATTCGCGCGGCGGCCGGAACGGATGCATCGGCGTCCGCGCAACGGCGAGAATCGGCTCAGCCGATGCCGCGCCGGCGCCGCAAACGACGCATGTATCGAGGATCGCTTGCGTCATGGAGCGGAAAATCCTGAGAGATTGCTGCGAACGAACGCGTCTACGCTATCGCGCACCGTAGCTGGGCGATAGCCCAGTTCTTCCGCTCGCCGCAGCGATATCAAAAAAGATTTGCGCGGCGATGGCGAAAACTCACATTGCAGAGGCTTGCCTGCGACCGAGAACATGTGGGCTAACACGTCGCGGATCGGCAAGGGGTCGCGCGCGGCGAGATTGGTCACAAACGAGCCGGGCTTCGGCGTGCCAATCCAATCGGCGAAGAAACGCGCGAGGTCTTCGACATAGACGATATTGTTGAACAGCCCGTCCGGATTGACCGCCTTCACGACGCCGCCCGTCAGAATGGTGCGGAGCGCATCCGACAGGAAGTTGTGGTGGGAGCCCTGCCCGACCGTGCCGGGCAGGCGGATCGATAGACCGGAAGCGATGGCGCCGCGCGCCACCGCGGCGGCAAGCGCATCTTCGCCGTCGCGCTTGGCGCGGCCATAGGGGTCTGGATCGCGCGGCGCGAGGCTCTCGTTGACTTCAGCGACATCGATCGCGCCATAGACCGACATAGAAGAAATGAAGACGACCGTGCCGACGCCCTGCCGCGCGGCGTGATCGAACACCGCATCCGCCATGCGCCGATTCAAATCGTAAAGCGCCGCCGGATCGGACGTACGCGACGGCAACTCGGCGGCACAATGGATAATGGCATCGCATTCTGTCGGCAGCGCGCTCGGCTGCCGCAAATCCGCATAGCGCCACGCCAGCCCTGGCCGCGGCAAATCTGCCTGTAACTGGCGGCTTAGGGCAGTGATCTGGAATCCTTGCGCGGCGAGCCACCGCGCGGCGAAGCCACCGACGAATCCCCCTGCACCGGTGATGGCGACATGGCGGGTCATGGCTTAAGCGAGCGAGCCGACGCCAGGCGCCTGCTCGGCGAGTTGCATCACTTGCAGCAATTCCTCGATCCGCTCGACATCCTCACCACCGGAGACGACAGTGTCCTCCAGCACGAAATGGAGCGTGCAGCCTTGTGCCAGGATCCTCTCATAGATCTTGCGCCGGCGCTCGGCCTTCTGCGGCAGCATTTGCATGCTGTACATGATGACGCCCTCAAAAGCGGCGAGATTCTCGATCAGGCCTTCGAGCACCATGTAAGAATGCGCGAAGTCGTTCTCGTTGACCGGCAAGACGTAGAGCTTGCCCTTGCGGGCGCAATAATCGCGCAGGGCCAGCGATTGCAGCGGCACGGGAATGAAGAATTTGCCGAACCCCCGCGACGTCACATAGCCGCGCAAGCCGCGCCGATTGGCCCCTGAGGCCTGGGTCATTCCTCGAACCCCGCCGGCTGACGATAGGCCATGCCGGCGCGCGTGACGGGCCGCACCGTGATCGGCAGGTAATAGGAGCCGAGCGTCTTTTCGGCGCTGCCATACGGGGTGAACAGGCCGGTGAAACGCGTGTTCAAGGACCAGCGCGTCCCGGGCTCGCGGTTGAGGATGTTGCCGTGCAGGATGTTGGGCGAGAATACGACGACTTTGCCGTAGGGTACTTCGAGCCAGATGAGATCGTTTTTGATCGCCTCATAGAGCGCCGGCATGCCGCCGTCGGCGAACTCGTTGAGCCGGGCCGAAATCTCACGCGACTTTTCGAGGGGAAGGACGAACATCGACTTCGTCTTGGCGACATCGACAAGCGGCAACCATTCGACCACCTGATAGGGCGTTTCCCCAGTGAAGGAATCGGCATGAAGGTCGAGCAGCGACGTCGCGTCGTCCGGCATTTGGATCGAGAAGTTGATGCGGTTCTGCATCGCCAGCTCGTTGCCGACGAGCGCCTCGATCATGCCGGCCGCCAGCTTGAAATAGCTCGGCCGGAACCAGGGCTGCGCGTTCATCTCGCGATACATCTTGAGACGGAAGTCGTTGATCGTTTCCAAGGTCAGATGGCGATGAATGCCGTCGAGAAATTCGCCGTCGTCCGCCGGCGCCGCCAGCTTCAGGACGCTTGCCGCGAAAGCCGCGATTTCATGGCGAAAGGCATCCAGCATGGGACGGTCTTCGACGTCGCGAATGACGTAACCTCGAGCGTCGAACTCACTGCTCAGGGCAGCTGCATAGGGGGTCGTGAAATCTTGTGCGAGAGCGGAATGCATCGGTGCGGCTTCATCGGCTGGCTGTAGGGCGCTGGCGCTTTTTGAAGCGCCAGAGTAATGCATATTATCACACCCTGACTGGCCGCAACAGGAAGCCTGACAGCGCAAAAACCGCCTCGGCACTGTCGGAAATGCAAACGACACGATAGGATGATCGGCAAGGACAGTTTTAGGCCACAGTCGGGGATCATGGAAAGATTAAAACGCTATTTTCGCCGCCGCGGCACCCAGCCTCCCTATACTCTCAAAAACCGGGCGTAAGCGACCCCTCGATGCGATTTCTGAACGCTCTAATCGTCATCGCGATAACCATCGTGAGTACCGCCATTTTCTTGGCTGGTTCGGAGTGGTATTTGCGAGAGAACATATTTAATCCAAACCTGCGATTCATGCGGACGCCAGGTTGGCAGATCGTTTTTCGTCCAACCCCGGAAGGCACTCCGGGCATTTTTGAAGACGCTCACATCAAGATCAATGCCCTCGGGATTCGCGGTGATACCCCGAACTTTAATTCTTCGCCCAGGATTCTAGCGGTTGGGGGCAGCACTACGGAAGATGTGCTGCTCAATGACCGTAAGACCTGGGTTGGTCGTTTGCAGGAGCGATTAAGACAGGATTTTTCGCGCGCATGGGTTGGAAATGCCGGCAAAGCCGGGACCAGCGCAATACACCATGCGCTGTTGATCGAAGAGATGCTGCCACGGCTCAAAGTGGAAAGAGTTATCGTGCTCTTGGGCCTCAATGACATGCTTTATGATGCGCGGATTCACTTAGGCGACACAGTGCTGGGACCCGATTGGGATTTGCGCCAAGCCTTCATGTATATTCCGCCCAATGAGATGCATTGGTACGAACGGCTTTCTATTTACCAATTAGCAAAACGTACGTTGGATGCCTTTCAGCTAGACCGGGCACAAGCGGCGGCTCTGCAAACCGTCAATTTCGGCGATATGTCGGCGAATTATAAGAAACGGCGGTCCTAAGTCCGGCCGGAAGACTGGAAGTCGGATGTTCCCGAACTAGAACCGGCTCTTCGAAAATTCAGCGCGCTTCTGATACGGATGATCAGAACGGCACAACACAACGGAGTGGAAATTACGTTCATCACGCAGCCCTATTTATGGAAGGCACAGATGACCGATCAGGAAATTTCCCAGCTCTACGCTGGCGGGGTCGCGCCGACAGATGAGTGGCCTAACAACCCGAGCATTAAGTGGTACAGGCCGGAAGCGATGATGGTGATGCTCAATGCCTACAATGACGTGACCCGGTCGGTTTGTAGCCAGCATCGCTTGAAGTGCGTCGACCTTGAGCGTGAGTTGCCGAAGCAGGCGAAGAATTTTTACGATGATTTCCATTTCTCTGAAGCCGGCGCGAACGCCGTCTCCGAAATCATCTATAGGGAATTGAATGCCGGCTCCGTTCATTGACTTAGGCCGTGTCAGCGCTTCATCATCGGACGGTCTTGGCGGAGGCGCTCAAGTGAAGAGGAAGTCGTCTGCAGCAAACTGGGCGGGCGCCACGTTGGCAAACGTGATCTGATTGCCGCCCCCGAGGTCGAGAACGGCAGATCCGCCGGACATCGTCATGGCTGCCTGAACGTCGGAGAAGTTGGAGAAGCTGTCATAACCTAGCAACTGCACACGATCGCCCAGGCCTGCACCCGCTACGAAGTCGATGATAGTGTCGGCATTGGTCGTGCCGGTCATGACAAATAGATTGTTGCCGCCCTGGCCGTAGAGCGTGTCGTCGCCGAGGCCGCCGGTGATCGTGTCGTCGCCAGCCCCGGCCCCGATCGCGTCGTTGCCCGCGCCGCCGTCGATCACGTCGTTGCCAGCCCCGGCGCCGAACGCGTCGTTGCCGCCCAGGCCGTACAACTGATCCGCCGCGTCGCTGCCGAACAGGACGTTGTCGCCGCCGTTGCCGTCGATCCGGCCGCCCGAAGCGATGTTGACGACGCCGACCTCGACGTTCGCCGCCATCGTGTAGCCGCTGACGCTGGCATAGACCCAGTCCTGCACGCCCTCGCCGGCCCCCTCGGTGATCACGTCGCTCAGGTTGTCGACGTAGTAAGTGTCGTTGCCGGAGCCGCCGACCATCGTGTCCGCGCCGCCAAGACCGTTGATGGTGTCAGACCCCGACGTGCCGGTCAGCGTGTCGTTGCCCGCCGTGCCGGTGATCGCGCCGGGGGTGCCCCCCCGTGCCGAACGTGCCCGAGAGACCGGTAAAATCGGCCGCGGTCAAGTTCCCCAGGCTAACGTTGTTAAGCGTGATGCTGTCGCCGCTCGATATGCGCGTCATCCGCGTGTCGGCGCCCAATTGCGCGAAGGCGAAATTCGCGAAGGACAAGCCCGCGCCGGTGAAGTTCAGCACATCGCCCGAGGCCGCGCCGGCCACGAAGTCGGTGATGACGTCCGCGCCCCAGCCGGTCGCGCCGTACATGAAGCTGTTGTTGCCGCCCTGGCCATAGAGCGTGTCGTCGCCGAGGCCGCCGGTGATCGTGTCGTCGCCGACCCCCGCGCCGACGATGTCATTGCCCGCGCCGGCGTCGATGATGTCGTTGCCGAGGCCGCCGGCGAGCGCATCATTGCCGCCCAGGCCGTAAAGCTGGTCCGCCGCGTCGCTGCCGATCAAGGCATTGTCGCCGCTATTGCCGTCGAGACGGCCGCCCGAGACGAGGTTGAGGGTGCCGAACTCCACATTGGCCGCCAGCGTGTAGCCGCTGACGCTGGCATAGACCCAGTCCTGCACGCCCTCGCTGGCGCCCTCAGTGATGATGTCGCCGAGATTGTCGACGTAGTAGGTGTCGTTGCCGGCGCCGCCCACCATCGTGTCGGCGCCAGCCATGCCGTTCAAAGTTTCGGCCAGAGCCGTGCCGGTGATGGTGTTAGCAAGGCTGTTGCCGACGACGGTCAGGTTGGCGATGCCGCTCACCATCGTGAAGTTCACGAGATCGCTGGCCAGCGTGTAGGTCTTGGCCCCAGGCTGCGCCGTGCCGTATATGGCACGCGCGCCTGCGATGTCGTCGCTTTGCAGCCCGGACAAACTCGGGTTGTAATAGGGATACATCAAGGAATTGGTGACGAAGGAATGATCGAGCCCTAGCGCGTGGCCGATCTCATGGGCAACGACGGACTGCAGGCTCGACGCAGTCCAGAAACCGATTTCGCCTGCGTCGAGGAACATATCGCCCGAGATCGGGCCTTGGCCCGGATAGAAGGCGAAGGCCAGCGTATCGCCGTCGCCATCTATGTTCAGGCCGGAGATGCGAATGTCGGCGAAATTGCTGGTGCCGATCGCGCCGCCGCTGTCCTGCACTTGGATGAAGTCGATATTTGCGACCTGCGACCACATATTAAAGGCGGCTCGCAACTGCGTTTCGTAGCCGCCGTAAAGGAAGCTCGACAGGCTAATGATGTTCGGGCTGATACCCTCAGCCGCAAGTTGCAAAGCCAAATCGGAGCGGATCGATGTGCCGCTCGCCGCCAAGCTCCAAGTCACGACGCCGCCCGACGTGCCGAATGCGGAACTGGGTCCCCATTTGGTCTGCAGGCTGCCGATCGTGTAAGGGTCTGCGCCATTTAGCGCGTCGTCGTGAGCGTAATTCGATTGCGTCAAAAGCGAGGGCGCCGAATCGCTCTGGGCCGCAAATCTCATTTGCGAGCTGTTCTGACTCGAAAAGGCGAAGGGAGCGTCGGTGCCCGTAGCTGGCGACGCGGCGATATCAACGGCTCGTTCTGACGCCGCCAAACTGTCAGGGGATGATGCGCCGCCTGATGATGCCGCCGATGGGGCGGGGACCGCGCTTGTGCCAAAGCCAAAGCCGAGCGGGTCTGCCGGCCCTGTCGTCAGGTCGGACTCAAATGCTTCAAGCGGAAGCGGCATTTGTTCCCCGGTCGGTCCTTAGCGCAGATTCATAAGATATTATAACGATCCGCTCTCGCGAACTTCGGGCAATTATTCCTCATATTGAGAGCTTATCGCTTACAGATCAGCAACATCCAGATGCCAATCGGGCATGGGGGGAGTCTGCGAGTTCTTGCGCGGAACAAGGATGTCGCCCCGCTCGGTGATCTCCGGCAGGCCATAGCGCGGCAGGCCGGCGACGAATTTCTCCAAGCTGCGCAGCACCTCATCGACGCCCTCGCGGGCGATCTCGCCCGGCCGGCGCGGCGTATCGGGGCGCGGCGCCTCGGCGAAGGCCGGCGTGGCCAAGACCGTCGATGCAAGGAAGGCAATAGCCACCGCGGAAACGGGCAGGAAACGGCGGACAGTCATGATCTGGGCCTCCTGTGCGCAATCGGCTGAAACGGGTCCAATGGGCCCATTATAACGCGGCGCGGGGGCCTTTACGGAGCAAATTGGCGTCCGCCGCCGCGCCGGGCTGCGCCGCCGCCTGCCCCCGCCCCTCGGCCAAATCCTTGAGCGTGACCCCAGCCAGCGCCTGCTCGATCGCCGCCTCGACCGCCTGGGCGGCAGCGGTGACGCCCGGCTGGCCCTCGAGCTTGGACGTCAGCCGCATGCGGCCGGGTCCCGCCCCGCGCGCCGCCGTCAGCACGGCGATGGCCTCGGTGCTCTCGGGCGGCCGGGCGGGCACGTAGCCGGCGCGCTTGCCTTCCAGGCAGCGAATGAAGCCGGCGCCCTCCAACATCGTCAGAACCGCCTCGATCGTGCCGACCGGCACCTCGTAGCGCTGCACCAACCGCTCCGCGTCCGGCGGCGGCGCGCCGTCTTGAAAGCATTTGGCGATCCAGGCCGCCAATGCGAGCGCCAGATGCTCCTGGCCGCGCAAGGAAAGCTGCAGGTCGCGCCGCTTGGCGACGACGCATTCGGGGTGCTGGTGATAGTAGGCG
The DNA here is from genome assembly GCA_964628235.1 of uncultured Rhizobium sp. Lineage (GTDB taxonomy): Bacteria > Pseudomonadota > Alphaproteobacteria > SMXQ01 > SMXQ01 > CAMAVH01. The sequence goes on along the minus strand of CAZVLU010000002.1, from coordinate 10,498 downwards.
ACCGAGCAGCCGGCGAGCAGGATGAGCCAGGCGACATAGAGCCAGATCATGAACAGGATCAGCGTCGCGAAGGCCGAGTAGACCGCCGAATAGCTGTTCGATTTGACGACATAGGCGGCGAAGGCCCAGCCGATGCTTTCCCACAGGAACCCCGCGAGGACGCCGCCGATGGCCGCCGAGAGCCAATGGACCCGCGTGTTGGGCAGGAATTTATAAAGCAGCGTGAAGGCGCTGATGATGATGGCGTAGGGGAGCAGTCGGCCCAACTCATGCAGCACGAAGCCGACGCCGGGCACCGCAGACAGCGTCGACATGGCCGACGAGCTGCTCACCGTCGCCGAAATGCCGAGGGAGGAGAACACCAGCAGCGGGCCCAACACCAAGATGCTGATGTAGCCCGAGAATCGCGCTGCCAGCGACCGGCTCTGGCCGACGTTCCAAATGGCGTTAAAGGCCATCTCGATCTTCTGGATCAGCGAGACCACGGTGTAGATCAGCATCACCAGGCCGACAGAGCCGAGCACGCCGACCTGCATATTGTCGACGAACTCGATGATGCGCGACGCGATTTCCTGGCCCTGGTCGCCGAGCGGCGTCAATACGCCCATCAGGAAGGGCTCGATCTGATTGTGGACGCCGAAGCCCTTGAGCACCGAGAAGGTGATGGCGAGGAGCGGCACGAGCGACAACAACGTGGTATAGACGAGGCTCATGGCGCGCAGGCTGATGTTGCCTTCGGTCACGTCGCGCGCCAGCGCATAGGCGATTCGCAAGGCCGTGAAGGTCGGACGGCGCCAACCGCTGCTGGCGCTCTGCTCCCAGATCTTATCTTCGAGCCATTTTTTGAGACCGGCGAGCATCTCGGACCCCTTCCTCTCGGCCGCAGCCGTCTCGGCCCCGACGCCAACCTAAACGCTCAGTCTAAACGCCTCGGTCTGGACTATGAGCCAATCTAAAGCGCCGCTGGCGCATCCGCTATTCCGGCTTGGCGGATAATTGCCATAATGATAAGCATTATAGGGATAAATTCAAAGCCGGGGGGCTGCAATATCATGAGCTTAACGCTCGACGAGTCCGCGCGGGCCTCTTCCGCCGCGGAACCCTCCGTCGCTATATGTCCCGCCTGCGACGGTCGCGGCCATGATCCCTATATCGTCCATCGCGGCATGACGCTGCTCGCCTGCCGCGCCTGCGGCACGGTGCATCTGCACCCGCGCCCGTCGCGCGCAGAGGTGCAGGCCCTCTACACCGACGCTTATCAAGGCGCGACGGAAAGCTATTTCGCCAAGGTCGATAAGAAACTGCGCCGGTCGCGTCGGCGCATGGCGGTTTTGGCCCGTCTCATATCGACCAGCCACGCCTCGCCGCCGTGCTTCCTCGACATCGGCTGCAGCGGCGGCTTCATGGTCGAAGCGGCCCGCGAGCGCGGCTTCGCCGCCCACGGCCTCGACATCGACCCGGTGTCGATCGCCTATGCGCGCCGGCATTACCCGGCCAACGCCTTCGCCCTCTCGACCCTGGAAGACTACGCCGGCGGGGCGCCGCGCTTCGATCTGATCTACAGCTCGGAAGTGATCGAGCATCTCGCCGATCCCGGCCGCTTTCTCGCCACGGTGCATGACCTGCTCGCGCCAAACGGCCTGTTCTTCCTCACCACCCCCGACATCAGCCACTGGCGCCGGCCGCGCGACGTGACGCGCTGGGACGGCTTCTGCCCGCCGTCCCATTGCGTGTTCTTCACGCCGCAAAGCCTGACGACGCTGCTCCGCCGCGTCGGCTTCGTCGATATTCGCCGACGCCTCGCGCTCAAGCCGGGCATCAAACTGACCTGTCGCAAGGCGGCATCAATTTGACGCCAGGAGCGTGCGTTTCGTTTTCACCGCGTGCGCGATGCCTGCGAAAAGCCAAGCAAACCGCCGTTTTTCCCCCTTCTGCTGGAACTCTTATAGAGTTTTCGCCAATCGACGTTGGGCTGTGCTCCTGATCGGCCCAGGCACCGACAATGGACAGCGCGGGCAGCGCCTTGTAAAATTGAACCATACGAATAAGCATCAATTCTTTTTGTTTTAGGAGGCTAGCCATGTCCGACGTGACCGAGAAAGAAACCATCGACCACGATGCAGCCGAAGCTGCCATCCAGCAGTTTCACTTCAAGGCGCCGGAAACCTATAGCGGCCGCAAGGCCATCGTGAAGCTGACGAGCAGCGAGCGCTCGGCCATCGCCATCCATTGCCTCGGCCAGGGCGGCGAGAACAACCTGCATTTCCATTCCGGCGTCGACATCACCTGGATGGTTCTGAAGGGCCGCGCCCGTTTCTACGGCCCGGGCGAAGAGATCCGCGGCGAGTTCGGCCCGATCGAAGGCTTGGTCATCCCGGCCGGCGCGCGCTACTGGTTCGAGAGCTGCGGCGAAGACGATCTCGAGCTGCTGCAGATCAAGACCTACACCAAGGGCCGCGGCAAGGATAAGCGCATCGACGCAGCCCCGCGCGATTACGACATCATGGCCGGCGCCAGCCATTTCGACGCCAGCGACAAGAGCAAGGTCGCCTAAAGCGCCTCGCGCTGCGCAGCGAACCGATGAAAAAGGGCCGGGGAGCGATCCCCGGCCCTTTTGTTTTGCCTCATCCGCTTTGGCCCACGCGACGTAATCAAGCTGTCATTCAACGAGGACCTACGATGTCTCCTGATCTACTTCGCAAATGGTTTCCGACTGTTAACCAAACCCTGCCGCTCGACGCGCTGAAGGACTATCCCGATCTCGCCGAACTCTACGATATTTGGCTGCGCGCGCGAGACGCCGGCAACGGCAAATGGCCGGCCCGGCTCGACATGCTCGAGATTCCGACGCGCTTGTTGCCTTACGTGATGCTCCTCGACCTCGAGCGCCAGCCGCGTCCCCTGTTGCGCGTGCGCTTGGCCGGAACGTATGTCTGCGATAAATACGGGCGCGAGTTGAAGGGCCACACCACGGACGACTTTTTCGCGCCGCAGGATGCCCGCAATGTCGTCGAATCGGCGCTGCGCTCGGCGGAGACGTCGGCGCCTGATTTGGCGCGGCGCGAATATATCACGCTCAACGACGGCTTCTGGCGCTACGTCCGCTTGATCTTGCCGCTCAGCCGCAATGGCGAAACCGTCGATAGCTTTTTCAAAGTCCTCGATCCGACGAGTCTGGCTTTGATCGGCAGCAACGCGAACAGCGCCGCCGCGATCTAAACCACGACGTAGGCCACCACGAAGCCGACGATGACCGCCGCTAGGGAAATGCCGAGCACATAGCGCATGACGCCCAGCTTGGCGCCGGAGCGTGCTTCGGTCGGTCGAACATGCTGCGGATCGGTCATAGAATATGCTCCTGCTGCAGCGAGAGGCGCTGACCCGTGATGCCGTCAAGCGCGGACAGACTAGGGCTAAAGGCCGGCGCGCGGACTTCAGACCGCACGCCGGTCGCTAAGACTAGCCCGTTTAGTCCATCCAGGCGGTCGGCACCTTGTAATAGCTATCGACGCCGCGTCCATAGGTCGGCGTCCATTCGACCTCGTCGTCATAACCGGGCGCCTCTTCGAGCTGCTTCTTGTCGAGGTTCACGACATAGCCTTCCTTGGACTTGTCGTAGGTCAACATCGACCAGGGCAGCGGGTGATGCTTGTGGCCGAGTCCGAGAAAGCCGCCGAACGCCATGATGGCGTAGAGCGAGCGGCCGCTCACCTTGTCGATGATGATATCTTCGATGCTGCCGAGCTTATCGCCGGCGGCGTTGTAGACGGTCGTGTCGATGACCTTCTCGGCGGGGATGGCAGAACCGCTGGTGATCTGGGTGATCTCCGTCATGGCAATATCCTCTCAGTGGGTTTCCGCGGAACGCGGCGCGATATGCGCGCGCTCAAACGGATACTTCACCAACGAGAAATTCACGCGGCCGTTCCGCCGGAACCGGCGAAACGCGCCACCCTGTCCGCATGGCCTCAATGATGATTGTTCGACCCGAGCCAGCTTCTGAGAAACTCGATCTCGCGCTCCTGCGCGACGATGATCTCGCGCGACAGAGACGTCAGTTCCGGATTGTTCTCGCCGCTGGCCAGATAGGCTTTCGCCATGTCGATGGCGGCCTGGTGGTGCGGGATCATCATGGCGGCGAAATCTTCGCCGGGCTTGCCGGTCATTTTCATCGTCGCCATGTCGCGGTCCATCTTCGTCATGGCATCCATGTAGGCTTGCGACGCGCCGCTCATGGCTGGAGCCGCTGCGGGAGCCGGAGTCGCGGCGGCGCCATGCCCGCCGTGCCCCATCTGCGCGAAGGCCGGCGCGGTCAAGCTCGCTGTCAAGACGCCGGTCGCCAGAACGGCCGCCATAAAAACCTGTCGGGAAAACATCTGGGTCATGTGCATCTCCTGCGGGGGAAGGTCACCCTAAGATCAGCCTTCCCATAGGGGGAAGGTCAAGACTGAAGGAGATGGATGTCGGGAACGCTACCGGCAGCCACGGCCGTCGGAAAGCTTTACGGGGTCGCGATCATGAGGCTTTAGGCCCCCGCATCTTCGGCTACACGGGCCTTAATCTCGCTGACGACGACATCCGGATCGAGGCCGACCAGCTTCGCCGGGTTGCGCACGCACATGATCTCGATCTCGTCGGCGTTCATGCCGAAGGCGAGCATATAGCCCGCCACCTGACGCATAGCCTCGACCGAGTTCGGGAACAGCGGATCGCCCGCGTCGCTCGACAGGGTGAAGTGCCGAACGCCGACCTTGCGGATGGCGGCGTACATCTTGGCGGGGTCGACGCCGAGCATCGGCGACAGCTCATCATAGGTGTAATTGAAGGTGATGCCGACCTTCGACAGTTCCTGCATCTGCTCGACCGTGAGGTTCACGAACGGGCTGAACGGATGGTCGATGAAGGCGCGCTTATAGTTCAGCTTGTCGATCAGCTCGGCCAGCGCCCAGATCTCCTGATGAGTCGAATGGCCCAAGGAGAGCGTGCGGTCGGCGTCGGCGATCATGCGGATCGCCTCCTCATATTCCTTCTTGAGCTTGCCGTTCTCGTCGAGCGCGTAGTGGCCGTACTTCAAGGCCTGATCCCACGGCAGCGGCTCGGAATGGGCCTTCTTGTCGGCGGTCGGATCCCAGCGATAGGGTTTGCCGCCGACGATGGAGTAAGTGTTGGCGTGGTTCGCGAGGGCGAGCCAGAACGACGTGACGCCGGCGGCGACTTGCGTGCGGACCTTCTCGGCGCTCGGCGGCTTGTTGTCGCGGCATAGCGCGTAGCCGCCCCAGGCTTTGATCGCCGGAATGCCGGTTTCGTCCGACCAGCGCTTCATGCTCTCGATCAGCGCATTGATGTCATCCATCGGACCGGCCGAGCGCTTGTCCTCTTTGCCGATCCCCTTATAGAGGATGCCGTACATGCCGTTCTCGGACGCCAGCTTGGCCAGCGCCAAGGCGTCCTGCTGGCCATATTCGGCATGGCAATGAATGTCGATGAAGCCGCGCACCCCTTCGATGCGTGGCGGCACTTGAATGTAGGGCTTGAAGGCGCGACGCGCCGGATAAGCCGCCACGCAACGCTCCATGGTGGGCGTCGCATTGTCGTTGCTGCGCGCGCTGCGGATAGCCAGGTCGTCTCGCATATCGCTCTCCTCCCGATCAGCCGACTTTTTATGGTTATGGGACGATGCTAACCCTCATCGCGACGGTTATAAAATATTGATTTGCCCCAAAATCCTCGACCGCGCCGAACTTGGCGCTGTGTCATGACATGCGTCGGCCATGGCTAAAAAGCCCCGCGCATCGCGCGCATGGCGCGTCATCCGATTGGAAACATTAGCGAAAGAGAATGCCTGCGCGGCGCGTCTTAGACGACTTCCAACGAGGCGCGCAGCACTGTGCCGGGAATAACAACGCCGCGAATCTCGCGCTCGATGTCGGGATCGACGGGATATGCCCCGTCGCTCGACAGCCACAGGCGCAGGAGGTGGCGCTTGCGCTCCTGCTCCGGCCAGTCCTCGAAGCCGGTGCGCGAATGCAGGGTCACATGGTTCTGCACGAAGGAGATGTCGCCGAGCTGAAAGTCGATGTCGATGGCGATCTCGTCGGCGATGGCCTTGTACATCTCCATCGCTTCGATCTGCAGCGGCGTGAGCGGCGGCACGCCCGCGATCTGCTGGCCCTTGCGGATGGCGGCGCTGACGCCGCGCGCGGCGAAGTGGCCGTCGGTGATGCTGAACACCGGCTGGCGGATATAGGGCAAGTCGCCCTCGCTGATATCGACGGCGCGCCCGCGATAGAAGCGGAAGGTGAGCGCCTCGACCAACGCGGGGTTGCGCTTGAGCATCTCATTGTGCAGCGTCACCGACGAGCAGATTCGGTGCGCGCCGCCGGCCTTGGCCGGATGCAAGCAGCAAAGCGACAGGAAATCGGCGCGGTCGCAGTGAAAATTCATGTGCGACTTCGTCATGTAGCCGCGCACTTTGTTGTAGTCGCCGCCGATGTCGGTGACATGGCCGAGCAACTGGCCCTTGGTGTTCTGCGAGATGGCGCGGCCGATATGGGCGCCGATGCCCCAGAAGGCGATAGCCGTCTGCAGCCGCGAGCGGCCCGCGATCGGCAAGCCGCGCACCAGGGCAAAGCCGCGTCCCTCGAGCAGTTCGGCGCGCACGTCGGCGAGGCCCGCAGCCAGGGTCGGCACGACGAAGTCGTCGCGCCCGATGTCCATCAGGCCGAGGCCGGCGCCTTCAATACGCGCCACGGCCGCCATGATCTCGCCGATCTCCGCCTCGCTCAGGCGGTAGATCCACGTCTCGTTGCCGGCGAAATCCTTGGGATACCAAGCGGCCGATCCGCCGATCGGCTGCATCATCTCCGCCGGTACGCGCTCACGCGCGCTCGCGCGCCAGGAGTTCTGGGTCGTTGCAATGGTCATGGCCGCCGTCCCTCCGTTATGCCGGCTCGACCCGGCTTGGTTAAGAGAAATGCTAGGCCAAGCGCAGCAAAATGCAACGCCCGCAAACGACCGGAAAGGCCGAAAATTGCGCGCTGCGGAACGTCATGGCAGTCGGGAGCAGCGCGTAATCCGCTATTTGGCCGCAGGCGGCTTGCCGTTGAGCACATCATAGACGTTGCAGGCGATGCCGGTCGCCTCATAGCCGTCTAGGCCAGTGGCTTGCGCGACGGCGAACATCTGCGAGGCGAGATTGACGAAGGGCATCGGCACTTCCATCTCGCGCGCCATGTCGAGGCCGAAGTTGATGTCCTTCGGCATCCACGACTTGCGCGGCTTGTATTTGCGGCTCGCCACCGTCTCCATGATGCGACGGGTGCCGACGCAATCTTGCTGCGAGTTCTTCACCACAGTCTGGAAAGTCGCCGCGTCGAGGCCGCCCTTCTCCAGCCAGCGCGTCACCTCGACGTAGCTCATATGCTGCACGGCGGCGATCATCGCCATGGCGTTCTTGACCATCTTGGCGTTGCCCAACTCGCCGACCTGCAGGATCGACTTGCCCATCGCCTGGAAGATCGGCTGATGCGCATCGAACAGCGCCTTGTCGCCGGAAACCCACAGCGCCAGTTCGCCGGCTGCCGCCACCTCCTCGACGCCGCCGGCCGAGGCGTCCGCCACGGTCCAGCCGGTCTTGGCGAGCGTGTCGGCGACGCCGACGATGGTCGCCTTGTCGATGCTGCTGAAATCGATCCAGGTCTTGGCGCCGCTCGTCGCCTCGATCAGCCCGCCCTTGCCGAGGCCGACCGCCTGCACCGCGCCATTGTGCGGCAGCATCGAGAGCACGATCTCGGACGCCTCGGCGACCGCCTTGGGCGAGTCGACGAAGCGCGCGCCCTGCGCCTCCAGCTTCGCCGCCTGCGCGCGGTTGAGATCGGTCACGACCAGGGCATAGCCGGCCTTGATCAGATTGGCCGCCATGCCGTTGCCCATGCCGCCGGTGCCGATGAAACCCAGAGTTTTCATGCCTCGTCCTTTCGCAGATTTTCTTTGTCGTTGACGGAGTTTCTACTCACGCGTGCGATGCCGCAAGAGCGCGAGATCGCGACAGGCAGAAAAATTACGCCACGTCGACAACCGGAAGAGAAAGGCGAAAAATGGTGCCCGCGCCCAACTGCGAACGGACCTCCAGCCTACCGCCGTGAGCTTGCATGACGGCATATACGATCGACAAGCCTAAGCCCGTCCCCTTGCCCGGCTGTTTGGTGCTGAAGAACGGTTCGAACAATTTGGACAAAATCTCCGGCGCGATTCCAGAAGCATGATCCTCCACTTCGATGCTTATCACATCGTCCTCATCGAGCGGATTTCCCGCCGTGAAAGCAGGCCATTGAGAAAATTCTGCGGGCCATTTCCCGACTTGCCCCTGGCGAAGCCGCAAGATGACCTCGCCACCGGAATCGCCGTAAGCATCGCAAGCATTGACGACAAAATTCATGATGACCTGCGATATCTGCGTCTGGTCCGCAGCGATCATGTGGCGCCTTGCCCGCAAATCGACGGCCAGAGAGCAGCGCTTCGGCAAGACGCCTTGGATCAAGGTGGAAATATCTTGGACCAGATCATCGGCACGCACGACGCGACGCTCTCCTAGCGTCGGGCGAGAGAAATTCAGCAACGTGCCGATCACGTCCTTCGCTTTTAGCGCCGGATCTGTCGCATTATCCGAGTAGCGGCGTAGGGCGGAACCCGCTGAGGTCTCCTCCCGCAGGAAATCAAGATAGCCAAGGATGATGGCCAAGAAATTGTTGAAATCATGCGCGATGCCGCCGGCAACGCGGCCGATTGTTTCCATTTTTTGCCGTTGCTGCACTTGCAGCTGCAGCTCGGCCTTTTCACGAGCCAGCTGCTCGCGCTCAAGCAGTCTCACGTAGGATTGCAGCGCGAAGAGAAGCGCCAAAGCGATGAGCACGCCTGACAGCAATCCGACGGGGACGAGCCAATAAGCCAGCTGACGCACTTGGTAGGCTACCTGCTCACTCGGCACCACCGCCACGGCAGCGACAAAATATTTAGACGACTTGATCAAAGCGACAACGCGATTGTCTTCGATGAAGACCCGCTCTCGATCGGCACTCTCCAATAGGGGAAGCCATTGCGGCTTGAGATCGCCGCGAGATGTCAAATAGCTCCATGAGAAGTCCGATCTGCCCCGTTCACGCTCAGACAGAACCGCAATCGCCAACGCTACGTTGTCGACATATGTGCTGCTGTCGATAGGAAGATCCTTGTGCACGATAAAGGCGTAGCCGCTGTCCTCGATGACGAGGAAACTCAAGTCGTCGGCGAAATCCGGCTTAACGTCGGTCCACTGGCTGGTGCCTCTGGGCGAGTACGAGTTGGGAACGCCCAACGAGATTCCCGCGACTTCGCGACCAAGCGAGGAGCAAACGATGCGGTTGTCGAGGACATGGGCGACGGCCTGGATATAGCTGGACGCGAGATCGATGCGCCGCATCGCGTTCAATGATTCGTCGCCGCACGGACTGTCGGCATATGGCTTTAGCGCGGCGATGCCGACGGAAATTTGATCGACCGTCGCATCGGTACGATAGAGCACATCCTTCGCAATCAGGAGAGCGCGCTCTTTCTCAAATTCGACCGCACGGTAATCCGCTTCGTTAAACGCCACGACCATCGGCACGCAAATGGCAAAAATCGATGCCACGACGATCGCAAGCGCAGCCCTTCGCTTGATGCGAGTCACACGGAGGACGTTTCTTTTCATTAAAGAAACGTCCCATAGAATTGGAAAGACAGATGCCGCAGGACGGCAATCAAAATAATTTTCCTTATATCAGCTAAGCCGAAAACCTATAGCCATTCTGGCCGAACCAGTTAAAAAAGAAATGCGAATTTTTTTACAATTTTTATTAAGCGATGAGCATTGCCATCCCAGCGCAAGTCTTGCGCCGAGCATCTGCCCAGTTACGAGCGCGATTGAGTTATGGATGCGTGAAGTGGTGGGCCCGGCAGGACTTGAACCTGCAACCAGACCGTTATGAGCGGTCGGCTCTAACCAATTGAGCTACAGGCCCACTGTTTCGCGACGCAGACGCGGCCTTACGCTGCCATGATCCGCAGATCGTGGCAACGCGGCCGAGGCGAAGGCTGTGGAGAAATGGGCGGACCTGTGAAAGACCCGCCCGAGAACTCTAGGTATCCAGGAAGCTGCGCAGCAGCCGCGAACGGCTGGGATGCTTCAGCTTGCGGAGCGCCTTCGCCTCGATCTGACGTATGCGCTCGCGGGTGACGGAGAACTGCTGGCCGACTTCTTCCAGCGTGTGATCGGTGTTCATGCCGATGCCGAAGCGCATGCGCAGCACGCGCTCTTCGCGCGGCGTGAGCGAGGCCAGCACGCGCGTGGTGGTTTCGCGCAGGTTCGACTGGATGGCGGCGTCGAGCGGCAGGACGGCGTTCTTGTCCTCGATGAAGTCGCCGAGGTGGCTGTCCTCCTCGTCGCCGATCGGCGTTTCGAGGCTGATCGGCTCCTTGGCGA
>CAZVLU010000001.1:38875-151716 GCA_964628235.1 uncultured Rhizobium sp. | reverse complement strand
CACGCCGCGCGACCAGAAGGCGATCAAGGCGGCGGCGGAAACCTTTCGCGTCAATCCGGCGCTCGACGTGGCGACGGCGATCGGCGAATTGAAAATCGGCGAGGCGCTGGTCTCGCTCCTGATGGAGAACGGCGCGCCGTCCATCGTGCAGCGCACGCTGATCAAGCCGCCGCGCTCCAGGCTCGGGCCGCTCAGCGCCAAGGAGCGGGCGATCATCCGTTCGCTGTCGCCGGTCGAGGGCAAATACGACACGGCGGTGGATCGCGAATCGGCGGCGGAAATTATCGAGGCGCGCGGCGCCGAAGCGGCGGCAGCCGCGACGGCGGCCAAAGCCACGCAAGCGGCCGACAAGGCCGCCGCAGAGCGCGAGAAGCTGGAAGCGCGCCAGCATGCAGCGGAAATGAAGGAGGCCGAGCGCCGCGCCCGCGCCGAACGCGCCGCCGCCGCCAAGCCGAGCATGACCGAAAAGATCGCGACCTCCGCCGCGCGCTCCGCCGCCAGCTCGATCGGTCGTCAAGTCGCCGGCGAAATCGGCCGCTCTTTGGTGCGCGGCATCCTCGGCGGATTGTTCAAGGGGCGGTGAGAGGCGACAGGCTTACGCCGTCGGCTTCTTCACATGCTCCTGCAGGCGCGGCATGAGCTGCACCAGATTGCAGGGGCGGAAGCGCGAGTCGAGCTGGGTGTGGATGATGTCCCAGCCGTCCTTGCAGGCGCCGGGTGAGCCGGGCAGGGCGAACAAGTAGGTGCCGCCGGCGAGGCCCGCCGTGGCGCGCGATTGGATCGTCGAGGTGCCGATCTTCTGATAGCTCAACATGCGGAACAATTCGCCGAAGCCGTCGATCTTCTTCTCGTAGATCGCCTCGAAGGCTTCCGGCGTCACGTCGCGGCCCGTCAGCCCGGTGCCGCCGGTGGCGATCACGACATCGACATTGGGATCGGTGATCCACAGCTTGAGCTTGGCGGTGATCTCGCCGACGTCGTCGGGCACGATGTCGCGCGCCGCCAGCTTGTGGCCGGCGTCGGTCAGGCGCTGCTGCAGCACGTCGCCCGACTCGTCGTCCTTGGGACGGCGCGTGTCGGACACCGTGAGAACGGCGATGTTGACGGGAATGAAGCTGCGGGTTTCGTCGATGGCCATGATGGGCGCGATGTTACGCCGGACGCGCCGGACGGTCAAAATACTCGTTAAAACAAATCGTTAATAGCCAAAGCAGGCTTAAGAATCCTGGCGCGCATCGGCCAGGAAAGGATATTCGGCCAGATTTCCGTTGACATGTCCCCACATGGTGACTAGTTAAGTCACCAGTTAGTGACATTCATCCATACAACGGAGATATCGCCATGACCAACCGCCTAATCGCGCTCCTTTTCCTCGGCACGGCCTTGAGCGCCTGCGCCGCCCAAGAAACCACTCGCAGCGGCTTTATGACCGACTACAGCCAGCTGCAGCAGTCCGCCGAGGGAGATTTGCGGTTCAGCGCCCGCCCGACGGCCGCTTACAACGCCTTCCTGGTCGATGACGTCGCCTATATGCCGAACGGCAAGAGCGCGCCGCTGACCACAACGGAAATCGACGCTTTGCGGGCCCATCACAAGGCCGCCGCCGAGGCCGCCTTCGCCGAAACCTTTCAGAAAGCAGCCGCGCCCGCGCCCGGCGTCATGCGAATCCGCCTCGCGATCACCGGCGTCGACAAGGCGGATACGACGCTGAACTACGTTTCCACCTTGCTCGTCGGGCCTCTATCGAACGGCGGCGCCAGCAGCGAGGGCGAGGTCGTCGATTCCATCAGCGGCGCGCGCCTGGCCGCGCTCAGCACCCATACCAACGCGACGCCGTTCAAGGGCGGATTGTTCGGTTATTACAGCGAACTCGGCCACGCCAAGGCCGTGCTCGAACGTCACGTCGCGCAATTGCGCGATGTCGTCGTCCAGTCGGCCCGCTGAGGCGGCGGCGATGAGCATTCATATCCGCGTCGCGAGCATCCTCATCAGCTTGTCGCTGGCAGCGTGCAGCGCCAATCGGGTCGGCGTCGAGGGCTATCAAGCCTTCGCCGAGACCGCGCGGCAAGAGGTTGTGCCAAGCGCGCAGCCTTATGCGTCCTACGCCCGCTGCTTCGAGCAAAACGCCCGTCTTCTGCCGTTCTCGACGGTCAAATATATCGCCGAGGGGCAAGAGGCGATCTATGAGCTGCAGGGCTACGGCTGGTGGTTCGAGACCATCCGCTTCGCGCCGGCCGATGCCGGCAGCGTCGCCGAGATCAGGCTTGCCGGCAATTATGATCAGAGATGGGAAGCGGACTTCCGTCGGGACCGCTATGCTGCTCTCGAACGATGCGCCGCGATCGGACGATGAAGGACAGCGCCCGCCGATGAAGGATTTGCCCGAAGAAGGCCGCCAAACGCGCGACCGTCAGCGAACCGAGCAGAAGATTCTCTCGGCTGCGACGGAGTTCATCGCCGAGGAAGGATTCAAAGCGCTCGGCGTGAACAAGCTTGCGGCGCGGGCCGGCGTCGACAAGCAACTGATCTATCGTTATTTCGGGGGCCTCGACGGCGTCATCGAGCGCATCGCGCAGGATGTCGGGTTTTGGTATGGCGCGAAACCCGACATCGCGCGCGAGGCGCCTTACGGCGATCTCGTCGCCGATTTGCTGACGCGCTATATCGGCACCTTGCGCCAGCGTCCGTTGTTGCGTCAGGCGCTGCTATGGGAATTGTCGGACCGCTCGGAAACGCTCTTGAACATCGAGAAGGCGAGGTCCGTCGCGTTTCAGCAATGGGCGAAGGACCTGATCGGCTCACGCGCCGCGCCGGCCGGGGTCGATGCGCCAGCCATCAACGCGCTGTTGCTGGCGGGGGTGCATTACCTCGCCTTGCGCGAGCAAACGCTCGGGCAATTTGCCGGCCTCAAGCTGGAAAGCGATGCGGACTGGCAGCGGGTCGCTGCGGCGCTGAGATATCTTGTGCAGGGCGCTTACGAAGAAGCGGACGCGAGCAAATCCGACTGATTCCCGCGTGGCGGCGATCGACGGGGACTACTCGACGTCGAGCGTGCCGAGGACGCCCATGCTGCCGGCGGGCGGGCCCATCTGGTCGAGCATTTCGCGGTTGAGCGCGTCGGCGGGGCTGATGTCGCGCGGCACTTCGGCGACGCGCACGTCGCTGTCGCCGAGGCCGTCGAGCGCCGCGTAGATCGGCCAAGCGCCGCCGGCCACGGCGGTCAGCGACTCGTTCGTCTGGCCGAGGCGCATGCGGTAGATCCACAGGTTCGCCATGACGCGCTCGACGAAGATGCGCGTCTCGCGCGACGGGATGCTCTCGATGAAGAGCAGCGGGTCGTCCTGGTTGCCGGTCTGGCGCACCCATTTGGCGAGATTGCCGGGGCCGCCGTTGTAAGCGACCGACAGCATGATCAGGTTGTTGCCGACCGACGGATCGGCGAGCAGATGGCGGATATAGCGCTGGCCGAGCGAGATGTTGGTCTCGGGCTCGAACAGGCGGTCTCGATTGCTGCCGCGGAAGCGCTCGCCGTCGGCCATGTAGCTGGCGGTGGCGGGCATCAATTGCATCAGGCCGCTGGCGCCCATCGGGCTGCGGGCGCGGATGTTGAACGCCGATTCCTGGCGCATGACGGCGAAGATCAACGCGCGATCGATGTCGTAGCCCTCGGGCGGACGCCAGCCCGGCACCGGATAGATCGCGGCGTCGCGATAGGCGCCTTCGCCGCTCGCCGAGGAGAAGGCGTTGCCGAGGCGCAGCGCCAGGTTCGGCATGTTGGCGCGGCCGGCGAGAGCAAGTGCGGCGCGGCTGGCGGCGGCCGACGCGTTGCCGAGCGCCGTCAGTTCCTGCTCGGCGCGTTCGCTGTCGCCGATCTGCAGCAGCGCTGCGGCGCGCTTGCCGCCTGGCAGGTCGAGCAAGGCGGCGAGGTCGCGGGCATCCAACGGCGGCGTGCGCAGGTCGAGATCGGGCTCGAGGCCGAGGGTTTCGCGGGCGATCAGGCCGTAGAAGGTGCGCGAATGGCGGGCCGCTTCTTCGAGCCAGGGCGTCACCTTCTGCGGCTGGCGCGCCATCATGTTGGCGCGCGCCGCCCAATAGGCCCCGGCCGACAGCACCCAGGGCGACGCCTTGGGCGTGCGGGCGATCGTCTCGAAGGTCTTGGCCGCCGCCGCATATTGGCCCTTGCGGAAGGCGGCGAGGGCTTCATTCCACGGCTTGGCCGGCGGCTCGATGATGCCGCCGAACACCGCATAGGACAGCACGGCGGTCGGGCCGGGCGCTTTGGGCGCGGCGGCCTTGGCCGGCTTCTTCTTCAAGGCGAGGGCGTAGATGCTTCGCGCGTCGGCATGGTCGCTGTAAGCCTGCAGCCAATCGGAGAGTTCGCCGTAGCTCGATTTGTGGTGGCGGCCGAGATAGCGCTGCGCCAGGACATGGCCAAGCAACGATTTGTCGCGCAGCGCGGCGATCAGCTTGTCGGCCTCATTGAGGCGTCCGGAGTCTTGCAGCGCGAAGATGCGCTCATAGCGCGTCGCGTCGGCGGTCGAGAGGATGGCGGGCAGTTCGGTCGGCGCCAATTGATCGGTCGCGTAGTTGGCGGCCGCGACTTGGCGGCCCGGCTCGTTGGCCAGGCTCGTCGTCGACAACAAGACGGACGCGGAAAGGAGCGCAAGGGCCCCGACGGCGAAAGCCTTCAGGGGGCGGTTGGCGCTGTGAACCCCCCTAATGGTGCGCTGGGGGCACGTAACACGCTGGCTGGGGTGGTTGGCCGCCTCAGTCATGGCAAAGGTCATAACGGATGGAGCGCCGCCGGGGCAAGCATGGTGAACGGCCACCCCCTGTGAAAAACCTATAAAATCTGTGGGGGAATCGGAATTTACCAAGAGTTTCAATGGGGGGTTTTTAGTCCTAAGACGGCACCGATAAGGGCGGGTGACGTTTTCCTCCGCGAATCATCTTAGTTACAAATTAATACCGATACCTGTCGGATTAAATTAAGTTGAGGACTTGCCCGGCGCGATGCCCAGTTCCTCCATCTTGTCCTGCAGAGCGAGCAGGTCCTTCCAAGCTTCGCGCTTCTGCCCCGGGCTGCGCAGCAGATAGGCCGGATGAAAAGTGGCGATGATCGGCACCGGATGGCTCATGCGCGGCGTCTCGTAGGCGTGCCATTGGCCGCGCAGCTTGGTGATGCCTTCCGAACGCGCCAGCAGGGTTTTGGCCGAAATGCCGCCGACCAGCACGATGACCGCCGGATCGATCAGCTCGATATGGCGCTCGACGAAGGGCAGGCAGGCGCCGATCTCGTCCGGCGTCGGCGTGCGGTTGCCGGGCGGCCGCCAGAACAGCACGTTGGTGATATAGGCGGATGCGGCGCGGCTGAGGCCGATATGGCCGATCATGCGGTCGAGCAACTGGCCGCTGACGCCGACGAAGGGCAGGCCCTGGCGGTCTTCGTCGGCCCCCGGCGCTTCGCCGATGAACATGACGCGCGCCTGCGGATTGCCATCGGCGAAGACGAGATTGGTCGCGGTCTTTTTCAGGCCGCAGCCTTCGAAGGCAACGAGCGCCGCGCGCAATTCGTCGAGACTTTTGGCCGCGCCGGCCAGCGCGCTGGCCGATTGCAGGGCTTCGGCGCTGGCGCCGCTTGATGTCGCCGAAAAAGTCGGCGCTTGCAGAATCGCTGCCGAGGCTTTGACTTGCGCGCCTTGCGGCGCGACGGGCGGCGCTGCCAGCGGAGTCGGCGCAGGCGCCGGTTTGGCCGCCTTGGAGCTGGCGAAACGGTCGATCGGTTCGTCGGCGATGGCTTCGTCGGCGCCAGCATCGACCTGCCAGCGCAGCGCGGCGAGCGCGTCGATATCTGCGAAATCGGTCATGGCGCGAGTCCTATCACGGGCCGCGGCGCGACGGAATGTCCCCGCCTGGCGGAGCGGGCCAATTTTGGGATTTGTTTAAATTGCGGGACGGGCCGGTTGCGGGACGGCGGGCAATCGCTACACTCGCCGCTCCCAATGGCCTAGGAAGTTCGCATGTCCGATCGCGAGTCTATGGAGTTCGATGTCGTCATCGTCGGCGCCGGTCCGTCCGGCTTGGCGGCGGCGATCCGTCTCAAGCAATTGGCGGCTGAAACCGGGCGCGAGCTGGGCGTTTGCGTCATCGAAAAAGGCTCCGAGGTCGGCGCCCATATCCTGTCGGGCGCTGTGCTGGAGCCGCGCGCGCTGAATGAGCTGATCCCCGACTGGAAAGACAAGGGCGCGCCGCTCCACACGCCGGCCGGCGAGGACCGCTTTCTGTTCCTGACGGAGACGGGCAGTTTCCGCCTGCCGACGCCGCCGCAGATGAACAATCACGGCAATTACATCATCAGCCTCGGCAATTTCTGTCGCTGGCTGGCGACCCAAGCCGAGGAACTCGGCGTCGAGATCTATCCGGGCTTCGCCGCCGCCGAAGTGCTCTACGGCGACGCGGGCGAGGTCGTCGGCGTCGCCACCGGCGACATGGGCATCGGCAAGGATGGCGAGCCGACGGCGAATTTCACGCGCGGCGTCGAACTGCGCGCCAAGCTCACGCTATTTTCCGAAGGCTGCCGCGGCTCGTTGACCAAGACGCTGCTGGCGCGCTTCAACTTGCGCGACGACGACCATCCGCAGACCTACGGCCTCGGCGTGAAAGAGTTGTGGGAGATCGATCCGGCCAAGCATAAGCCGGGCACCGTGGTCCACACTGTCGGCTGGCCGATGGACGCGCAGACCTACGGCGGCTCGTTCCTCTATCACCTGGAGGACAACCAAGTGGCGGTCGGCTTCGTCGTCGGCCTCGATTACCAGAATCCCTATCTCAGCCCGTTCGAGGAGTTGCAGCGCTTCAAGCAGCATCCGGCGATCCGGCCGATTTTCGAAGGCGGCCGGCGCATCGCTTACGGCGCGCGTGCGCTCAACGAAGGCGGCTTGCAGGCGATCCCCGAATTGGTGTTTCCCGGCGGCGCGCTGATCGGCTGTTCGGCGGGTTTCTTGAACGTGCCGAAGATCAAGGGCATCCACACCTCGATGAAGTCGGGCATGACGGCGGCCGAGTCGGCTGCGGCGCTTTTGCTGACGGACAATGCGCCCGCTTCGGTCACGCTGGCCGATTATCCGGCCCGGCTGAAGGAGACGTGGCTGTGGGACGAATTGACCCGTGTGCGCAACATCCGTCCGGCGTTCCGCTGGGGCCTGTTCGCCGGCATCATCCATGCGGCGATCGACACGTTCATTTTGCGCGGCCGCGCGCCTTGGACGCTGCGGCATCACGCCGATCACAAGAGTTTGAAGAAGGCGAAAGACTGCAAGCCGATCGTCTATCCCAAGCCCGACGGCAAGATCAGTTTCGACCGGCTCTCCTCGGTGTTCATCTCCAACACCAACCATGAAGAGAACCAGCCGGCGCATCTGAAATTGCGCGAGCCGTCGCGCGCCATCACGATCAATCTCGCCGACTATGACGCGCCCGAGCAGCGTTATTGCCCGGCCGGCGTTTATGAAATCGTGCGCGAAAGCGCGGGGCCGCGCTTGCAAATCAACGCGCAGAACTGCGTCCACTGCAAAACTTGCGACATCAAGGACCCGACCCAGAACATCGACTGGGCGGTGCCGGAAGGCGGCGGCGGGCCCAATTACCCCAATATGTGACGACGGAACGGCCCGCCGAGCGGGCCGTTTTGTCTTACGGCGCCGATCTGTCCGCTGGCAAAAACCCATGATTTTCTTATATCTTATGGCGTCCAGCCGGCAGTCTTACGTCCCCGCTCATGCCTTCCGGTCTCCCCTCAGCTCACGGCAGTCCCATGCAGTCTTGTAAGGCGTTCGCGATCGGTTTCGGTGCGATGAGTTTGGCGGCGCTGCTCAGCGCCTGCGGCGGCGCGCCGCGCAGCACGCCGGCGCCGACGCCGGTCGCGCCGGTGCAGTTCTCCGCCTACGGCAGCTATCTCGCCGCGCGCCAAGCCCAGGCTGTGCGCGACACGACGAGCGCTGCCGATTTCTATGTCCAGGCCCTGGCGCAAGATCCCAACGATCCGGAATTGCTGCGTCGCGCCTTCACACTGTTGGCGACGGAAGGCCGCATCGAGGAAGCCGCGGCGCTCGCCGAGCGCTTGCGGGCGCTCGGCGGCAACATCCAGATGGCTGGCCTGGTGCGCGCCGTCCATGCCGCCAAGATCGGCCAATATGCCCGCGCCGAGTCGGAAGTCGCGGCATTGCCCGAGGGCGGCTACAACAGCTTCATCGCGCCGCTGCTGCGCGCTTGGCTGATTGCCGCGCGCGGCGAGCCGCAGCGCGGCGTCGTGGCGCTTGCCGCTTTGGGCCAGACGCGCGGTTTCGAGATGTTCGAGAACTTCCATGCCGCGCTGATTCTCGACCAAGCCGGCGAATTGCAGGCGGCAGGCCCCTATTACGAACGCGCGGCGGCGAGCGGCGCGACCTATTTGCGTCTCGTGCAGGCGACGGCGTCCTATTATGCGCGCATCGGCCAGACGGAGCGGGCGCGCGCGGCGCTGTCCGGCTTCGACAACGAGGGCGGCGACAGCGTCGTGCGCGGCGGCAATCGCCCCGAGCTGGCAAGCGGCCCAATTCTCACGGCGCCGCTGATCGCCAAGCCGACCGACGGCATGGCCGAGGCGCTGTTCGATCTCGGCAGTTTGCTCAATCAGCAAAATCTCGACGATCTCGCCATGGTGATGACTCGCTTGGCGCTGCATCTGGCGCCGGATATGGACATCGCGTTGCTGCTTGCCGCTGACATTCTCGAGAGCGGCGATCGCGAAGAGCAAGCCATCGGCATGTATCGCCGCATCCCGACATCGTCGCCGCTGTCCTGGTCGGCGCGCTTGCGTTCGGCGGCGCTGCTCGATGATGTCGGCCGCACCGACGACGCCATCGCCACGCTCAATGCGTTGGCCGAGGAGCGTCAAACGCGGCCAGACGCGCTGATCGCGCTCGGCGATTTGCTGCGCGGCAAGGAGCGGTTCGCCGAAGCCGTCGTCGCTTATGACCGGGCCATGGCGCGCATCGGCGCCGGCGTGGAGGCACGCCATTGGGTCCTGTTCTATTCGCGCGGCATCGCGCTCGAGCGCGCCAAGCAATGGCCGCGCGCCGAAGCGGATTTTCTCAAGGCGCTGGAACTCAATCCGGACCAACCCTACGTGCTGAATTATCTCGGCTATAGCTGGGTCGAGCACGGCATCCATCTCGACAAGGCGCTCGCCATGATCGAGACGGCGGTCAAGCTCCGCCCTGAAGACGGCTATATCGTCGATTCGATGGGCTGGGTGCTCTATCGCCTCGGCCAGTTCGCCGAAGCGGTGCCGCATTTGGAGCGCGCCGTCGAATTGCGTCCGGCCGACCCGACGATCAACGACCATCTCGGCGATGCTTACTGGCGCGTCGGGCGCGAGAACGAGGCGCGTTTCCAGTGGGAGCGCGCCTTGGTGCTGAAGCCCGAGCCGGAGTTGGTGCGCGAGATACAGACCAAGCTGAAGCGCGGTCTCGCCGCCAACGGGCCTGAGCAGCGGTCGAGCGTGCCGGCTCACGCCGTCGCCGACGACGCCGCCAACGGCGGCTGATCTTTGCCCGACGAGCGCGCCATGATCGCTGTCGCGGCGCCCGCCAAGATCAATCTGACGTTGCATGTGCTGGGCCGCCGGCCCGACGGCTATCACGACCTCGAATCTCTGGTCGCTTTCGCCAATCTGCATGATGTCGTGTCCGTCGAAGCGGCGGATCGTTTGTCGCTCGCGATCACTGGACCGAACGCGCACGCGCTTCAAAGCACGCCTCTCGCCGACAATCTCGTGCTGCGCGCGGCGCGCGCCCTCGCCGATAGCGCGGGTCTTTCCGCGCCGACCGCCGCCTTGAGGCTCGATAAGCATTTACCGGTCGCCGGCGGCATCGGCGGCGGCTCGGCCGATGCCGCCGCCGCTTTGCGCGCGCTCGTCCGCTTGTGGCGGCTCGACATCAGCGAGACGGCGCTGGCGAAGATCGCGCTCACGCTCGGCGCCGACCTCCCGGTCTGTTTGGCCAGTTCCCCCATGGCGATGACGGGTATCGGCGAGCGCTTGACCCCTGCGCCAGCTTTGCCGCCGCTTGGCATTCTGCTGGTCAATCCGGGCATCGCGCTGCCGACGGGGCAGGTGTTCGCCGCGTTGAATGGCCGTTTCGGCGCGGCGATGCCGATGGCTTATGCGGCGGGCGATGCAGCGTCGCTGCTGGCTGCTTTGCGCGCCGGGCGCAACGATCTCGAAGCGTCGGCGCGTCAGATCGCGCCGGTGATCGGCGACGTGCTGACGACGCTCGCCGCCTTGCCGGACGCGCGACTGGCGCGCATGTCGGGGAGCGGCGCGACCTGTTTCGCCTTGTTCGATGATGAGTCCGCCGCGCGGATTGCGTTACGCGCTTTGCAGGTCGGCCGGAGCGATTGGTGGTGCGCGGCGGGGCGATTGATCGCCAGCCGCGGCGATATCGCGCTGTAACGCAGCATTATTTGGCGACTTCGCGCAATTCCTCGAGCAAATCGCGCGACGGCTCGCCGCTGGCCGGCAGGCCGGCCAGCGCCTGATATTGGCGGATCGCGGCGCGCGTTCCCGGTCCGAGCATGCCGTCGGCATTGCTCTTGAGCAGTTCGAGCTTGCGCAGCAGGGTCTGGATTTCGACGATTTCTTGACGCCCGAGGCTGGCGGCGGGGAGCGGGCTGTTCGCGTTGCGCGGCGTGGACGACGATGTCGACTGCGGCGCGACGGGCGGCAGATCAGGTCTTGTCGCGACTTGGCCCGTCAGGCCGATCATGCGCTGGCGTGCCGGCGTAAAGCCTTGCGCGGCGGCGCTGCGATATAGGTCGTAGGCTTTTTCCAAATCGCGCGGCAGGCCGATGCCGCTTTCATACATCTGGCCGAGATTATATTGCGCGTCGGGCAGGCCGCTACGCGCGGCGCGTTCGAACCACAGCGCGGCGATGGCATAGTCGCGCGGCGCTCCTTTGCCTTGCGCCGCGGCGACGCCGAGATTGTATTGCGCCGGCACATGGCCCTGGTCGGCCGCCGCGCTATACCAGAAATAGGCCAGGGCGGGGTCGGCGCTGCGGCCGATGCCGTTGTCGTAGATCACCCCGATATTATATTGCGCATTGGCGAGGCCCTGCATGGCCGCCTTCTCGAACATTTCCGCTGCGGCCTTTTCATCGCGCGGCAGCAAACGCCCTTCCATCAGCAGCAGCCCGAGATCGTGCTGCGCCTTGGCATCGTTCTTGGCCGCCGAGGCGCGCAATTCGGCCAGCAGTTTGGCGTCGCCGTCGGTCGTGCCGCTGAGCGTTGTCGCTTGAGCCAGAACGGCGGGCGCCTTGTCGGCTTCGCCCGTTTGTGGCGCGTCCGGTTGATCGGCGGCGAGATTGCCCTCGCGCGAGCGCGCAATAAGCCGGTCGAGCTCGGCATATTCGGACGGGGCGTCCGAAGGCGCTGTTGCTGCTTGTTTGCTCGTTGCGTCCGCTGCAGCGGGCGGTTTGTCCGTGGCGCGCATCGCCTCGCGCGCTGCCGGCGATAAGGTTTGTCGCCATTGGCTGGGGTCGGCCTCGGCATAGGGATTGGGCGGCGGCTTATGCATTTCGAACCACAGCCAGACGAGGCCGCCGGCGCCGGCCACCGACAGCAGCAGCAGGCCGGCTGCGATCAGGCCGAGACCGCGGCGATAAGCGCGGTTGGGGGGAATGACGAAGCTGGGGACGGGGACAAGCGCCGTGGCGCTGTTCGTTTCTACCCGGTCGGCGATAGCGTCGATCTTGCGCGAGATCGGGATGACTGCGCCGGCGATGTTGCGACCGGTTCGCTCAAGCCGGGCGTCGAGCGCGTCGAGCGCCTGCTGAATCTGCGCTTGCGCGTCGGGATCGGCGAGGCTGTCGGTTTCGTCGTCGAGGTCGTCATCGGCAGTCGCTTCCGCGCGCGGCGTCCAAGCCGGCGGAACGTGACTCGCGGCATTGTCGAGGATGGTGCGGTCGAGCCAGGCGGCGAGCGTCAGGCCGGCGGCGTCGGCGGCGGCTTCGGCGCGCCGGCGCGTCGCTTCGTCCATGCCGCGCACCGTCCAATCCATCGCTGGCTTATCCGTTGTGATGTGGCCGCTCTGATGTGGCCGTCATGATGGGGCCGGCCTGCAACGTCTCGGCGTCGGACATGTTAGTCGGAGAACAGTCGCGAGAAGAGCCCAGGCTTGCGCCGATGGGACTCGGTCGGGCGTTCGGCGGGCCGCGCCGTGCCGCTGCGGCCTTCTTCCATGCGGTCGAGCCGCTCGGTCATGCGCATCATGGCGCGTTCGAGCGGATCGATGTCGATGCGCGAGTCGCCGCCGCCGCCGACCTTGCCTTGCTCGACTTGGGCGGAGAGCTTGGCGACCTTCTCGACGATCGGGGCCAGGGCTTCGGCGGTGCGCGCCTCGCTTTCGGCGAGGCGGCTGGACAGGCGGTTGATGCTTTCGAGCACCGCTTCCGGGGTCAACGCCGGCGGACGCGGGGCGACATTGGCGTTGGCGGCGCCGTCGCCGGTCGCGCCGCTGGGGGCCGGGGCGTAGAGGGTCGGCCCGCTCGAGCTTTTCAGTTGTTGGGCGGCGGCGGCGTGAATGGTCTGGCTGAGCCAGACGCCGAGCGGCAAGCCAGCCTTGCGGGCAGCCAGCTTGGCTGCCTCGCGCGCTTCGTGCTCGACGCCTTTCACACTCCAGGGGACGTTAGACATACCGCCGTCTTGCTCCTGCGACCAAATAACGCCGGCATTTTGTTCCGTAATACCCAGGTATGTAAAGCCGTGTGCCCAGAAAGGCCGCGCTTTTGCTCAAAATCACCGAGATAAAGATAGAATACCTATGGTGCCATAGCGTGCGGCGATAGGCGGACTGACCGCTCGGCCCTACAGCGTCAAAAACCGAGCGCTACTCGGCCCTACCCGGCGGTCGGCGGACTGCCTTGATCGCGCGCCGCGCGCTCGCGCTCGGCGACCGTATGGATCAGGCCGGCGAGCCAGCCGGCAAGCGGTATGCCGGCCCGCCGGGCGGCGGCCCGCGCGGCCTCGATAGCGGCCGGGCTCAGTCCCGCGATGCGCCAAATCTTGTCCGCGCCGGCCTCGACGGCGGGCGGGGTATCGGATGGCTTGGGGGGCGGCGCGTCGGGCGTCATGTCGGCAAAGTGGTTGGATTGAAGGGGCGGAGGGACGCCGGACTTTAGGCGGCCTCACGGGCCCCGTCATCTGTTTCCAAGCCGATCTTTCGCTTCGCTATTGCCAGTTGAGGGGGCGGGGCATTGTCGCTATGGTCCGGCCCGCATTGGGGCGTCGCCAAGCGGTAAGGCATCGGTTTTTGGTACCGACATTCCCAGGTTCGAATCCTGGCGCCCCAGCCACCTAGTCCCTAGTTTGCGCGTCTCTCAGAGATTTCGCCGCAAAACTGCGAAAAAGCCCGCCATTGGCGGGCTTTTTTACGTGTGACGCCACCCGGAGACGGTCTTCGTTGCGAGGGTATGGCCAGTTTTGGCCGAGCGTCTCCATTTGAGTTTTCGGGGGTGGCGCCTCCCATAAGTCGATTAAGAGAAAGTGTGTCCGATACAGTCTCTTCGTAATTAGAGCCTGCAACTTCACTAACCCATCTCGCGGCTCGTCAGCTCCTCGATGAGCGGCTGAAGTATCGGAATATTGCGTGACGCTTTGCGGTAAATAACCGAGAACTCGATGCGTCCTACGCGTGGCCCTAGTTCGATATAGTTGAGCTCGTTCCGTCGCTGATGCCCGGCACACAGCGAGTGAATGATGGCGATGCCGACGCCATGAGAAGCGAAATCCATCGCGGTCTGGCAATTCCCCGCTTCGATCACTCCGCGTGTGGCTATACCGCGCTCAGTAAACATGCGGTCGATCATCTTGCGAGTAGATGACTGCCGGGGCAGAGACAAAAGCTGATGTTGGGCAATGTCAGCCAATTGAGGCCGACGCGTTCGTAGAAAAGGATGACCTGGCGCGCAAGCGAGGGTCAGGGTGCTTTCAGCGACGCTTTCCTGCGCCATGCCTCGAGGAACTTTTGGAAAATAGCCGATACCTACATCTAATTCGCTGCTGCCGATAAGTTGCAGCGTTTCTGACGACTTATAGATATGCAAGCTGACTTCGATACCAGGATGCCGCCGCAAGTAATTGCTGATCTTGGGTGAGAAGTACCATGCGAGGTCGCTGCTCGTTGAAATTGAAAGGTGCCCGCTTGGGCTCGCTTTAGGCGTCAGCACTCCCATAACTTTCTCAATGTGTTCGAAGATGCCGTCGGCTTCGCGCGCGAGTGTTTCCCCAGCTGCCGTGAGCATCAGCCGGTTGGGCAGACGCTCGAACAATGAGACGCCAATCTCCTCTTCGAGTCGGCGAATTTGGAAGGAGACGGCGGGGATCGTCAGCCTTAGGCGGTTGGCCGCCCAGCGCAGACTGCCGTGCTGAGCAGTCAATTGAAAGGCGCGCAATTTGCCGAGGTCGAGATCACCAGCGTCCATTCGCGCATCATAAAAAATTTCTTTACCTATGTAAAATTGCTTTTAAATTTACAGGGATGTCCATTCGTCCTTAGGTAATGTCTGGACTGTGCCGTTAGAGCGCAGCCGACGGGAGGCAGATCCGGGCTTTCTTTTGCGTTTGCGTGATATTCATGCATACGCAACTTGCCCGTTCCGGCGTAGATCGGGCGTTTCTGCCTTCCCTAAAACGGGGAGGAACGAATGGTTTTCGCTACAAAGCAAAGTGCCTTGAGTCTCGTCCTAGGTATCGCCGTCTTGTCCGCCATGCCGACCCTGACGGCATCGCCGACAGCGGCGCAAACGCCGGAGCGTTTCTACCAAGGCCGCACTTTGAATATGATCATCGGCTTCGATGTCGGCGGCGGCTATGACCTCTACGCTCGTCTCGCCGCCCGTCATCTGTCTCGCCATGTGGCCGGCAAGCCGAATGTAGTAGGGCAAAACATGCCCGGCGCTGGCGGCCTATCGGCAATGAACCACCTTTACAAAGTCGCTGCCAAGGATGGCTCGGTGATCGGGGCCGTTCACAGCAATATCGCGCTTGGCCAGTTACTCGGCGGCCTCAACATCGAATATGACGCGCGCAAGTTCAACTGGCTCGGACGGATGACTTCGACCATCGATGTTCATTACGCTTGGCACACGACGCCCGTCAAAACGCTGGCTGACGTGAAGGTGCGCGAGACAATCGTCGCAGCCACGGGGCCCGCCTCGAACTCGACGATCTACCCACGCGTGCTGAATGAGATTATGGGTACGCGCTTCCGGGTGATCGGCGGCTTCAAAGGCACCAATGATGCCAACCTCGCTATGGAGCGCGGCGAGGTTGAGGCCGTACTTAAGCCATGGGAAGGCGTCAAGAGCGGCGATGCCGCTTGGTTGCGCGACAAAAAGATCACGCTGTTTGTACAATATGGCGTGAATCGGCATCCCGATCTGCCGAATTTGCCCACCGTCGTCGAGTCTATGGATAACGACGAGCAGCGCCAGATCATGAGGCTGTTCGTCAGCACGTCGGAGATCGGCCGGTCGCTATTGATTCCGCCTGATGTGCCCGCCGACCGTGTTGCTGCGTTGCGCTCTGGCTTCAATGCCATGGTCAAGGATGCGAGCTTCCGCACCGAGGCGGATAAATTGCAAATGGAAATAGATCCACTGCCTGGTGAATCCATGCAGGGCCTGATTGCGCAGACCTTCGACATGTCACCTGCGCTCGTTGAACGAGCGCGTGAACTTTATAATAAGCGTTAGAGGGTCTGTGATGGCTCAACGCACCGCACGCGTCCGCTATTTGTCAATCTTCAGCGAGGATACGCAGAAGCTGGCGGCGTATTACGTCGAGCGTTTCGGGTTCGTTGAAACGGCCCGCGCCGATTCGGGCGACGTATCTCTGACCGACGGAGGGATACGCCTCTCGATCGTACGACTGCGAGACTCCCTCGGTGAGGTCCAGATGACGGCGGGTCCGCATCACATCGGCATCGATGTCGAGTCTATCGAAACAATCAAGGCTCGTTTCCGGCGTCTAAATCCTCGCGGCGTCGTCGTGCCGGAACGGGGCAGTCAACGCGGCGAAGTCCGCCTTTATGACCCTGAATGTAACCCGATCAGCTTGTCGTCTAGGGGATTCGGACTTTCAGGCGAGCCGGACGCACCGACCCGTATGCGGCAAATCATGATCGAAACGCTCGATCCCGCCGCGCAGGCGGATTTCTATGCCGGTGTCTTTGGTTTCACGCCTGTGCCCAATCCATCCGCCCATCGCCAGGGCGCTCGTCCCGATTGCAGCGTCAGCGACGGTCACATCATTCTCACCTGCCGCGATTTCTACGGTGTGACCGTTGGAGCGTCGCCGCGGTATGGCGTCAGTGGCTTTCTTATCCAGCCGCTTGTTTCCGCGTCGGCTGATGACAGCGGGCGCGACCCCGACGGCAATCAGGTGATGCTGCCCCCAGGTGCATCGAGGGAGGAGTATTCGCTATGGCGCGCTTGAGGTATCTCGCTTTTCTGAGCCGCGACGCCGTGGCATTGGGAAAATTTTATACGGACTATTTCGGCATGACCGAAATCGCCCGCAACAATAGCGGCGATGTATCGCTGACTGACGGTTTCTACCGTTTCGGCATTTTTCAAGCGCGCCCTGATCTCGCGGAACTCCGGCGCGAGATCGGCGCTCATCACGTCGGTGTTGAAGTCGAGAGCATCGATGAAACGCTGCGCCTATATCACGAGTTCAATCCGCGCGGCGTCGTGCGCGACGAGCCGGGCGACGGCCGCGACGGCGACGTCCGGATCCATGACCCAGAGAACAATCCGGTCGTACTGTCGCAGCGCGCGTTCGGGCTCGGCGTGGACGAAACGCGGATGCCGCGCATGCGACATGTCGCTCTTGGGCCGCTATGCCCGGAAACCACATTCAATTTCTATGCCGAAGTATTTGGCTTTCGCGAACTGCCCACAAGCTACAAGCGGCGGACCATGGGCAAACAGAACAGGTTCATGGGCGACGGCAAATCGAACCTCGCGATGCACCCGTTCTACAACGGCACGGCCGGTTTCGAGGGCCGTTACGGCATAAACCACTTCGGATTTCTTGTCGATGACCTGCAGGGCATTGTCGCCCGGCTTAGCAAGGTCGTTCCGACCGCGGAACGGCCCTTGCGGCCCTATGAAGACTACCGGGTCCGCGATCCGGAAGGGAATGGCATCGATCTATCCTTTAGCCTCGGTTTCGAGGTCGATGTCGATCGTTGGGATATGGCCGCGAAGACAAAGCAGGAGACAGGCGATGCGCGCAATTGATTCGGACGCCCATGTGATCGAGACAGATCAGACTTGGGCTTACTTGACCAAAGACGAAGCCCAGTTCATGCCGATGATCGTCGATCGGCGCCAGGGCGCCGAGATGCGCAATAGCGAGGGAAAGCTCCAGCAGGAATATTGGATCATCAACCAGCGCGTCCATAACAAGGACCGTAATGTTGGCTCGAACACCACGGAAGAATCGCGAGAGATGCGCAGTATAGACGCGCGCATCCGGCACATGGATGAGTTGGAAGTCGAGGTGCAGGTGCTCTATCCGACGCTGCTGCTTCGCCCCATCGCCGACAACCCCCGTCTCGATTACGCCTTGTGCCGCAGTTACAACCGCTGGCTCGCCGATATTTGGAAACGAGGCAACGGCCGCTTGCGGTGGGTCGCCGCGCCGCCGCTGCAGTCGATCGATAAGCTTCGCGACGAAATGCAGTTCGCCAAGGACAACGGCGCCTGCGGCATTTTCATGCGCGCATTGGAATGTGATCTGCCGTTAAGCGATCCATACTTTTATCCACTTTATGAGCTCGCTGGCGAGCTTGATCTTGCGATCTGCATCCACCTCGGAAACGGCAGCTTCGAGGTTCACGACTTTTATACAAAAGACAGTCCCTTCACCAAGTTCAAGCTGCCGACTATTGGCGCCTTCCACTCCTTGCTGCTGAACCAGATCCCAGAAAAGTTTCCAAAGGTTCGCTGGGGCATCATCGAGGCTAGCGCCAATTGGCTCCCATTCATCATCAGTGACCTGCGTCATCGCTTCCACAAGCGCGGAAAACGGCTTCCGGACAATGTCTTGGCGGCGAACCGCATGTGGGTCGCCTGCGAAGTCACCGACGACTTGGAGTACGTCCTTCGTGTCGCCGGCGCTGACAACTTGGTCATCGGTACCGATTATGGCCACAACGATAACTCGAGCCAGATCGAGGCGCTCCGTATGCTTCGCCAGAACCCGAAATTGGATGGCGCAGTGATCGATAAAATTCTCTGGGACAACGCGAAAGCGCTCTACGGGCTGAGTTGATCCTGTTCCTCACATGACCGAATTTCCGCGTTGCTAGGGAGACGAACATGCATAAGTTGAATATATCGGCTTTAGCCGCTCTTGCCGTTGGCGCGTCATTACTACCAACTGCCGGGCATGCCGATGCGGTCGAGGATTTCTATCGCGGCAAATCGATGAACCTGCTGATCGGCTATGCGCCGGGCGGCGGCTACGATTCTTATGCCCGCACGCTGGCGCGACACATGCCGAAGCATATGCCCGGCAATCCCGCCATGGTCACGCGCAATATGCCGGGGGCCGGAAGTTTGATCGTCACCAATTTTCTATACAGCTCGGCGCCGCGCGATGGCACCCATATGGCCGCCGTGGGGCGCGAAATGCCGACCGCCGCCTTGTTTGGGCAGGAGAATGTCCGTTTTAAAACGGAAGAGTTTGCTTGGATCGGCAATATGGAGAGCGCAGAAACCTTTTGTGGCGCTTGGCATACGACGGGCCTGACTACGGCTCAGGAGTTATTCGACAAGCCGTTGATCGTCGGCGGCACCAATGGCGAGTCCATCACCGTCACTGTTCCCATGGCGCTCAACAACCTGCTGGGTAGCAAGTTCAAGTTGATCACCGGCTACCCCGGTGGAGCGGCAATGCATCTCGCCTTAGAACGCGGAGAGATCGAAGGACGCTGCGCTTGGACCTGGTCGAGTTTGCAGACCTCCGGTCAGGACTGGATCGGTGAAGGCAAGGTCAAGGTGCTGTTGATGCTCGGATTGGAACGGAGCAAACGATTCCCGGATGTGCCGACAGCACCGGAGATGGCCAAAACGCCGCAAGCCCGCCAGGCCTTGGAGATCATTCTTTCGCAAGACATCCTCGCTCGTCCCTATCTCGCGCCGCCAGGCATACCTTCAGAGCGAGTCGTAGCGCTGCGCCGCGCCTTCGATGCTGCCGTGGCCGATCCGGCTTTCGTGGCAGACACTGAAAAGCAGCGCCTGGATCTGAGCCCGATGAGCGGCGAGCAGATGGAAAAAATCATCCGCAGCCTTTACACGACGCCGCCTGATGTCGTGCAGATGGCGACGATGGCGACCCGACGCGTCGATGGCATCGACATGAAGAAGATTGAACCTGCCGCTGAGACGTTGAAGGGCTTGATTGGTCAAGTTAACGACGAAGGCCGCAGCCTTTCTTACGCCGCTGGCGAGAAGAGCGGCACCCTGAACGTCACCAGCAGCGGCACGGCAGTGACGATCTCCGGCAAGAGCGCCGCGCGCGGCGAACTCAAGGCTGGAATGGCGTGCGAGTTCGTCTTTAAGGGCGATGCCGCCGAGAAAATCACCTGTCAGTGAACGTTCTGGTTGTCGGGGAATCATGATCGAGAATGGAGTGCGCGTTGATGGGTTGGGCGTCCGCTGCCTGGAGGAGGGCAGCGGTTCGCCCATCTTGCTGGTTCACGGCGGCACCCTCGGATATTCCGCCGAGCTGTGGCGCAACTGCATGGCGCCGCTCGCCGCCTCTGGTCATCGAGTCATCACCTATGATCAACCGGGCTTCGGCTTAAGCGACGATCCGCCGGAGTTTGGCTTGCGCTATCGACAAGACTTCATCGTCAAACTAATGGACGCGCTGGGTCTCCCGAAGCTGCTGCTTGTCGGTCATTCGCAAGCAGGCGGCCTCGTCGTCGGCGCCGCTCTGCAGACGCCTGAACGCTTTTCTGGTGTCGTCGTCCTCGGCACCGGCAGCCTGCTGCCCCCGCTCGCCACGCCGCAGCGCGACGTTGAACCGCCCGCCGAAAGCGAGCCGACGCTCGCCAACACAAAGGCCCTTTTGGAAGCCAATTTGCACCGGCGGGCCGTCATCACCCCGCAACTTTTGGCCGACTACCACCGCATGTCGATCGCGCGGAATTTCACCAATGCGCGTCGGCGGGCCGCGGCGGGGTCGGGCAAGGCGCCCGGCGCCGGGGTGCCGCTGTGGCAGCGTCTTGGCGAAGTCAGCGTTCCTTTAATGATGATCTACGGGGCCAACGACAGGGCCTCGGCCGCAGAGCGTGTCGGCTTGGCCAGAACCCGTTATCCCGACATCGAGTACCACCTGCTCGAGAATTGCCATCACATCGTTCAATGGGACCAACCGGACGCTGTCGTCCGCTTGGTATTCGACTTTAATCGCCGCCTCCCCGCGGCCCGCTAAGCTCATATCCTCTGGAGGAAAAGACCATCATGGGAAAAGTCCGCTACCTCGCTCTTCTGAGCCAGCAACCTGAAGAATTGGCGCGCTTTTATACCGGCTACTTCAATATGAAGGAGCTCGGCCGCTCAAAGGATGGCGATATCTCCTTCACCGACGGCTACCTCAACATCACCGTCTTCAAGATGCGTCCGTCGCTACGGGAGTTCGAACCCCGCCTGGCCATGGGCATGAACCATCTCGGCGTCGAGGTCGATAGCATCAAAGAGACGGTCGAGCGCTATCTTCAATACAATCCCAAGGGTTTAGTCGTTCCTGAGCCGGGCGGCCTGCATTACGGTGAGATGCGCATCCACGATCCGGAGTTCATGCCGATCAGCCTGTCGGAGAAAGGTTTTGGCGTGCCGACGCGCGAGTCGCAGATGCCCAAGATGCTGCACCTAGCGCTCAATGCTTTCCATCCGCCGACAGTAATGGAGTTTTACCAACAGGTTTTTGGGCTGCGACCCCTCGAAAAATCCAATGCCATCCGCGTCCGAGCCGGGCGACTCAATCGCTTCATGGGCGATGGCACGATGAATTTCGCCATTCACGCGTTCTACACCGATTACCCAGGACACGAAGGTCATTACGGCATGAACCATATGGGTTTCATGGTCGATGACTGGAAAACGATCACGGCGGAGATCGGCAAGAAATGGCCGGCGGCGCCGCGTCCGGCTAACCGGCCTTACGAAGACGCCCGCGTCGAAGACCCCGACGGCAACAAAATCGACATTGGCCAAACCAAAGGCTGGGAGATCGACAACGATGTCTGGGTGCAGGTCGCGTGACGAACGCCAACGGCAAGCCGCCCGGTCGCGCCGCCGATTATATCATTGTCGGCGCAGGCTCAGCAGGTTGCCTATTAGCGGACCGCCTCAGCGCGGCGGGTGCTTCCGTACTATTGCTCGAGGCCGGCGGCTGGGATCGCGATCCCCTAATCCACATCCCGCTTGGCCTCGGTCGCATGCACGAGAAGCGCAGTCACGACTGGGGCTACGATTACGAGCCCGACCCAGGATTGGCCGGCCGCTCGATCGAGACCATGCGCGGCAAGGTTCTCGGGGGCTCTTCGGCGATCAACCATATGTCCCATGTGCGCGGCAACCCCGGCGACTATGATCGCTGGGCAGCGCAGGGTCTCGCCGGCTGGTCCTATGCCGAGGTCCTGCCCTATTTCCGTCGCTACGAGCGCTGGCACGCCGGGGCCAACGCTTACCGGGGTGGCGACGGTCCCCTCAGCGTCACCGCTCGGCGCGGCGACGACCCGTTGTTTGAAGCTTTTGCGCAGGCCGCGATAAATTATGGCCTGCGGTATTCCGAAGATTACAACGGCGAGCGGCAAGATGGGTTTGGCCATGGCCAATCGACCATCGCCAATGGTCGCCGACAAAGCGCTGCAACCGCGTTTTTGCGGCCTGCTTTGCGTCGCCCCGGCGTGCGGCTGGAGGTCAAAGCGCAGGCGACGCGTATCATTCTGGAAGGCAACCGCGCTGTCGGCGTTGAATATCGCCAAGCCGGCCGGCCCAAGACGGCTCGGGCGGACTCCGAAGTCATACTTTGTGGCGGCGTTTATAATTCGCCGCAGCTTTTGATGCTGTCCGGCATCGGTCCAGCGCAGCACTTGCGCGAGCATGGCATTGCCGTGCGGATCGCTCATGCGGGTGTCGGCGCCAACTTACAGGATCATCTCGGCGTCATCGTCGGCGCGACCCGACCTGTACCCGGCCCGTTCCACGCCGAAATGCGTCTTGACCGAATGACGGTCAGCATGCTGCGCGCTTTCCTGTTCGGCACTGGTCCTGCAACGTCTTTGCCGGGCGGTATGCATGGCTATATCCGCACCGAACCTGACTTGAGCGTCCCTGACATCCAGTTGATCTTTCGCGGCGTGTCGTCGAAGCCGCATCTCTGGCTCCCCCTGGTGAGCAAGCCCTATCAAGACCGTTGCGGCATCCGTCCGATCTTGTTGCATCCTGAAAGCCGTGGCGAAGTCCGGCTATGCTCGGCCAATCCGCTCGATCGGGTGCGCATTCATGGCCATTTTCTAAGCCGTATGGCCGACATCCGTCGTCTGCGTCAGGGTGTTGCCGTAGCGCGCGAATTGCTCGCCGATCAAGCGCTTGATCCATTCCGAGGCAAGGAAGTGACGCCAGGTCCCGGCATTCGGTCGGATGCCGATCTTGATGCCTGGATCCGGCGCACCGCCTTGACGGCCCATCATCCGGCTGGCACTTGCGCGATGGGCATCGGCGAGACGGCCGTTCTTGATGGTCAATTGTGCGTGCGTGGTGCTGCCGCATTGCGCGTGGTCGACGCCTCGGCAATGCCGGATATGGTTTCGGGCAATATCAACGCCTGCGTGACCATGATCGCGGAAAAAGCGAGCGACATTATTCTCGGCCGCCCTGCCATGGCGCGGCCGTTAGCGGATTCCGCCAGAGAGTATGCGTAACAAGGCCAAAGGACCGTATTGATATTCGTCATGGGCGAAAGTTCATATTTGTTCGGTACAACTTGAAGATCTTCGCAGGGGTCAGTCTCCGGGTGGCGCCTCCGAGAAATAAGTGGGCGAATTCAAAGGCATGTGAGGCGGTGCATCAGGAACATTCTCGAGTTCGAATCCTGTCTGCCCAGCCAACCAGTCTGCGGTTTGCGCGTCTCTTAGAGACTTTGCGCCAGAACTGCGAAAAAGCCCGCCAATGGCGGGCTTTTTTACGTGTGGCGCCACCCGGAGACGGTCTTCGTTGCGAGGGTATGGCCAATTTTGGCCGAGCGTCTCCATTTGTGTTTTCGGGGGTGGCGCCTCAAAATCTAACTTTTTGGACTGATGGGATGGTGCATGTCCAATAATATGCCATGTAGAAAAATGTGGACGGCTTCTTGAATAATTTTGTCGCGATCGATTTTTGTCTTTCCTCGGTCTCGAACTTCGAGAAGCGAGCAGAGGTGGACGTGGCCGACGATCATGCCGAGAAAAAGCTCGGCCGCGCGATGGGTATCCGCGATTTGCAAACCGGGCTGCTGACATAAATATTTGGCCAAGACGTTCACCGCCTGCAGGGGGCCATTCCGATAAATAAGATGGCCCAATGCCGGACGACGCGGCGCTTCCGCCACGATGATGCGATGCAAATTCAGCGAAGACGGTAAAAGCGCGAGTTCGAGATACAAGCTACCTATTTGATATAGGGCCTTAGGTAGGGTGGGTGCAGTCACTCGGAAATTGTCTATCGATTCGAGAATATCGTTGGATAACCGATCGATCACCGCGCCGAACAGCGCTTCCTTGCCCGAAAAATAAGAATAAAGCGTCGCTTTCGAGACTTCCGCCTTTTGCGCGATAAGATCCATGCTGGTGAGCTGATAACCGTGTTGAAGGATCGTTTGCGAAGCGAGCTTGAGGATGTGATCGCGTTTCGCTGACGTGCGACGGTTGCCCGTTTTTCTGGGTGCGATTGGAGGGCGTATTTTATCTTTTCTTGTAGACATTTCGTCACGTCTGTTGGGCCGCGTTCTTGAATGGGCAAGGTCTCTTATTTATTTATCGACGCTGAAGCTCGCGAATAACCTTTTCACTTGCGGAGCGCCGGTCTTCCGCAAGTCGAAACCGCGGCCAAAGCGAATCCAGTCGGTGAAGAGACCGAATAAGAAATTCATGAAGACGTTGGCGGCATCATTGGGCTGCCAGTGCGACGCCAATTTCCCCTCGCTTTTGGCGAGTTCGAAGGCGCGCACGAATGTGCCGCGCATGCGTTGGTTGGCGCTGTTCTGGTGTTCCAGGAATTCCAGCATTTCGCCGACATACTCGCAGCGGCTGGTGAGGATCGTGAAGACCCGCTGGCGGCGTTCGTCGGTCGCCAAGATGGCAAAGGATTCGAGGATCGCCTTTTCCAAGAGCTTGAGCGCGTTCGGATGTCCCTCGTTGACGGACCGCTCGATGATTTCTTCCTGGGGAAGACGGACGCTTTCGTAAAGCGCCTTAAAAAGATCCACCTTGTTTTTGAAGTGCCAATAGATGGCCCCGCGGGTCACGCCGGCTTTCGTGGCCACCTCATCGAGCGATGTTCGGCTGACGCCATTGAGAAAGAATATTTCTTCGGCAGCCGCCAAAATCTGTTGTTTCGTTTCTTGCGCCGCTTCTTTCGTTCGCCGTGCCATAAATCCCTACTTTAAATACATACATGAATGTATATATAATGCTGCGCTGCAATACAAGCGGCCGCAGACTCCAGCCATTCAATGTCCAAGGGTATTTGTCGTGTACGTGGCATGGTTCGTTCGTCCTTTATGGTTATTTGCTTATCTGATCATACCCTTGCTGGCCGCCTGCGGAGATAGCGACGATGCGGGGATGGCCGCTCCGCCACCCCCCGAAGTGGCGGCCATTGAGCTGCATCCGGCACCGGTCCAGCTCACGTTTAATTATGCCGGCCGCGTCCGCGCCGCCAGCGAGGTGGAAGTGCGCGCGCAAGTCGGCGGCATTCTGCTGTCTCGCGACTACACGGAGGGTGCGAGGGTCAAGGCCGGCGACATTCTCTACCGTATCGATCCGGCGCCTTATGCGGCAGCTGTCGCGCAAGCGAGGGCGCAACTGCAGCAGCAGCGGGCACAGCAACAAAAAGCGCGCACAGACGCGAATCGCGCCCGGACGTTGTTCGAGCAGAATGTCGGAACGGCAAAGGCGCGCGACGATGCGATTAGCGCATTG
Organism: uncultured Rhizobium sp.; assembly: GCA_964628235.1. Classification (GTDB taxonomy): domain Bacteria; phylum Pseudomonadota; class Alphaproteobacteria; order SMXQ01; family SMXQ01; genus CAMAVH01. Next base: position 126,418 of record CAZVLU010000001.1, on the reverse strand, counting down.
GCCGTGGCGGACGGTGCCGTTGCCGTCGCGCAAGCCCAGCTCGAAACGGCCGAACTGAACCTCGGCTATACCAAGGTTATCGCTCCCATTACGGGCATCACCAGTCTCGAGGTGCTGCCGCAGGGCAGCCTCGTCGGCGCGAACAGCCTTTTGACCCGCATCACGCAGACCGATCCGATCCAAGTCGTGTTTTCTTTCACGGACACCGATGCGGCTGAAATCCGGACGCTACTTGAATCGAATGCGGCCTTCATCACGGGCCAGGACGGACGCCTCGGCGTGCGGCTGCGCTTCGGCGACGGCCGGGTTCATCCCGCCGAGGGCTTCATAGATTTCACCTCGAGTACGATCGATCCAGCAACCGGAACGATTCAGGCCCGAGCTTTCGTCCCGAATGCGGATGGTGTCCTGCTGCCCGGCCAGTTCGTGCAAGTCATCGTCTTCGGCGTGACGCTGAACGCCGGCATCGTCGTCCCGGAGCCGGCGGTGATGCAGGGACCGCAGGGCACATTCGTTTACGTGATCGATCAGGCGGGGAAGGCCGTGGCTCGCCCAGTCCGACTCGGACGGCAAACCCCCCAAGGCTGGCTGGTAAACGAGGGCTTGCACGCGGTCGACAAGATCGTGACGGAGGGCGTCATCAAGGTCCGCCCCGGCAGTCCGGTCAAAGTCGTCGATCCACAGCAGGCTGCGCCGTCCGCGCCCAAGGCCACGCCATGAACTCGCGGTTCTTCATCGACCGCCCGGTCTTCGCGGCGGTCATCTCGATCGTCATCGTCATCGCGGGTCTCGTCTCGATGCGGGTGTTGCCGATCGCGCAATATCCGGAGATCGTGCCGCCCCAAGTCGTCGTATCCGCAACCTATCCTGGCGCTAGCGCCGAGGTGGTCGCGCAGACGGTGGCGGCGCCGTTGGAACAGCAGATCAACGGCGTCGAGAACATGCTCTATATGCAGTCGGCGAACAGTGGCTCCGGCACGATGCGTCTGACGGTGACGTTCGAGATCGGGACTGATCCAGATCAGGCTACGATTAACGTTAACAACCGCGTGCAGCGCGCGCTCTCTTCCTTGCCCGAAGAAGTTACGCGGCAAGGCGTCGTCGTCAACAAGCAGTCGACGTCGATTCTCGGCGTCCTGACGATGTCCTCGTCGGACGACCGCTACGACTCCATCTATATCAGCAATTATGCGCTTCTGAACGTCCTGGACGAACTGAAGCGCACGCCCGGCGTCGGCGAAGCGCAGCTCTTCGGTGCCAAAGATTACTCCATGCGAGTGTGGTTGCGTCCGGACAAGCTGGCCCAATACAACCTCACGCCGGGAGACGTGGCGGCGGCCATTCGTGAACAAAATGCGCAATTCGCCGCTGGCCGCTTCGGGCAAGCGCCGATGGAAGATCCGGTGTCGTTCACCTATTCGGTCACCACTGAAGGGCGCCTCCCCGACGCGGCCGCTTTCGAAAACATCATCCTGCGGACGGACGCGAACGCTGCAACCCTGCGCTTGAGGGATGTGGCGCGCATTGAGCTCGGCGCTCAGGATTACAGCTTCAACGCCACCCACAATGGCCAGCCGACGGTACCGATCGGCGTCTATCTCCAGCCCGGCGCGAATGCGCTGGCGACGATGGCGGCCGTTCAAGCGCGGATGGACGAACTGACGAAAAGATTTCCGGAGGGAATGAGATATTCCATTCCCTACAACACGACACGCTTCGTCGAAGTGTCGATCAATGAAGTGATTCATACTTTCATCGAGGCGATCGTTCTTGTCGTCCTCGTCGTCTTCATATTTCTGCAGAACTGGCGCGCGACCCTCATCCCACTGGTCGCGGTGCCGGTGTCGATCATCGGTACTTTCGCGGGCATCTATGTCCTGGGATTTTCAATCAATCTGCTGACTTTGTTCGGACTCGTGCTGGCGATTGGCATCGTGGTCGACGATGCCATCGTCGTGCTCGAGAATGTCGAACGAATCATGCGAACCGAAGGGCTTGCGCCCAAGCAGGCCGCGATCAAGGCGATGGAGGAGGTCACGGGGCCCGTTGTCGCCATCGTGCTAGTCCTCTGCGCCGTGTTCATCCCCGTGGCTTTCATGGGCGGCCTGGCCGGTGAAATGTATCGCCAATTCGCGGTGACGATCTCGATATCGGTCATCATCTCGGGCATCGTCGCGTTGACGTTGACGCCCGCCTTATGCGCCTTGATCCTCAAGCCAGGCCATCACGAACCCATGGCCCCGTTCCGGGTGTTCAATCGCTTCTTTGACCGTATGACCGACGGATATGTGTCCGGTGTCGCATTCTTGTTGCGGCGAGTGGTGCTCGGCCTGTTGCTGGCAGCCGGCATGATCGTAGTGACGGGAGTTCTCTTCCTGCGCATCCCCAGCGCGCTTGTGCCGGAAGAGGACCAGGGAATTTTGTTGGCCGTCGGCATCTTGCCGCCGGCGGCATCTCTGGATCGCACCGACGAAGTCATGCAGACGATCTCCGATCGCCTGATGAATCAGCCGACGGTTTCCGATGTGGTGGCCTTTTCCGGCTACGATCTGCTGGCCGGCGCTCAAAGGCCGAGCGCGGGCGCGGCCTTCGTCCGCTTGAAGGAATGGGACGAGCGCGCGGGCACGGCGGAGTCCGCGCCGACATTGGCCGGCAAATTCATGGGCGTTTTGTCAAGCATTCGCGACTCCATGGCGCTCGTGTTCAATCCGCCGCCGATCAGCGGCATGAGCACGACGGGCGGGTTCGAAGCCTATGTTCAGGACCGCGGCGGCCTGGGATCGCAAGCGTTGATCGGCGTCGCGCAGCAGCTGGTCCAAGCGGCGTCGCAACGACCTGAGCTCAGCGGCGTTCGGACGACCTTCGATGCCAGCGTGCCGCAATACAAGATCCAGGTCGACCGCGAGAAAGCCAAAGCGCTCGGCGTGCCGATCTCGTCGATCTTCGAGACGATGCAGAGCACGTTCGGCAGCCTGTACGTCAACGATTTCACGCTTTTCGGCCGCAACTACAGAGTCAGCCTGCAGGCGGAATCGATCTTTCGGCAACAGCCGGAAAATCTGAAACAGGTTTTCGTGCGGGCCGATTCTGGCAGCATGATTCCTATCGACGTCCTGCTCAAGCCGGAGCGCGTCATCGGGCCGGATCAAATGGATCGGTTCAACGCCTTCTACGCCGCGAAGATCATGGGCAATCCCGCTTCCGGCTATTCGTCAGGGCAAGCGATCGCCGCCATGCAGGAGGTCGCACAACAGACGCTCCCCGAAAACTACACCATAGCTTGGACCGGCTCGGCCTATCAGGAGATCGCGACGGGCGGGTCGGGGGCCCAAGCGTTGGTGTTCGGCATCCTCATGGTCTTCCTCATCCTTGCCGCGCAATATGAGCGTTGGTCGCTACCTTTGGCCGTGATTCTGGCCGTGCCCTTCGCGTTGTTCGGCGCACTCATCGCGATTTGGCTGCGCGGCTTGAACAACGACGTCTATTTCCAGATCGGCCTTGTCACGCTGATCGGACTAGCGGCGAAGAACGCAATCTTGATTGTCGAATTCGCCGTTCTGAAGCGCCGCGATGGCATGAGTGCCGCTGACGCGGCCATCACGGCCGCGCGTCTGCGTTTCCGTCCCATCGTCATGACGTCTCTCGCGTTCATTTTCGGCTGCGTGCCACTGGCGATCAGCACGGGCGCAGGCGCGGCGAGCCGTCATTCCATCGGTACGGGCGTCGTCGGCGGCATGCTGGCGGCCACGTTCATCGCGATCTTCTTCATTCCGCTATTTTATCGCTTGATCACTTGGCGAGAGAGCAAGCGGGAAGAGACTTAATTTGTCTTGGAGCTTTGGCCTGCCCCCCGCACTCCCCAGAGCTCCAGGCGGGCGGTCCGGATGCCGACCCTTGCATCCGGACCGTTTTTTTGTGACTGACGAGGTGACGCGCATGTATCGAAAAATACTTCTAGCATATGACGGGACTCAGCCGGGCCGGGAAGCGTTGCGACAGGGCGCGGAACTGGCCGTGCTCTGCAAAGCGCAAGTTTGTCTCATGGCCGCAGTGTCGTTCGAGCCTGGAATTATATTGGCCGAGGCGGCGGCTCCATCAAACCTTCCGGAACGCGAGAAAGAAGCGATTTCACGGGTATTGGAGGAGGGCGCTGAAGAACTGCGACGCTCTGGTCTTGCCGTCGAAATTCGACTTGGCGCCGGCAACCCTGCAGAAGAAATCGGCCGCGCAGCCTATGAAATCGATGCGGATCTCATCGTGGTCGGCCATCGTGAACAAACCGCGCTCGCGCGATGGTGGGGTGGATCGGTGGGAGCTTCCCTGCTAACCCAGGCGCCTTGTAGTGTTCTCATCGCTATCGGCGGACATTCTTCACTTTAACACCTGCGATGCACGCCGTCTCCAGGGTGGCGCCTTAGAAAAAAGAGTGCGGAAATTCAAAGGCATGTGGGGCAACCATCTGCAACATTCCCAAGTTCGAATCCTACTTGCCCAGCCACCTAGTCTACCGTACAGACTCGAACTCGAGAATGCGCCTCGAAATGCCCGAAAAGCCCGCCAATGGCGGGCTTTTTCGTGTGACCTTTGACCCTGAGACAGTCTCAACTGAAGACGAAGAGGCATTTTTGCCCGAGCGTCTCAGTTTGCCATTTCGGGGGTGGCGCCTCCGGATCGCGAGCATCATAGAGTCACGGTTTGAGAGTTCGCTGATCACTGGACGTGATGGTCGATGCATCTGTCTACGGGGTGGCGCCTCGAAAAAATGAGTGGGGGAATTCAAAGGCATGTGGGGCAGTGCATCAGGAACATTCTCGAGTTCGAATCCTGTCTGCCCAGCCACCTAGTCCCTAGTTTGCGCGTCTCTCCGAGATTTCGCCGCGAAACTGCGAAAAAGCCCGCCAATGGCGGGCTTTTTTATGTCACGCGCCACCCCTAGACGGTCTCTGTCGCGATAGCATGGCTAGTTTTGCCCGAGCGTCTCCATTCGCGTTTCCGGGGGTGGCGCCTCACCGCGCGACGATCTTATCGCTGATACGGCGACCTCCCGATTCACTGTTTGGAAAGCGCTTCTTCTTTGCGCTTCCGCAGCATTGGGACCAAAGCGCACAAGAGTGCCAGAGCGCCAGCGAGCAGAAACGCTGCGCTGATCGGTTCGCGCAAGAAGACCATCGGGTCGCCGCGCGAGACTAGCATCGCGCGACGGAAATAGACCTCAAGCATGGGGCCGAGTACGAAACCGAGGATGAGCGGCGCCGGCTCGCAGTCGAGCTTGATGAAAATATAACCGATTACGCCGAAAGCCGCGGCTAACAGGATATCGGTCGTGTTGAGGTTGACCGTATAGAGGCCAGTACAGGCAAGCGCGACGATGGCCGGGAATAGCCAGCGATAGGGAATCCGCAGCAGCGAGATCCATAAGCCGACGAGCGGCAAATTGAGAACGACCAGCATAAGATTGCCAATCCACATGCTGACGATGAGGGTCCAGAACAGTGCGGGATGCGCGGTCATGACCTGGGGGCCTGGCGTGATGCCGTGGATCATCAGCGCGCCGAGCAGCAAGGCCATGCTGCCGCCATGCGGCACGCCGAGGGCGAGCGTCGGGATGAAGGATGTTTGGGCGGCTGCGTTGTTCGCTGCTTCCGGCGCGGCAACACCTTCGATTGCTCCATTGCCGAAACGCTGCGGCGTACGGCTCACCATCTTTTCGATGACGTAGGCTGTATAGGCACTGATGGTCGGGCCGATCCCGGGCAGGATGCCGCTGAGGGAGCCCAGAGCAGTGCCACGCAAGGCGGCAGGCGCAGCGGCCTTGAAATCTTCGCGCGATGGCATCAGGCGACCGACCTTGGAGGTCAACAGGGTACGATCCATCGGCTTTTCGATATTGGTGATGATCTCGCCGAAAGCGAATAGGCCTACGGCGACGACGGCAAGGTCGATGCCGTCCGCAAGGCCCGGCACGCCGAAGGTGAAGCGCGCGAGTCCACTGGAGACGTCGGTGCCGACCGTGCCGAGCAGTACGCCGACGAGCACGATGGAGAGTCCCTTGAGAACTGACCCGGCGACCAGCGTCGCGGTGCAGCAGAGTACCAGCACGATGAGCGAAAAATACTCCGGCGCCCTGAACAGCAGCGCGAGACCGGCGATGGGCTTGGCGAGCGCCGCAATGACAATTGTTCCGACGCACCCCGCGAAGAACGATGCGAGGGCGGCGGTGGCCAGCGCTGGTCCGGCGCGCCCTTGACGCGCCATCTTGTAACCGTCGATACAGGTGACGGCGGAAGCCGATTCTCCAGGCATATTGACGAGAATCGCGGTCGTTGAGCCGCCGTACTGCGCGCCGTAATAAATTCCGGCGAGCATGATGACCGCGCCGGTCGGCGGCAGGCCGAAGGTGAGCGGCAGCAACACCGCCATCGTCACCAGAGTGCCGACGCCGGGCAGCACGCCGACGAGCGTGCCGACCAGAACGCCGACGAAGCAATAAAGCAGATTCATCGGACTGAGAGCGCCGCTGAAGCCTAGAGCGAGGTTCGCGAATAACTCCACGTCAGAACCCCAATCGTATAGGCACGCCAAGCGCGTAAACGAAGACGCCGACGATGACGGTCGAGACGATGGCGACGAGGCCGAGGAGCTCGAGCGGGCGCGTATGCGGAGCGGCAAAGCGGCTGAGGATGATCGTGATCGCGAGGGTGGGGATCAGACCGACTCGTTCGACCAATAGCGCGAAGGCGATGACGGCTGAGAACACGGTGAGAAACGGCCATATCTTGGCATTGAACGGCGATTCTTCGGCCTCGTCGCGAATGTAAGACCGCAGCGCGGTTAACGCCCCGAGAATCATCACGAGGATCGCGACCAGACGCGGAAAGTAACCCGGACCCATGACGCGGGCCGTGCCAAGAGGATAATCCTGACCAGCGTAAAGGAAGACGGCACCGATGGCGCAGAACATTGCGCCGGCGAGCATGTTCTTGGTGAGCTTGAACTTCATGACAGCTAGAGCTTGACGTGGCCGGTCGTCGATTGTCGGCGGCCGGCCAACAGCTTACTTCGCGTTGGTTTGCTTCAGTACGTCCGCATAGCGGACGAGCTGCTTGTCGATGACAGCGCTGAACTCTTCAGGCGTGTTGCCGACGAAGGTGTAGCCACGTGCCGTCAATTGCTTTTGCTGCTCAGGCTGCTTCATCACTTCGGCCATGTCGGCCTGGATTTTCGCGACGATGTCTTTCGGCGTTCCGGCTGTGGTCAACAGGCCGAGCCATTGTCCTTCTTCGTAGCCCGGAAGGTTGGCCGATTCGGCGACGGTCGGCACGTCGGGCATGGAGGGCAGGCGTTGCGGCGTACTGACGGCAAGAACCTTCAAGGTGCCGGCGGCGATCTGTCCACCGAAGCCGGATTGCGAGCCGAAGGCAAGCTGGATTTCGCCGCTGAGCAACGCGGTCACGATCTGGGCTGTGCCGGCGTAGTCGACTTGCGTCATCTTGAGGCCGGCCTGGTTATTGAAGATCAGCATGGATAGAGCGTTGGAAGAGCCAGGGCCGGAACCGCCAAAGTTCAACTCGCCGGGTTTTGATTTGGCGTAAGCGATCAGCTCTTGTGTTGTCTTTACCGGGAGGGCGGTGGGATTGATCACGAGAAGATCAGGCGACTGCGTGATCTGGCTGATCGGCGCGAAACTGTTCGGCTTGTAGGTCAGCTTCATCAAACTTGGCACGACGACAAAGGCATTCGACACCAGCACGAGCGAATGTCCGTCCGCCGGAGCTTTCGCCACGTCGGCTTCGGCGATGGTGCCGGACGCCCCGGCCCGGTTCTCAACGATGACCGGTTTGCCCCATTTAGCCTGCAGCTTGTCGGCCATAAGGCGGGCGACAGCATCGACGCCACCGCCCGGCGCATAGCCGACGACGATGCGCACGGGCTTATCAGGATAGGCGTGCGCCACGCCTGTTGCGCCGATGGCACTTGCCAAGCCGGCGACGAGAATCAAACTCTGTTTTAAAATTTTTGACATGGCGTCCTCCCTATTTCAGTCGCGGCGCGTCTATGCGGCCTTCCATTAAGCGTATTATGAGCAGCTTTCTTATCTTTTTGAAATCAGTTTTTCGCGCTCGACTTGATGCGTTGAAAGACGCCGGGCCGCAAACTCGCTTAAGCTAAGTGGGAATATGGATTCAAAAAATAGGGGAAGCAGCATGTCGTCGCCGGTTGCGGAAAGCGGCCTAAGCTATTCGGAAAAACTCGCGGCCTTTGTGGTAGGGGCGAGATTTGAGGATCTCTCGGCAGGTGAAACCGCCAAGATCAAAGACTGTGTTCTGGATCAGATCGGCTGCCAGCTTATTGCTTCTACGCTGCCATGGAACCGCATCGTCCATGACTATGCCTGTGAATATGGCGCTCCAGGGTCTTGTACGGTTGTCGGCTCTGACAAACAGCTTTCGATTCTCGATGCGGCCTTCGTCAACGCAACCTTCGGTCATGGCTGCGAGTTGGATGATTTCGGCCATGCCGGCGCGGCGACGGTACCCATCGCCTTCGCGTTAGCTCAGGAATTCGGCGCCAACGGACGAGATGTAATCGCCGCCATTGCGGTCGGCTACGAAGTGATGCTGCGTATTTATGAAGCTATCATGCCGCAGCTCATCGAGCGGGGCTTTCACAATCAATGCATCATTGGCGCCTTTGCCGGCGCTGCGGTTGCCGGCAAGATGCTCGGACTATCTGCCGTGCAAATGACTCATGCTTACGGCATCGCTGCCAGCCATGCGTCGGGCACCAATGAGTACGACCAGGGCGGCGGCGACGTGAAGCGCATGCACGCGGGACTCGGAGCGCGCGGCGGTCTTCAGGCAGCTCTTTTAGCGCAGCGCGGGCTTACTGCGCCGAGGCGCATTTTCGAATCGGAGCGTGGAGGGATATTCCACACCTTCGTCGACGGCGCGAGAGTCGAAAAGATCGACGATGGACTCGGCACAGCTTTTGCCTTTCCGTCTCTTGTCATCATGAAGATGTGGCCGACGTTAGGCGGGCTCCACAGCTCAATCGACGCCATCGGCCAACTGATGCGGAAGAATCCATTTGAGCCGGGGGATGTTGAAAGCATCAGAGTGGGTGTGCAGGCGTACACGATCAAGCATGGCGGCGGCATCGTCATGCCAACCGACGTTGTCAGCGCGCAGTTTAGTCTCGCTTACAGCGTCGCTCTCGGCATCGTCAAACGGGCCAATGAGCTGCAACACTACATTGACCCCGCATATTGGCATGATCCGGTCATCGCCGATGTTGCACGCAAAGTAGAAGTCTATGCGGACCCTGAAGCGGTCGGCAGGGCTTCGCAAGGTAGCCACATCTTCATCAAGCTCAAGAGCGGAGAATCGCTCGATATCTATCAACCATACCGCAAAGGCTCTGTTGCGAATCCGGCCACGCCTGAAGAGCTCAATGCTAAATATCGCCTGTTAGCAGGCTCCGTCCTAGATGAAGTGCGGGTCGCCAAAGTATCCCAGATGGTTAGAACTTTAGATCGCTTGGACGATGTTGGGCCCCTGATCCGTCTGCTTTGCGAGTGACCGCTTCAAAGCTTGCGTCGCAGCCAGGCCCGGCCAGGGACGCTATTGACGTTCGTCATAGGCAAAAGTTCATATTTGTTCGGTAGAATTGAAGATCATTCGCTGGCGAGCGTCTCGGGGTGGCGCCTCCGAAAAATAAGTGGGCGAATTCAAAGGCATGTAGGCCATTAAGCTTGCAACATTCCTGAGTTCGAATCCTGTCTGCCCAGCCAACCAGTCTGCGGTTTGCGCGTCTCTCGGAGACTTTGCGTCAGAACTGCGAAAAAGCCCGCCAATGGCGGGCTTTTTTACGTCTGGAGTGACCCGTAGACTCTCACCGCAGCGATGGTATGGCCTGTTTTGCCCGAGCGTCTCCATTCGCGTTTTCGGGGGTGGCGCCTCGAAATGACGTCTAGTTATTTTCTTCCCCTCGCATTGCGGGCTCGTATTGCGCCGTTATCTGCGGGGAGGCGGGCTCCAAGTAATCGTGACAACTTATCGGCGCTCTCGCGCAAGCTTGTAGCGACCTCGCCAGCAAGATTAGTATCGAAACTGCCCTGAATGCCTGTGACGGTTAGACTCATTGCTAACCCCACTGAGTTGAAAACTGGGGCCGAGAGCGCGGAGATCATTGGATTGCGTAGACCAACGGCACAGGCGATTCCCTGGCGCTGAACCTTGGCGCGCAGTTTTTCCGCTTTCTCGAGGGTCATCACGTTCTGGCCTTTGGCATATTGATTCCAGTCTTTGATGTCGTATCGCAACTGCGCCCCGACCTGATCGGCGTCAAGAAAGGCCAGGAAGATCAGGCCTGCGGCAGTACTGAGAAGCGAAAGGTTGATGCCGATCTTCACGCGGATTGCGGCCTCCATGGCCCCTTGCTCCCAACGCACAATGGTCGGGCCATTGCTGCCCCACATGCAAAGAACGGTGACGAGTGACAGGCGCGTGGTCAGTTCGCGCATGACGGTGCTCGCGATTTGTATCGCGTCGGTCTGCGACAGAGCTGCGACGCCTAACTCGATTGCGGCGGGCCCAAGGCTGTAGAGGCCCGTAGCATGATCGAGTTGCAGCATGCCGCTTTGCACCAATGTTGTGAGGTAGCGGTGCGTGCGGCTCATCGAAAATCCAGCGCGCCGCGCGATGCCGCTGAGATTGGCCGGCTCAGAAAGTTGTCCGACGCTCTTTAAAAGCTCGATGCCAGTCAGCAGGGTGCTGCTGCCGGCTGCATCGGCACTCCGTGTCGTTGGCCGGCCGGGACGTCTTACATTATTCAAATCTAATGACTTTTCTAAAATCTGTTCGCCCTTCGTGATGAACGGCATTGGGCAAGGTTGACATCCGCCCTACGCCAGCAACAATATAATCATATATAGAAATATTTTCTATATATCGATAAATTAAAAAATCGCCATTCAACGGCGATCCATGACAGGAGTGAAACGCCATGCAATCCATTCGCGGAATGCTTTTGCCGGTGCCGACCGTGTTCGAAGACGACGGGCGCATAGATGAAAAGCTGATGGATGAGCTCGTCGATTACTATATCGCGGCCGGAGTAAATGGCCTGTTCATCGGTGGCTCGTTCGGTCAAGGGCCCGCTATGTCAATCGATGAACGCAAGCAGTTGGCCGATATCGTTTTGTCTCGGGCGGCGAAAAAAATTTCTGTGGTCGTGCATGCCGGCACAGCCGATCCGTTCACGTCGATCGATCTCGGGAAGCATGCCCTGCAAGCCGGAGCGAGCGCCTTGGCCTTTGTCGGTCCTTACTACTATGCGGATCATTCGCCCGACGAGGTGCGCGAGCATTTCCGTATGATCGGCCGGGAGTTGAAGGCGCCAATGATGCTCTACAATAACCCAAAATATCAGGGCTATCCCATTTCGGCACAGCTCATGAAGCAAATGCGTGACGACTCGCCACAGATATTCGCCGCCAAACTTGCCATGGGCACGGTCGATGAAGCGCGCATTTACTTGCGCACGCTCGGCGAGGATTTCACGCTCTTTTCGCTGGCGAGCAATCTCTTTCCGGGCATGACAGTCGGCATTTCCGGCACTGTCAGTCCGCCACTCGCCATGTTCCCTGAACTCGGCGTGGAATTGGTACGTGCGATCGATCGCAAGGATTATGCCCGCGCACTCGAAATGCAGCAGGCAGTGATCGAGTTTCATAGCTCGTTCCTGATGCCGCAGGTGCTAAAGGATTGCGGTCGCTCAATCTATCGTTATGGTTTGAAAGAGCTCGGCTTCAATGTGAAACGTTATCCGCGTTGGCCGGCCGGCGATATGTCCACAGAGCGCCAAAAATGGCTCTCGGACACATATGCTCGCGCGCGCAGCGTTCTGATGAAAAAGGCTGCCTAGTGCCCATTCAGACAAAGCACGACGTCACCGTCTCTCCGGAGGCCGAGGCGCTGGCTCGTCTCGACGATGAGCTTCTTGGCTATAATCTCGAAGGCCATTGGAAGCTCGCAAATGTGATCAAACCAGAACCGACGGCTTGGGGTGAGCCTTATCTCTGGCGCTGGTCGGATATTCGGCGGTTGTTGTGGCGCGCCGGCGAGATGCGGGGCATCGAAGGTGGGGCGACACGCCGCACGGTGCGTCTGTGCACACCTGGATTGGGCGCTAAATGGGCGACGCCGACAATTCATGCTTCCGTGCAGCTCGTTAAGCCGGGGGAGATCGCCGACGCTCATCGTCATTCAATGGGAGCATTCCGCTTCGTTCTCGAAGGCAAAGGCGGTTATACGACCGTTGAGGGCGCAAAAATCGACATGGCGCCGGGTGATCTTGTCCTCACCCCGTCCTTGTCGTGGCACGACCATGGCCATGACGATGGCGAGCCGACGATTTGGATCGACGTGCACGATTTCCCGTTCGTCAATTATCTTGGCGGTCTTTTTTTCGAGGGCTTCGCCAACCGGGTGCAAGCGGTGAACACGCAAAGCGTGTCATCGCCGTGTATCTATCGTGCCGCCGATATGCAGACGACCCTGGCCGCTGCCGGTCTTGATAAGGCAGATTCCGCCTTAGGCGTCACGATCAAATACGAATCGCGTGTTGGCCATCCCGACACATTGCCCACTATGGGTTGTCGACTGCACAAGCTTGGCGGCAACAATTCGCTGGCCGCCGTGCGGCAAACGTCGAATGTCATTTATCACGCTGTCGCCGGCCGTGGCGTGACGCAGGTCGGCGATCGGACTTTTCGTTGGGAAGCCGGCGACATTCTCGTAATGCCGAGCTGGACGTGGCATCGACATGCAGAAGTATCGGACGATGCGGTGCTGTTCAGCGCCAGTGACGAGCCAATACTAAACGCCTTCGGACTCATGCGCCGTGAATACGCGCTAAAAAAATTGAATCATTAAACAGGAGATACAAGATGAATGCCTTGCCATCGAAAGTTACGCAAAGCAGCTTAGTCGAGAAGCTCGATGCGGAGTTAAACGTTCTCGCTAACAGCCAATTCTCTACTCGGGAATTCGAATTGTTCTTTTCGACTCCCCTGACGGTCGAGCGCGCTCGATATGCGACGACGCAAATGGTCTTCTATAACGTGAACCGCCGTGAAGGCTGGGCCTTTGTTCAAGCTAAGGCGCCGTGGGACATCAAGCGGCTCATTTGGCAGCATGAGCAAGACGAACTGTTTCATGATCCGCGCGGGGGCACTGATCATAGGGCGCTGATGTCGAAGGAAGCCATGGCGCTTGGCGTCAGCGCGGAAGCTTTGGCGATTGCCGAGCCGTCCCCATTGATCACCGCCACGCTCATGGCTTTCAATCAGGCGTCATCTTCCTTGCCGTGGCTCGGCGCCATGACATTTGCGCATTTCCTTGAGCGCCGTAATAACGGCCGTTTGATGAAAGGTGGCGGATTTTCGGCCCGCTTTCGGGACAAGATGGTCAAAGAGCTGAAGATAGACTCCAGCTTGTTGATCTCGTCGAACGTCCATGTAGAGGCGGACATGGACCACTCCGATTCGATCTGGGACGCAATCGCTGACAGCGTCACAGACGATTATACCTACCAAATCGCCTTGGAAGGCGCGCAGGTTTGCGCCGTGCTTGACCGTGCGTTCCGTGCGGCCTTGGCGCACGAGATGCGCTTGATCTAACTCGCATGCCTAAAAAACTAAATAAAATGACGACATAACAGGGAGAGAGACCATGACAGGAAAAACTGTCTTTGCTCGCCTATTGGTGATGGCTGCGCTCTGCGTAACAGCTTCGGCTGCTTCCGCGCAGTCCATCGCCGATTTCTATAACGCACGAGGATTATCGATCTATATCGGCTACGGCCCCGGTGGCGGCTATGACCTCTATTCGCGATTGCTGGCGCGTTACATCGGGAAATACCTTCCGGGACAGCCCAATGTGATTCCTAGAAACGCGCCTGGTGCCGGTAGCTTCAAGTTGGCCAATGAGCTTTTCAACTCATTGCCAAAGGACGGCAGTGTTGTCGGTATGATCGGGGAATCGGCCGTCATCAGTCAGGTGCTTGACGATCCCGCGGTAAGGTTCAGCGCGCAAAAGTTCAACTGGATAGGCCGCCTAGCTGATTCGGATCCGGTACTTGTCAGCCGGGACGGCTCGAGCGCAACTGTGAAGGAAGCCCTTAGTAAAGAAATTCTTGTTGGGGTTCCTGGAGCAGGGTCGGCGACCACGCTCAATTTGACGGTGCTCAACGGCCTTTATGGTACCAAGTTCAAGCTTGTGTCGGGCTACGAAGGCAGCTCGCAAGTGCGCTTGGCTCTTGAACGCGGAGAAGTCGAAGGTTCGGCCAGCATGCTGTGGCGCATTGACCGCGATTGGATACGCGAGCGCAAACTGAACGTTGTTTATCAAGCTTCATTGGATGCGGCACCCGATCTTCCAGGTGTCCCGCGTCTAATCGATCTCGCCCGCGACGATGAGGAGCGCCAACTGCTGCGTTTCTTTTCTTCTTATACGATCCTCGGCCGCGCGATCTTGGCACCGCCTGATGTCCCGCAGGATCGAGTACAAGCGCTGCGCACAGCTTTCAATGCCACCATGAAAGATGCAGCGTTTCTGGCGGATGCCGAGAAGGCAAAGTTGGAGATTAATGTAGCTAGCGGCGAGGAAATCGCGGCCTTGGTCAACGAAGCGACTGGCCTCAGCGAGCAACTGCGCGAAGAAGCCAAAACACTGACGCGGGTTAAGGCGAATTGACTTCTTCTGGCGACATCCGGTCAGTCGGCGTGATTGGTTTAGGCAAGATGGGCTTGCCGATCGCTCGGCATTTGGCGGCGCGGGGATACGAGGTTTCCGGCTATGACGTCAACACCGACATCTGCGGATGTGTGACGGCTTTCGGCGGGCATTGCACCAATTCTCCGAAAGCTCTCGCTGCAGTCAGTGAACTCGTCATCATCCTCGTCGGGTTTGAAAGTGAGGTCGATCATGCGATCTTCGGCCCGGCTGGCATCCTTGAGGGTGCGCGGCCGGGCACGACTATCGCCATCGGCTCCACAGTGGCGCCAGGATATATGAAGGGCTTGGCGGAGCGCGTCGCTGATCGGGATATTACGTTTCTCGATATTCCGCTTTGCCGTGGCGAACCGGCGGCGGAAGCCGGGGAGTTGCTGCTAATGGGTGGTGGCGACACAGAGGTCTTCGAGCGTGGCCGCGCTGTATTCTCCAGCTTCTGCACGGCCATTCATTATCTCGGCGGTCTCGGCGCGGGGCAGGTCGGCAAGATGGTCAATAACCTCATCATGTGGGCAAGTATGTCGGCCAATCATGAAGGTCTGTTGCTCGCCGAAGCGCTGGGCATTGAGCAGGAGCCTTTGCGGCAAGCCTTACTGCAGTCTAGCGCGCGCAATTGGGCGTTAGAGACCTGGCTTAACGATATCCCGATGCCCTGGGCTGAAAAGGATATGTCGATCGTATTGGCCGCCGCCGACCAAGTGCGCCTTAGCATCCCGCTATGCGGCGTCGTGAAGGAGACCGTCAAAACGCTTAAGATTGCGCGTGGGCAATTCACGCCGGCGGCGCGATAACGTCTCCGGGGTGGCGCCTCGCAAAAAAGAGTACGAGAATACAAAGGCATGTGGGGCAGTGCATCAGGAACATTCTCGAGTTCGAATCCTGTCTGCTCAGCCAACCAGTCCTCAGTTTGCGCGTCTCTCTGAGATTTCGCAGTAAAACTGTGAGAAAGCCCGCCATTGGCGGGCTTTTTTCATATGACCTTTGACCCTGAGACTGTCTCTGCTGGCGATGAAAGGTGAATTTTGCCCGAGCGTCTCCGTTCGCCTTTTAGGGAGTGGTGCCTCGAACTTTTAATATGCTGTGACAGACTCAAAATATGTCGCCTGTGAAGCTGTGCTAATTCGTTTGCTAATTAGGGAGCGAGACTTCGTCGACAAAATCTTGAGAAATATGCCTTTGATGTAATATTATGATTCAAGAGTCCAATACGCGTGCGAGGAAATAATGAAGGTCATTGGCAAGGTATTCGAACCACTTCCGTGTGACGCCGATGTCGCGGGTGGCCACATCGGTCATCGCCTTCGTGAAATCCGAAAACTTGCAGGGCTTACACAAGCCCAAGTCGCTGAGCGCCTTCAGATCGTCCAATCAGCGGTGACCCGGCTTGAGAGCCGGAAGGATATTCATGTGTCGACGCTGCGTGACTACTTGGGAGCAATGGGCGCGACTTTACGTATTCAGGCTCAATTCGATAATGCGGCCACGCTGATCAGTAATCTTCGAGAGGCGGATTATCAATTTGATCAGGTGGATGAGAACCAGCTTCTGCTGCCGATCATTGGCGACGATCTACTTCCACCGCTTCGGGATGTCGTCTTCAGTATCAAACCAGAGTATTGCCGGAAAATCGTGAGCGGAGAGAAGACTGTCGAATTGCGTCGCCGCTTTCCTTTGTCGGTGCCTACCGGCACGATTGCCCTGATTTATGAGACTAGCCCAACGCGAGCGCTTTCAGGCATTGCCGAGATTGGCGAAGTTCATCAGCGGAGACCGCGGGAGATATGGAAGGCCTTCGGCAATCGTGCGTGCATTTCTCGGAAGGATTTCGACGCCTATTTTGACGGTGCCGACCGGGCTTTTGCTATTGAGTTGAAGCACGGCCGTTCGCTAAGTCGTCCCTTAAGTCTGAACGAACTCAGGGATCGATTTAATTTCGAACCACCTCAGTCTTACCTCTACGCGACGCCTAAGATGCGAGAAGCCCTTCAGTATGAGCGCGCCAAGACTACTGATTGATACTAATGTATTCATCGGACTGGAAGATGATGCCGAGGTGGCGCCGCACTTCGCGTCTCTGCAGCAACTTGCTGGGAGACACGGTGTTGAAATCTTCGCGCATGAAGCGGCGATCGACGACATTAAGCGGGATAAGAATGAGGCGCGCCGCCGTATCTCGCTGAGCAAGATTAATAAATTCCCCGTCGTGAAGAAAATGGCGGGGATAGATCAGGCCGCGCTTGAAGCTAAGTATGGGCGTATTCGTAGACCTAACGATCTAGTAGACGCTACGCTGCTTCATGCCCTTGAAATCGGCGTTGCCGATTTTCTCGTAACCGAGGATCAAGGTCTTCATGAGCGTGCGGAACGCACATCGGCCACTTTGGGTGATCGCGTCCTCTATGTTGCGGATGCTGTCTCCTTTCTTCGGACCACTTACGAAGCAGTCGCCGTTGTCTTCCCAGCTGTGGTGGAGTTGGAAGCCAATACCATCTCTCAAGATGATCCCATCTTTGTGAGTCTGAGGAACGGCTACCCGAACTTTGACAACTGGTGGCGTGAGAGTTGCATTAAGCCCATGCGAAAATGCTGGGTCGTACTGGACGAAGATCTGGTCGCTGGCCTCATTGTACGCAAGGATGAAAAGCATGGCGACACTGACGCCACGCTCACAGGCCAGAAAATTCTGAAAATTTGTACTTTCAAGGTTCGCGCCGAGAGTCGAGGCGTGAAGCTTGGCGAGCTCCTCCTCAAGCAGGCTCTATGGTACGCTCAGTCCAACAACTACGACGTCGTATACCTGACGACGTTCTTGGAGCAGCAGACGCTGATTGCGCTCCTCGAATATTATGGCTTCCGCCACACATACGATAAAACAAACGGTGAGCGAGTCTACGAAAAGCCCATCAGTCGAGAGCGACTATTACCTCTTCCGGACACTTCACTGTTTGACCTTGCGCGTAAAAATTACCCGCGATTTGCGACTGGTGATGGCGTCGCCGCTTATGCAATCCCTATTCAAGAAGAGTTTCATGAAGTCCTTTTCCCGGAATTGGTGAACCGCAAACAATTTAGCCTGTTTGGAGAAACTGGGCTTCTTAGGCCGGGCAATACGATTCGCAAGGTCTATCTTTGCCGCGCGCCAGCGAACATCTCTCAGCCCGGCGCACTCCTTTTTTTCTACAAAGGGAAGTCCGAGGCACAGCCATCGCAGGCGATTACTACGGTAGGCGTGTTCGAGGAGATGAAGCTTGCACATTCTGCTGAAGAACTGCTCCAGCTTGCGGGCGGCCGATCTGTCTACAGTGAACTTCAGCTCAGACACTTGGCCGCGAGCCCGGACAACCCGGTTAAAGTGATAAACTTCCTTCTCGCTGCACATGTAGAGCCTCCAATGCCCCTTGCAGCGCTCGTAACCAGCCAAGTCTTTGCGGCTCGCCCGCCCCAGTCTATCAAGAGCCTTCTGCCATCTCAGCAAATGTCGGTCTTGAGACAAGGTGCTTTTGGATTCGCAGTATGAGCAGACGAATAGCCGTCCTTGGTCTTTCTGGCGTGGGTAAATCAACGCTCATTGGCAAAGTGCATCAGTCCCTGCCGTTGCTGCACCTTCAGGCCAGTAGTCTAATTAAGGCCGAGCAAGCATATAGGATGCAGAATTCGGAAAGTTCGGAAGAATTACGCAAAGGAGCCGTAGTTGATAATCAGGCTCTTATGATCGCAGCTTTCAGGCGAGCAGTGGCGACAACAAATTTACCGATCATATTAGATGGGCATAGCGTCATTGATGGACGTGACGGCCTCATCGAGATTCCATCTTTAGTCTTCGGCGCTCTTGCACTCGATGTTATCTGCTTTCTGGCGGAGAAACCTGATGTGATCGCGGAGAGGCGACGGGCGGATACGACGCGTGAACGTCCGTATCGCGATGTTGCGACTTTGCGAGATCACCAAAGGGTGGCGAAGGCAGTGGCGCGCCGCATCGCTCAAGAAATCGAATGCCCATTCGTCTATATTGCAAATGGAGAAATTGATCGCCTGCGCGAACTGCTTAGTTAGAGAAGGAAGTGTGCAGATCAATAAATCTTGCTCGCCGGTGGGTCATCTAGATGCACCCTGAGTTTCGTCGGACGGTAGGAGGACGGCCGCAATAACGCTGCGGTCAGCAATGCGGCATGAAACGCAGGGCTTGCGCCGACCACCGGAGATCTAGGTTCTCTCGCAGGATGACTCGCTTTGCTGTGAGTTCGGGCGGGTGTTGGCCATTCAAAATGGCTTGCTGAAGATCTGGGGCCATGAAGGCCAATCGGATTACGCGGCCGATATACGAGCCGGCCTTATTTTCGCGACGCGCGATTTGGTTCAGCGACGTGATTGAACCGCTCGTTAACAATTCCCACCAGTGGTGAGCTTGCGCGAGCGCCTTTATTAGAGCTGGGTCGGCACGGCCCTCTAGACCCTTCTGTATCATTATTAGTTTACGTTGCCCGCCGCGGTTGCCAAACCGCGTTGGCACTTGGATCTGATGCAACCCTTTGTTCTTCGATGTGCGGTTGCTGAGACCGCAAAGCTTGTGAAGTTCATCCTTGGCAAGTTGGATCTTGAGATTTCTGGTGCCGACCGTTACCCGCGTCAGCAATCGAGTGCATATTGCAAGTGATGCCTCCGTCATTGTGCCGAGGAGTTGTTCGCCGGTGATAACTGCTTTGCGGTGTGCTTCGGATAAATCATCAATCTTGGATTGGGCGCCGAGCGCTTTTAGCAATTCTGGTGGCGACTTAAGAAAATCGGCCAAGGCCTGCTTCACGGCCCTTTCAATCTCGCTGGCGGGGATCCGGCGTAGGCGCCCTTTGCCTTCAGTCTCTCCCGTCACCAGAGCGTTCTCGACATAGTACCTATATCGCCGGTTTCCCTTCATGGTGTGAGAAGGCGTGAAGCGATTGCCTTGTTCGTCGTAAAGAAGACCCACGAGAAGGCTTGCTTCGTCTTTGATTCTCTTGAACGCTCGTGCGGCCCCTTGAAGATTTTGATCAAGCCGGCTCTGGGTCGCCTGCCAGATTTTCTCGTTCACAATCGGCTTGTGGTCGGCTGCATAACTTTTATCCTTATGCGGCACCCGACCAACGTAGAGTGGATTGCGAAGAATTGCGTAGATATGCCCTCTGCGAAATTCATGTCCGCCAACTCGCTGTCCTTTGGCCGTGGGGCGCATCTTCGTCCGTAGCCCTCTCCGCGCAGCTTCTGTGACCACCAGACGAACGTTGCCGAATTTGAGGTAAAGCTCGAAGAGCATATGCACGGTCTTCGCTTCGGCCTCGTTGATCACAAGCTTCTTATCTTTCCAGTCGTAGCCGAGCGGCACAGAGCCGCCCATCCACATGCCCTTCTTCTTGGAAGCGGCGATTTTATCGCGGATGCGTTCGCCGGCGATCTCGCGCTCGAACTGCGCGAAGGAGAGCAGCACATTCAACATCAGCCGTCCCATGGAGGTCGTGGTGTTGAACTGTTGGGTGACCGATACGAAGGACACACCGTATTGGTCGAACTGCTCGGCGAGCTTGGCAAAGTCTGTCAGTGAGCGTGTAAGGCGGTCGATTTTATAGATCAAAATGATATCGATCCGCCGCTCGCGGACGCGATCGAGCAGTCGTTTCATGGCGGGCCGCTCAAGCGTGCCACCGGAATGCCCACCATCATCGAAGCGCTCGGGCAGGGCTCGCCAGCCTTCATGCGCTTGGCTTTTGATGTATGCCTCACACGCTTCGCGCTGGGCTTCGAGCGTGTTGAATTCCTGGTCGAGCCCTTCGTCGCTGGACTTGCGAGTATAGATGGCGCAGCGGATGGTCTTGACTGTGCTCATGGCGCCGGCTTTGCCTTACGCCCAGACGTCTGTTTGGACTTATCGAGCAGCCCGAAGAAGCGGGGACCAGACCACCGGGCGCCCGTAATGCGCTGGGCGATCGCGGAGAGCGAGCTATAGGTCTTACCCCGCCAGGCAAAGCCCTTATCTAGCACTTCGACCGAGTGGGTTTCGCCATTCCAGTCTCGCATGAGGCGGACGCCGGGCTGCATCTGGGGCCGGACGGTCGGGTCCGGGGTGCGTCCGGCTCGGAGATCCTCCATAACCTTGCGCAGTTGGCGCACCACGGCTGGCTTCAGCCCTCCGTAGGCGTTCTCCTGGATGCGGTAGGCCACCGCCCGCATCAGCAGGTCACGGCTGATATAGCGGGATGGCGCTGTGCCATAGAGCCGGGTCCACTCCTGGCGCAGCCCCGCCAGATCCAGGTCGGGGAGGCGGTCGAGGGCTTCCTCGACCGCTTTGTCGCGTGCCGTGCTGGTCGGCGGGAGGGGCGATCCCTCCCGCCGACCCCACTGTGCCGTTGGGCGCACCATCGTTAGCGGCCGGTCGCGATACGGTAGACCCGGCCCCGGGGGCCTTCGACCTCAGAGGTAACGGTTAGGCCCTGTTTCTTCTTCAGCGTGCCGCTGATGGCGCCGCGCACGGAATGGGCCTGCCAGCCCGTCGCTTCCATGGCGTCGGTGATCGTAGCGCCCGTCTTACGGCGGAGCAGGGTAATAAGGCTCTCGATCTTGGAGCCGGAGGAGGCGGGCGCCTTCGAGGCGGCAGGCGTCTTCGCCGCCTTAGCCTTGGAACTGCCCTTCCGGCGCTTCTCGGCATTCTTGGCGGTGGCTTTTGCAGGCTGCTCAGTAGTGTCGCCGGCCGCAACGTTAAGCCGCTTGAGAGCGCTCTCCGTGATTTTGAGCGCGAATTTCGTTTCGCCGTCTTCACGCCAAGCGGGCTCGCCAGGCTCGGCGGGCTTTTCAGCTGCAAGCTTGGCTTTCAGCAGGGTCTGGAAGACCAGAGCAGCGGCGGCTTTGCTTAGCTTCAGGCTTTTAGGAAGGGGCAGAAGGCTGCCATTGGCCCGTTGGCTGGCGGCGGAGAGAATAACGAGCAGAGAATCGGTCAATTCGGCCATTGTGGGCTCCGTGTTTGGCGCCGCGTCTATCGCGGCGCTTCCACTGCCCAGAGCCCCGCCGGTGCGCCGGTCGAGGCAGGCGAGGGCTTATCGCCCCGCTGATGGACACAGCAACGCTTCCTTCGCCGGGGAAGTCGAGCGCAATTGCTGCAGTTTATTTGGGTGTCTTCGCTCTATTCGGACTTGATGGTTGCGCCAAAGGAAGCAAAGGAAGGGCTTTGCTGTCCAATCTCGAGGCGCCGATGCCGAAGAAGACCAAACATGCCGTGACACTCGTCGAACAGCTTCATGCTGAGGTGTGTCGGCTGCAGCGCCGGCTGATAGGGGCGGCGCCCGAGGATAAGATGCAGGAGCGGTTCGCGGCGCTGCAGGAGCTCACGGAGCATCTGGCGCATGCGCCGGCAGATACGGTGTCGGAGGTCGTGCTTAAGCTGGAGATTTTGTGCGGCCGGCTACATCAGGCGCTGCAGTAGGCCTACCGCGAGGATGCAGTGACCTACATCCTCGCGGAAAGCTGCCATCAGGGCCTACGGATGTTGGCGGCGAGCCCGCCGCGGTCGATGAAACGGAAGCAATGACCGGGCTGACGGATCGGGCTCGGCCGCAGGAATGTCGGCCGGGGCTGGTTGGGCCCGTAGCCGAAGTTATTGCGCCGGCTCAAGGCCCATTTGAGGAACAAGGTTAGGGCGTCGACCTGATCATCGTAGCGGCCATCGGGGAAGCTCAGGACCTCCTCGAGGAAGGCTCCCAGCCAGGGCGCATTGCGCGGCACGTAGAGACGGCCTGCCTCGATCGCATGGGAGCAGATGGCGAGGCGCTGGACCTTGTCACCGCGCGGCGGGATGGCTAGAGGGCGAAGGTTGGTCTCGCGCCTGAGATTCTGCGCCATGCCGATGCCGATCGTCGCCTTCTCGATGAGCATGGTCGTGGCTGAGAAACGAAGAGCCCTGGTAATCATGGCCCGCTGCAGGGTTGGGAAATCATACTGCCCGCGAATGACATCGAGGAGATAGAAGTCACCGCCGCGAATGCCGAAGGTCAGGCCGACGGAATAATCATTGTGCTTGCCGGGGACGGCTGCGGTATCCCAGCTCTGCACGATGACGTCGTAGTTGGCATCTAATGGATCATGCTCGTAGGTCTGGAGCCACTCGCGCCTGACGAGTTGTCCAGCCTCCGGGATCGGCCTTTGCAGATATTGGGCCTGGAAGTTGACGCTGCCCATATCACGTCGAATTTGCCCGAGGGTTGCGAGGCTCTCGCGCTCCGGACATAGAGCTTCGCCGCGTGCTCTGACGAAACGTTCACCGTCGCCATAGGGAATGTCCTCATCCTCCTGGGCAATCGCGGGAAGGCTGAGGAGGGTCCAGCCGCCTTTTTCTATGAGATGGGCGGTAAGATCGTCCACATGCAGCCGTTGCATGACGACGATGATGACACCTTCGTCCTTATTATCGAGGCGGGAGGACAGCGTCGTATCGAACCAGGCCTTCATCTGCTCGCGCATGGCGCGCGAGAAGGCTTCGCCCGGTTTCATGGGATCGTCGATCACGATGAAATCGCCGCCCCGTCCCGTCAAGGTGCCGCCAATCGATGTCGAGTAGCGATAGCCATTGAGCGTCGTTCGCAGTTCCGTCGCCGTGTCGCGCGTGATCCGGAATGCCGGGAACGCTTGCCTATACCAAGGGCTGGTGACGACACTTCTGAAATTCGCAGTGAAGTTTTCGGACAGCTCCTGCGAATAGCTAAGCGAAATGATTTTCTGGGTCGGATCGCGTCCCAGCAACCATGCAAGAAAAGCCACCGAGGTGGCATGAGACTTCAGATGTCGGGGCGGCAAGTTGATGACGAGACGTTTGATCCTGCCGTTGGCACATTGCTCCAGATACCACACAAGCAACCGAAGGTAGGCCGCATCGATGAAGACATCTTCAGGGTGAAGATGAATGAAGGCCTTACGGAGAAAGCTCAGCAGGTCGTTGCGCATGAGTGTGTTGAAGGCAATGGGGTCGTTCATGGCTATTTGTCCTTTTGAAGAATTGACATGCGGCGCTTGACATAGCTGTCGAGGATGTCCTGATCGCATTGCGGCAGTTGCGCTTCCTCGGCCTGTGGTGGTGGTGCCTCAGGGAGGTAGTCCTTCATCAGCTTCATAACGGCTGACAAAGCCCGCAAATCGCCGCTGGCTGCCTTGTTAGTGACCGTCTTTAGGAGCACCTCCCGCACGCTGTATTTTTTGCGTTGGCCGCGTTCGGTGACGTCGATCTTGCCCTCAAGGATCTTCTCGAGCAGGCCATGCGTGTCCTTGGGCCTGCTCTTGGGTCTGCCGTTGGGATTGCCAGACCTGCCAGGCTTAAAGCGCGTGGCTTTGGGTGGCCGGGCATAGCCCACATCCTCGTCGGGAGGATCCTGCCTCGCGGCCTTGGATGTTGCAGGCACAGGGGGCGTGATTGGACGCGTTCGATGACGCACCTTCGGCGGCTGAGGCGAGGCGGGCATGGAGGTCGTTGCGCCGGGGTTGAATTTCTTCGCCATCACAGCACCTCCCCAAGGCGCTCGGCCGATACTTCGTCGAAGGTCTGACCGGTGGCCATGAGCACAGCCTGTTGCCCGGTCGCCTGCTGCCAGCGCCGAATGGCGGTATCGACATAGAGCGGGTCGAGCTCCATGGCCCGGGCAACACGCCCGGTTTTTTCCGCTGCCATCACGATAGTGCCGGAGCCGCAGAAGGGATCGAGCACCATATCGCAGCGGGCCGTGCAGTCGCGAATGATGTCGGCAATCATGGAGACAGGCTTGACCGTCGGGTGCATGGCGAGATCGGTATCGCGGCCGCGCCGCAGGCTGTTGGCGCCGGGATAGTCCCAGACCGTGGTGCGGTAGCGGCCGTACCGGCCGAGCTCGACGTTATTGATATGGCGCCCTGTGCCATGTTTGAACACGAAGACGAGCTCATGCTTGGAGCGGTAGAAGCTCCCCATGCCGGCGTTGTCCTTGTTCCAGCAGCAGAGGGAGAGTTGGGCGAGCTTCGTGCGCCGCGCCGCGGTCAGCAGCTCGTAGGCATGACGCCAGTCCATGTAGGCGTAGATCAACGCTCCGTCGACGCAGACGGCGACGACGCATTTGAGGAACGTAGCCAGAAAGGCGATGAACTGCTCCTCGGACATTTCGCCCGAAGCCATGAGGAATTCCCGGTGTCGCACCCGGCCAAGACCCCCGACATGGCCCTGGACCTTCACATTATATGGCGGGTCTGTAATGACGGCTCGCACACGTGTCGTGCCCAGCAGGGCTTCATAGCTGACCGGTTCGAGGGCGTTGCCGCACAGAAGGCGGTGATCACCCAGTTGCCATAAATTGTGGAGACGAGAGACAGCGACCTGTTCGATGGGCGGTGTGACGTCCTCTGCTGTCGGTGTCGCTCCTGTTGAGTCTATGCCATTGATCCGGAGGTCGATTTCGGCTGTCGTGAAGCCGGTCAGCTCGACCGAGAAATTTAGATCGAGCTTTGATAGCTCGAGCAATTCCTGGCCTAGGATCTCGGGATCCCATTGCGCCAATTCAGCCAATCTGTTGTCGGCGATCATGAAGGCGCGTCGTTGTGCCGGCGTCAGATGCGAAATGCAGATCACCGGGACTTCGGGCATCCCCAGCTGCCCAGCGGCCGTATGTCGCGCATGCCCGGCGAGGATATTTCCCTCTTCATCAATCAGGATGGGGACGGCGAAGCCAAACACCTCGATCGCTTTTCGCAGCATCTCGAGTTGCCGCGAGCTGTGCTGGCGAGCGTTCTTGGGATCAGGTTTAAGGCTGGCCCAGGGGCGCAACAGGATTGACCCTGGGTTCAACACGATCTTCGCCTTCTCCTTTGGAGGCGACTTAAATGCCGGTGGCTTTGTCTGAATAGGTTCGCAGATTAGAACCGCATGGCCTGGAGGCGGTTTCGGCCTTGAGCGGTGGCGAATGGGCCTCGGCTTGGCGGCCTCTGAACGAGCCACGCGGGTAACGGTGTGTTTGGTTGCGTCATTGAATGCAGCCATTTGGGTCTTCCCTTATGAGAATTGACCCGGACATGCTGAATGGCGTGACGACGACACAATCGTCGATCACTTACCACTGCATAAGGAAGAGAGTTGCTGAGCATGTAGATGCAGAACCCCACTCATATCTGAGTGCCTTTGGTGTCCGGGGTTCGTCTCGTGCTGCCGCGGGGGAAGCCCACGTAATCATGCTTTACGACGATGACTTTTAATGCTTAAAAGACCGCAGTTAGAAAGTCAAGCTGAAATAAAACTCAGAAAAGTCCAGTTATTATACGAAACTGACAAATAATCGATCCTCTAAACAGGAATCTTTACTGTCAGCGTTTCGCCGGCGGTCGCCGTTTCGACTCCATGCGTTCCACGACCTTGGAAAAGGTT
This sequence comes from uncultured Rhizobium sp., assembly GCA_964628235.1. GTDB lineage: Bacteria > Pseudomonadota > Alphaproteobacteria > SMXQ01 > SMXQ01 > CAMAVH01. The sequence goes on along the minus strand of CAZVLU010000001.1, from coordinate 100,231 downwards.
TTCTCAGGATCGGCGCCGAGCATCGCCATAATGCGTAAGAACTCGAGTAAATCGATCCGCCGCTGGCCGGCTTCGTAGGATGACACGAAGCTCTGCGGCTTTTTGAGCCGCTTGGCTAGGTCCTGTTGGGTGAAGCCGGCGGTTTTGCGCACGTCGGCCATGACAGTCCCGATGGCCTTATAGTCCTGCAGTTTTAGCCACACATTCACGCTCCCGGCGACCAACGCCGGTAGCTCGTCTAAATCGGGAAATCAGATATTGAAAAATCCGATAATGGAAGGAAGTATGGCCCGGTCGTTAAACAGATAAGTGCAAACCGGGGGCTCTATGCCGATCATTGCCGTGATTTTGCTGGTGCTACTGGGCGTCTACGCCTGCCAGCCGGACAAACCACCCGAGAAGGTTGTGGTCGAAAATCGGACAAATAACGCGGTCGAGCAGTGCGAGAAGCGAGCCAAAGCCCAAGCGCGATTTCCCTCGACCGTCATGCTCGGAGGTGAACCCACGGTCGAGCAGCGGCCCGACGACATCATGGTTGTGAAGGGGACAATCCGGTGGCTCGCCGAACACGCGACATATCAGTGGTATGACTTTGAATGCACCTACCAGGGCGGAGCCTTGCTCTACTGGAGCTATACCGACGTCAAACGATGAAAGTCTTTGCGCGCTCTGAACGGCTGAGCCGTTCGATGAAGTGGCTGGGTGGACTAGCGATCTGCGGCTGCGCGCTGTCCCTCTTGGCCTCCGCTGTACAGGCGGGGACGGCCACGCCCCTACGCGCTGAGCTCGTCTGTAAGACCTATCCGGACGGCATCATTCTCTGCCGCGATCGGAAAACCGGGAAAGTGGTCCAGGAATGTAAGGGCTACCCGGATGGCCGCACTGTCTGCAAACAGAAGTAGATCCGAGGAAATGATACGATGAGTCCACTGTTCGTCACCATATTCTGGATAGCCGTCGCACTCGGTAGCATCATCCTGATTATAAAAGCGGTGATCTCCTTTGAGCGTGACGGACAGGAAGCCAAGCTTCAGGCCTTAGGGCCGGACTTTAACGTCGATTACAAATTCTTTGGATGGGGCGTTGGGATCGCTTTGGACCATGCCGCCCATAAAATTGGCGTTATGCCTAAGAACGGCGTAGTGCGCATCTACGACTACAAGGACATCGTGTCTGTCGAGAGGGTGAGGCGAGATGGTCAGGTTCAGGACCGCGTTGCGCGTGGCAACCAGCTTGGCCGGGCAGTTGTGGGAGGCGCGATCTTCGGGGTCGCCGGCGCGGCGGTCGGCGCAGTCTCTGCACGCCGAGTGCACACGGCCTATATCAGCGAGGTCGGGCTTCGCATCATCTTTGATGATGTAAATGCGCCTATCTTCGATATGAAGGTTGCCGGCAAGCACGCCAAGGGCGGTTTCTCAGATAAATTGGTTAGCGACCGTGTCGAGGAATGCTACGCGCAGCTCATGCTGGCAATGCGCCGGGCTGATGCGGGTGAAGCGATTAGCTAATACTGTTTTACGCATGCCGATATTCATAGTCGTCATTGGAGCCAAGAAGCCCGTTGACGCCAAAATGATCGCATAACGCGCTTTAGGAAAAATGACGCATACGCGATTTCTGGGAAATCGAGAGCGAGGAAGATTCTTTGATATTATCCCAGCGCAATCGTGAGAGCAGTCAGTCGAAAACTTATGTTTCCTACTGAGTCGAAACACCGAGTTCATGTGTAGTGGAGAAGGAGACTGAGCCGCCGTGAAGGATGCTCTGGAAAATGGAACGCGCGCGCTCGTCAGCTGGACTAGACGTGTTCAGGCCCGGCTAACTTGCGCAGCGTTCGGACCGACTACTTTACTTTCCTGCCAAGCTCGATGATCCCACGGGCCCGCTCGACGACATCTTGCGGCGACGTGTGCACGGCTTCCAACAGAGCTTGAATCTTCGCGCCGGTGACAGGCTTAATGTCCATGCCGGCCCTCTCGGCCTCGGCCAGAAGCTGCGGATCCTTCATCGTCGCGTCGAACGCTGCGCGCAAGGCCGCAACCCGCTGCGCGGGAACGGCCGGCGGCGCGGCAACGGGGTAGGCCATTACCAGCCGGCCCGCGAACAGTTCCAACAGCTTGCGATCCGCGTCGTTTTTCACGAGATCGATTGCCAAAGGAACGCCGGACAGCTCTTCGTTCTTCTCCAGATTCAGTTGGAGCAGCACGTTGATCTTTTTATCGCGCACCCAATCGGGGCGCGGCACCTTGATCGTGTTCCAAGACACGACCATGCCGTCCGCTTCTTTCCGCTCCACCGCGATGAGTGCTTCCGCCGCGCCCGGATATCCGGCGATGACCTTGAATTTGGATTTGAATACTTCGTTCAGAAGCAGCGGGAACGTCGCCGTATCCGCGCCGGAGCCTGTCGATGAGACGATCATCTCCTTCGAGAGCACATCCTCGAAGGTCTTGATCGGCGATTCATGCCACGAAAAAGCGACGCTCGCCTCTTCCGCCGGACTGCCGATCCAATTGAACTTGAGCGCGTCGAAGCGCGCCTCGGCGTTTCCGAACAACGGCTCCATCGGAATGCCGCGGGCGAAGATCGCCAACGACGCGCCGTCCTTAGGTGCGATGTTGTAAAGGTAATTCGCCGCCTTCAAGCTTCCGGCACCCGGCATGTTCACGACGAGGACATTGGGCTTGCCCGGAACATGCTTGCCCATATGCCGCGCTAGGATGCGGGCATAGAGATCGTAGCCGGCGCCGGGCGAGAAGCCGACGTTGATCGTCACCGGCTGCTTTGCATAAAAGGATTCGACCGATTGCGCGGCTGCGCTCGTCGAACCGACGAACCAGGCGGCAGTGCAGCCCACGGCCGCTGAGAGCGTCGATTTGGCAAAACGAGACGTCATAACAATCCCCCTAATGTTCACTGCCCAACTCGCCGAATGGCGTCTGCACGATGCGATGCGCTATCGCATCCCTGCCCTGACGGCAGATCGAACTGCCCGGCCGGATAGTTCTTCAGGAACGGCAAGACCTCGCCGCTCGGCACCACGTCGGCATATTTCGCGTTCATGTCGCAGAGACTGACCGCGTGCGACGCCTGCGAGCGGTCGAAACAGGCGTCCTCGACGACGGTGATGCGGAAATTGTTCGAGAAGGCGTCCAGCACCGTTGCGCGGACGCAGCCGCTTGTCGTCGTGCCGGCCACGATCAGGCTGTCGCAGCCGAGAAGCACCAGATGGCTGAGCAGCGGCGTGCCGAAGAACCCGCTCGGTTTTTCCTTCGCCAGCACGATGTCGGCCGGGCCGGGCGCGATCTCCGAGACGATGACGTCGCCGTCGAACGCGGTGTCGCGTTTGATCTTAATTTCTTCGCCGTTACGGCTGCTTTTCCAAGCCCAGCTACCGCTGTTCCAATTGTCGGCACGACGCGTACCCGTGGTGTAGATGACCGGCAGTTTCTCATGCGCTGCATCCAATAAATGGCGGATGACCTTGACGCTCTCCCACGCCTCTTCCCCGCAGGAGGTCCGCCATTTCTTGATGCTCTCAAGAATCGGCGCCGGGCTTTCACCACAAAAAGCGTAATTCACGTCGATCACGAGGAGGGCCGGACGCTTGCCGAAGCCCTGCCGGACGCCGTATCCGGACGCAGAAAAGACCTGCTTGTCGCGCTCTGTGAGGAAGCTGTCCCAAATCCGCTGAATCATTCGCTCGATTTTCTCTTGCCGATCACATGCGCGCTCGTCCATCCGCCGCAACCAGGAGCATACGAGATTTCATTTGCGCGAAACGCCGGAAGTCGCCGCCTGGAAATCAATAAGGTGTTGACCAAAAGTCAACGGTGCCCGACCCTGGCGCAAGAGGGGTTTGCGCTAAGAAGGGCGGTGTTTTTCAAGCGTTCCCGATGTCTTGGGTGCGGTCCCGACCGCGGTATGGAGCAGATGGCGAAAGCGAAAACCCCGACCGACAAGCTGAGCGCCATCTCAACCTTCGTCTGCGTCGCCGAAAGCGTCAGCCTGACGGCCGCTGCGCAGAAGCTGGAGATGTCTGTCTCCGGCGTGAGCAAGGCAATTTCCCGTCTCGAAGAGCGGCTGCATGTCCGCCTGCTCAACCGCACGCCGCGCTCGATCCACCTGACCGACGAAGGCTCCGCTTATTTCGAGCGCTGCAAGCGCATCCTCGCCGATCTGGAGGAAGCCGAAGGCGCCATTCTCGACGTTCAGACGCAGCCGAGCGGCCGCCTCCGCCTGCAAGCACCGCACGCCTTCGGCAAGAAGATCGTCATTCCGGCTCTGACCGAGTTTCTCCAACGCTACGCCGCGGTGACCATCGATCTGGTCCTGGACGGCCGCACGCTGAACCTCGACGAGGAAGGAATCGATATCGCCCTGCGCTACGGCATCGAGCCCCATTCGCCGTTGATCGCTCGCAAGCTCTGCCCGGTGCGCTACGTCGTCTGCGCCTCACCCGACTACATCCGCCGCCATAGCGCGCCACGTGCGCCGCATGAGATTGGCGCGCACCGCTGCGTCAATTACGTCGTCGCGCGCGAAGGACGCTACCGCCGCTGGGCCTTCAACGAAGCCGGGAACATCACGGTTATTGATGTGCCCAGCGTCCTCAACGTCAACGATATGACGGCCGCGGCCGAAGCGGCGGCGAACGGCATCGGCATCGTCTATCTGACCGACTTCATGGCGGCCGACTATCTGCGCTCCGGCGCCCTGCGCATTCTCTTGCCGACCTATGTTTTCGAAGGCGAGCCGATCTACATGGTCTATCCGCAGCGAAAATATATTTCCCGGCGCATTCGCGTGCTGCGCGATTATCTGCGCGAAGTCATTCCGCCCGCGCCGCCATGGAGCCGCGCACTCACCGGCAAAAAATCGTAAGCGGTCTGGCGCCCTTCGCGAATCCCACTTCCCGCGCCTCCCGAATTCCCAGCGGCCCGTCCTTGACTGCCGGTTAAGGGCAAGTTGACCGTTGCGGCGGCTCTCCGCAGATTATTTGCGCGGCGCAGAGTTTATAGTTCGCCCCCAGCCATGGATTTCCAGCGGAAGCAGCTATGCCGAAAGGATCGAAGGTCGTCATGACGGGCGCGGACAAAGAACAGGACATCGCCGGCGCGGCCGCCTCAAAGGCCGCCGCCATCGAAGGCGAAAACATCATTTCCTTGCATGCCGGCTATGAGACCGACGGCCTTTACATGGACGGATTTCTCGCCCGCCCGGCCGATGGCCGGCCGCGGCCCGGCGTTGTACTGCTCTCAAGCATGTACGGACTAACCTGGAAGCACCGCGAGCTCACGCGCTACTACGCGCGTAACGGCTTCGTCGCGTTGTCGCCCGATTTCATGAAGGGCGAAGTGCCGCACCATCTCGCCACAGGGCTGCACGCCAAGAATTCGCTCGATGTCGAATCCGCCGTCAAAGCCGTCATTGGCGGCGCGGCCTTTTTGCGTAGCCTCCCCTGGGTCACGAACGCCGGCAAGGTCGGCGTCACCGGCTTCTGCCTTGGCGGCGGGCTGGCGCTACTCGCCCTCGCCCGTAGCGACGTCTATCAGGCCGGCATCCTCTACCATCACAGCCTGTTTCCCGACATGCGCGAATTGGCGACCATCTCCTGCAAGCTGCAAGGCCATTACGCCACGCACGACGAGCCGACGCCGCTCAGCGAAGTCGAAGCCTTCAAGAAAACGCTCGACCAACTCGGCAAGCCGCACGAGATTCACATCTACGAGGGTATGGGCCACGGCTTTGCCGACGTTGCGCCCGACGCCGACCTGCCGCCCGCGAAACGGGCCGCCGCCGACCTTTGCCACAAGCGCAGCTTCGAATTTCTGCATCGCGAACTGGACGCCTAGCTCGAGAGTAGCAGAGCTTCGAGTCCGGACGTCGGGCTGTGGCTCGATTTCGGACTCATCGGCGATAATGAAATGTGCGGGTACCGCGGCGGGGTGCTGTTCCTTGACGGGACGCACGTGCCTTGAGTCTTTTCAACGGTCATCAGGCAGCTTTGTCGGCGCTGGTGATAGCATAACCGGCTTTATGAAAAACGGGGATGCCGTCCTAATAGCTCAGGCGCAAAACGGATGTTCCCTATTGGCCATGCCTATATTGGCATTTCCATTTTACTAGTTGGACATGGCCGGCAAGAGACGCCATCAATTACACAGGCTGAATTGCGTTGGAATGTTGCAGGTGCGAGCGGCACGTGTTTGCATTCCCAAAAATTGCGCCCCCCGATACTTTGAATAAAATCGAGAAGGGGCTAGGGGCAGGGCGATGGATACCCGAGAACTTCGCTATTTCGCGCAGGTCGTAGAAAAGGGCAGCCTGACACAGGCGTCCAAAGCCATTGGCATATCCCAACCGGCGCTGACCAAGGCGCTGCGGCTGTTAGAGGCCCGCTTGGGTGTGAAATTACTACGCCGTGACGCCAAGGGCGTCACGGCCACTGACTATGGCCGCACGCTATATGAGCGCGCTAAGTCGATCACTGCTGAACTGGCTCGCGCTGAAGAGGAAATCTCAGAGTTGAGCCGCAATAGCGCTGGCCTGGTTTCTGTGGGCGTGCTGCCGAGTCAGGCGACCAATGTATTGCCGGAGGCGTCGATTCGCCTGCTTGCATCACGGCCCGAGCTGCGATTACGCGTTATTGAAAAGCCGCTGGGTGATCTGGAAGCTGCTGTACGCCGCGGCGAATTTGACTTCATAATCTCGATCGTCGATCTCGAGAAGGCAGACGGCAGTCTCGCGCATAAGATCTTGTTTTACGATCGTCCAACGATCGTTGTGCGGCGCGGGCATCCGTTACTAGAGTTGAACAGCATCGGACCAAAAGATCTTGCTAAGTTTCCTTGGATCTTGCCGCCACCCGGCTCGGAGCGGCGCGCTTATATCGACGGATATCTGAAGTCGGCCGGCAGCGAATTGCCAATCGGCGCCATTGAATGTCGGTCGGTTTCTTTTGTGAAAACGATCGTGATGCAGACCGATTATATCGGCCTGCTGCCGAATGATGAGCCGACGCAGGAAGGCCGCGCTGGATTGCTGCGAGAGCTCAAGCTCGAGCCAAAATTCTCCACAAGAGCGATTGGCGCGCTTTATCGCGCCGATTATCCTCTCACCGACATTGCTCAATCGTTTCTCCGTGAAATCAGCAAAGCCTGTTTGCGCCTCGGCTACAGCACGGAGAATCATTAGAGACTGACATATCCCGCGGATATGTCAGCGCCACATTAGTTATTATCCAGCCTTTCGCCTTCTGCCTAAGATCGCCTCCATCAAAATGGCTGCAAGCCAATCAGGCGCGCTCAAAAAATGGCGCCAAAGGGAGAGAGCGATGTACCAGCATTTTACCAAGGAAGAGAACGAGACCCTGACACGGGTCGGGCCTGGCACCCCGATGGGTGAGCTGCTCCGCCGTTACTGGTGGCCCGTCAGTTTCTCGAATGATCTCAAGGACAAGCCGACTCTTATCCGGCTACTCGGTGAAGACCTCGTGCTCTACCGCGAGCGCGACGGCAGCTTGGGCGTGATGGATTCCAAGTGTCCGCATCGCCGCGCCAATCTTTGCCTGGGCCATATCAACCCTAAGGGCCTACGCTGCCGCTATCACGGTTGGCTGTTCGATAAGGAAGGCACGCTGCTGGAGACGCCGGGTGAGCCGGAAGGCAGCAAACTGAAGGACAAGATCAAGCAGACGGCTTATTTGGCGCAAGAGCTCGGCGGCGTGATCTTTGCCTACATGGGGCCGCAGCCGGCGCCATTGCTACCGCGCTATCACATCCTCGTTTCTGAAGGCGAGCGCCGCTCATACATCCAGTCCTTCAACGACTGCAATTTCCTGCAGTGCGTCGAGAACGGCATCGACCCCTTCCATGTGAGCTTTCTCCATGCCGATGTCTGGGCCGACATGTCACACGCGCCCGAGAAAGTCTGGTTCGAAGAGATGGAGACCGGCTGCATCTATAAGGCGGTGCGGAATGGCCGTAAGCCCGGGGAATTCAACTACCGCGATCATCCGGTGGTTATGCCCGGCATCGTGTTCGGCGGCGACGGCAACGTCAGCTTCGGCGGTGAACCGGAAAAAGGCGCGCTGCCAGCGGCGAGCGCGCGTTGGTCGGTGCCGATCGATGACACGCACACCATGAATATGCGCGTGTTCTTCCGCCCATCAGGCCAAAAGCAGACGCGCAATGAGCTGCGCAAAGACCCCGGAAAGGCGACGCCAATTCAACCTTACGGCGAGTATCGATCCGGCACGCATGAGCTCGGCTACTCGATGGCCTCCGAAATAGCCGAGGAGGATGCGACCGTTCTCGACAGCATTGGGCCGATCTCCGATCGGGAGAATGAGAATCTGTCTTTGATCGATGGCGGCATTATCATGCTGCGCAACATGTTCCTCCAAGAGGTCGAGGCGGTGAAAGCCGGGAGAGATCCGAAGGGCACCGTCCGTGACGCCAAGGAAAATGAATTGCTGATCGTCCGCGGAACTTACCGATGGATCAGCGCGGATGAACGCGAGAAGATACCCGAAGCGGTATAAGAAACCGCAATCGCGTCGATGTTGGTTCGAGAACAGGCATTAAGCCATCCGAACCTTCTTCGATAAATTTCGATCCTGCGTCCATATAGGGAGAGGCGCATGCTCGTTGTACGCAACCTCGTCAAAACCTACGATGACCCGCGAGGGGGAGACGGGGCCGCACGCGCGACAGCGCTTGCCGGCGTGTCCTTTGAAGTCGCAAAGGGTGAGTTCTTCACCTTGGTGGGCCCCAGCGGTTGCGGCAAGACGACGTTGTTGCAATGCATCGCTGGGCTCGAAGTGGCCGACAGCGGTGAAATTCTGCTCGACGGCAAGGCCGTCTATTCTGGCTCGGCCAGGATTTGCGTGCCGTCGAACGAGCGCGCGCTGGGCATGGTGTTCCAGTCCTACGCTATCTGGCCACACATGTCGGTGTTCGAAAACGTCGCCTTCCCGCTCAAGCATGGCCGCGTTAAGGAGCCGGCGACTCGTGTGCGCGATCGCGTCATGGCGAGTCTAGAGCGTGTAAAGCTTTCGGACTACGCCCATCGTCCGGCACCGCATTTGAGCGGCGGCCAGCAGCAGCGTATCGCTCTAGCGCGTGCCCTTGTGCATGAGCCGCGCCTCGTCCTGCTCGACGAACCGCTCAGCAATCTCGATGCCAAGCTGCGCGAGGACATGCGTCTGGAAATCCGCGACCTCGTCAAGACGATGAATATGACCGCGCTTTACGTGACGCATGATCAGGTCGAGGCTTTGTCGATGTCCGATCGATTAGCGCTGTTGCGTAGCGGCTCGATCGTCCAAATGGGCACGCCACGCGAGGTTTACCTCGGACCGATGAACGGCTTCGTCGCCGATTTCATGGGCGGCAGTAACGTCGTCGCCGGCCGCGCGCGCCAGGCGGTGAATGGCGGTGCGCAGATTGAAGTCGAGACACCATTTGGCCTCGTGGTCTGTCCAAACGATGGCAATTTCAGTGAGGGCACTCCGGTTTCTCTCATCGTGCGGCCGCACGCACTGCGTTTGCGTTCTGCCGCTGCCCCGGAGCGTGCGGAAAACGTCTTTCAGGGCAAGGTCGCAAAGCTCAGTTTTCTTGGTGAGCGTATTGAAGGCCGCATTGAGATCAACGATTACCCGTTGCGCATGATGCTCGATCCTTATGCGCAAGTGCAAATGGGAGATCGAATCTCGATTGAACTGCCGTCGGAACGCTGTTCGTTGGCATTGGCCGATCAAACGGCGTCCATCGGGGGAGGCGGTCATTAGCAAGACCTCCATTCCGGCAGCGGCGGCGCGGGCGCCGATTGGGCTGCCGCGCCGGAAGGCCGTGCAGGCATCGCTGGGCCTGCAGCAGGCCATCGCGCGCGCGCTTTTGACGGCGATCGTGCTGGCGCTTGTCGTCGGCCCAATCGCCTTGCTTGTCTTGACCAGCTTTAGCAAGGCGGGCGCCGATCCCTTCTCTTGGTCCGATTTGACCTTCAGCAATTATGTCGAGATCCTGAACCAAGCCGACACCTTCGTGCTCGTCAGGAACACGCTCGTTTATGCCGTCGGCAGCGTCAGTATCAGTTTGGTCCTGGCCTTCTGTTTCGCCTGGCTTTGCGAGCGGACCGATATGCCGTTCCGCGCCTCCACCCGCATCTTGATGTTCTCTTGGATGGCGGTGCCGCCGTTGGTGATGTCCTACGGTTGGATCCTCCTCATTAATCCGGGTAACGGCATCCTGAATGTCTTCTTGCGGCAAACCTTCGGCTTAAGTGAGAGCCCGCTGTCGATCTACAGCATGGGCGCCATGATCGTACTCTCCGGTCTGTCCCATGCACCGACGGCCTTCATCATGATGAGCGGTTTAATCCGCAATATGGATCCGCAGTTGGAGACAGCGGCTCAGGTCCATGGTGCAGGACGAAGCGCTGTGCTGCGCCGCGTGACGCTGCCACTGCTTAAACCCGGACTCCTTTCGATCGTCATCTATCTGTTCATGCTGATGATCCAGGCATTTGACCTGCCGCTTGTAATCGGCCTGACGGCTCGCGTGCCGGTCTTGAGCACCCGCATCTTTACGCTTGCTTCGCCGAGCCACGGCATGCCGAATTACGGTCTAGCCTCGTCGTTTGGTATGGCCATGCTGCTCGTAGCCCTCGGGTTGATGTGGCTCTATTTCTGGACGATCCGGCTCAGCGAACGTTTCGCGGTGGTGACAGGCAAGGGGTTTAGGCCCAAGCGCATTACCCTCGGTTGGGGCCGCTTCGCCGGCGCCGCTCTGGTGGCGCTCTACTTGGGCATCATGGCCCTGCCATTGCTCAGCCTGTTCTGGACGAGCCTGTTTCCTTATTACCGCACGCCGACCTGGGCGGGATTAGCCACCGCGTCGTTCGCCAGCTATCGAGACATCCTCAACCAGCCGCTAATCCTGCGCGCCTTGATGAATACGCTGCTGCTGATGTTTGGCAGCGCCACGCTCGCCATGGTGCTCGCCAGCCTGGTGAGCTGGTTCTGCGTGCGAACGAAGGGCGCACACGGCAAGGTTCTGGATATCCTGTCTTTCATGCCGATCGCGGTGCCGCATATCGTCATGGCGACTGCGTTCCTCGTGCTGTACTTGCGCACGCCGTTCTACGGCACGATCTGGGTGATGATCCTCGCTCATGTCACTATCTATCTGGCTTTCAGCGTCCGCATCATGAACGCTGCCTTGTTGCAAATTCATAAAGAACTTGAGCAGGCAGCAATGGTAAGCGGTGCAAGTTGGCTGACGTCGTTGCGATACGTCATCATCCCGCTGGTTTGGCCGCATTTTGTCAACGGTTGGCTCTGGGTCGTCGCGCACAGCGCGCGTGATCTAACCGTCCCGCTAATTCTCATGTCGACAAGCAATGTGGTGGTGGCGACGGCGATCTGGCTGGTTTGGGAATATCCAAATCCTTCAGGTGCAGCCGCGCTCTCTATCATCATGGTGCTCGGTTTAGCGATCCTCGTCGTGCCTATGCAAATCCTCGCCAACAGACGAATCGAATCATAAGACGGCATATCCGTCATCACAGGGAGAGAGACAATGCAGTTCAACGCAGGTGTCATTTTCAGAACAGTCACGACCGCTCTCATATCTTTACTCACCGTCGCTTCCGTGTCGATGTCCGCTCAAGCGCAGAGTTTCGAATCGATTCTTGAAGGCGCGAAGAAAGAAGGCAAGCTCACCATCTGGCTGCCGGCCCCAGCCAAGGACAGCACCCATCGCATCGTGATGGAGGAATTTTCCAAACGCTTTGGCCTTAAGACGCAATGGGAATGGGTGCCGATGCATTCGCGCCGTACGACGTCGCGCCTGATCGTCGAGGCGGGCGCGGGCCGCACCTCTGTCGACGTGCTCGCCGCCGAGCCGCAGGAAATCATCGAGCTGGCACATAAGGGCCTTCTCAAGCCTTATCCGTGGGTTGAGACGTTCGGTAAGCAACTGGCGGGACTGCCCGAACCGGTGGAGCGCTTGTTTCCAGAAATTCGCGGCACGGCTCTCGCTTATTACGACAACATCTACGGGTTTGGTTGGAACACGCAATTTATCGGTGCGGACAAAATTCCCTCGACGATCGCCGAGATCGCCGAAAATCCCAAGCCGTGGGTTGGCAAGCTGCTGCTGAATAATTCTGGAGCGCCGCTCGGCATTCTCAGCTTGCCGATGGGCCGCGAGAAGGCGATGGATATTGGCCGTAAGCTGCTGGTAGCGCGTCCAGTGCTAAAGGACGGCACCCCAGCCGTGAGCCGCGCGCTCACTGGCGGCGAAGCGCCACTAGCTGTTACCTCGTCGATTCAAGCGGCAACGGCATCGAAGCTCGGCGAGCCCCAGGGTTTCAAGCTGTTCACTGACTATATGCCGGTGACTCAGATCAATCTGATGGTGCCGGATAGCGCACCGCATCCGAATACTGCGCGGTTGTTCGCAGCTTGGCTCGTGACGGAAGGGGCGGGCACGATCGAACGCCTCGAATCACTCGGTCGCGCGACCAACCCGAATTCGGAAGTGGGCAAGATGGTCGCTAAGCAGTTGGGTGCGACACATGCTCCGCTCGTCGTTGGCCAGAATCTCGAGGACTTCGAGTCAATCGTTAACTTTCATAAAGAGCTTCAAATCCTTTACACCAGCGCTCAATAGAGCGTCGAAAACTCTCAACCTCGATCAGGAAAGCGCCATGCCGGATTCCGACACGTCACCTAATAAGCAGTATGTTTTCACTCCGCCAAAGCAGGCGACAATTCCCGTCGATGGCAGTGAGGCCTTGTTTCCGGTACGCCGCATTTGGTGCGTGGGGCGTAACTATGCCGATCATGCTCGGGAAATGGGACATGATCCGGACCGAGAGCCACCGTTCTTCTTCCAGAAGCCGACCGATGCGGTGACGGCAAATGGGGGCACCATCGCTTATCCCCCGATGACCAAGGATCTTCATCATGAGATCGAGTTGGTGGTTGCGGTGCATCGGGGCGGAAAAAATATTCCGCGCGACCAAGCCCTAAACCACGTCTATGGCTATGCGGTTGGCCTCGATATGACGCGGCGCGATCTGCAGAACGATGCCAAGAAGCTTCAACGCCCTTGGGAGATGGGGAAGAGCTTCGATGAATCCTGCCCAGTCACCGCTATCGTACCGGTGGCGCGCTCTGGCCATCCCATGGCCGGAGCAATCTGGGTCAAGGTCAATGGCGTGGTGAAGCAAAATGGCGATCTCAACCAGCATATCTGGCAGATCGATGAAACCATCGCCTGCCTCTCAGAATATGTCGCGCTTGCACCGGGGGATATCATCATGATGGGTACGCCGGCTGGCGTCGGTCCCTGCGTGGCCGGCGATCGCCTGGAAGGCCACATTGATGGCATTGGCGACCTGAGCATTACCTATCGTTGAGGCGGATCGAAGTGACTGGCGCGTTACACGCCGGTCACTATCACCTCGTATATGTCAAACATCGAAAGAGAATTCAGCATGGGCAGCATGATTCAATTGACGGCGTCGGACGGCCACAAGCTCGGCGCTTACAAGGCCGAGCCGTCGGGCAAGCCCAAGGGCGGCATCGTCCTGATTCAGGAAATCTTCGGCGCCAACAAGCACATCCGCGCCGTGGCCGACGGCTACGCCAAGGACGGCTATCTGGTGATCGCGCCGGCGATGTTCGACCGCGTCAGCCCGGACATCCAGCTCGGCTACAGCCCGGAAGACCAGGAGAAGGGCAAGGCCGCCCGCGCCCAACTGAAGTGGGACGCAGTGCTCGCCGACACCCAGGCCGCCTATGAAGCCGCCAAGCCGGCCGGCAAGGTCGCCATCATCGGTTATTGCTTCGGCGGCTCGGTCGCTTGGCTCGGCGCGACGCGCCTCAACTTCGACGCCTCGGTCGCCTACTACGGCGGCAATGTCGCCGACTTCGCCGACGAGAAGCCGAAGTGCCCGACGATCCTGCACAACGGCACCGAAGACAAAGGCATCCCGATGGAGAAGGTCGAGAAGGTCAAGGCCGCGCGCCCGGAAGTGACCGTCTATGTTTATGAAGGCGCCGGCCACGGCTTCAACTGCGACGAGCGCGGCAGCTACCATGAAGCCTCCGCCAAGCTCGCGCGTCAGCGCACCCTCGACTTCCTCGCCAAGCATATCGGCTGAGCGACGTTCGATAGAGACGGAAACGGCGGCCTCGCGAGGGGCCGCCGTCGTTTAAAAGTATCTCTGGTTCATACGAAGTCCCGTCCCATTCATCGGTGGCGTATGTAGATATCGGCTCAGCCTATATGGGCATTTTCCGTAACTTAGATATGCGGGCCCCCTTGCGCGCCTTTAGAAGGTAAGCTATACTTACATCTTCCGTGGCGAATCGCGTTCTGTCTTGATACTGCATATTGGCGGTCTATATACTGCCATATGGCAGTTTTTCCCGATCCCCGCGGTTTGCAAGAACCCAGCGACCTGACGGCGCCCTCGCTTGCCGATCCAGCCACCCGCGAAACCCTCACAGCGGCCGCGCGCGCCGGTTTCCTGCGTCTGTGTCCGCTCTGGCATCTCACGGCGCCGCAAGCCCGCGCGCTGCTCGGCGGCCTCTCTGAGCGCAGCTGGTTTCGCCTCAAAGGCAAAGCCTGGGCCGGCAGCTTGAGCCAGGACGAACTCACCCGCATCAGTTTGCTGATCGGCATCTTTAAGGGGCTGCGCTTGCTCTTTTCCTCCCCCCTCGCCGAGGACTGGATTCAACTTCCCAACAGCGGTCCGCTCTTTGCCGGACAAAGTCCGCTGGCGCTGATGCAGCGCGGTGGCATCCTGGCCATGCTGCAGGTTCGCCGCCATCTCGACGCGCTGCGCGGCGGCCTCTAATGACGCTGCCGCAGACCGACCTGGCGCGCCGGCGGACGGTGCGGCTGATCCCCTCTGGCCGCCTCAAAGAGCCGGTGCTGGCCCCCTTGGCGGAGGGCGCCGACGATCTCGCGGCCTTGGCGCGCCTCGAGAGCGCCACCAATGAACGCCTCTTGGCCAATCACAGCGGTCTGTCAGATCTCGATCCGCGCGAACTCGCCTTTGCCCGCCCTGGCCATAGCTGGATCAACGCTGCCTTCATCCACACCCGCCCCGGCGGCAGCCGCTTTAACGACGAAGACCGGGGTGCTTGGTATTGCGCCTTTGAGATCGAGACGGCCTTGGCCGAAGTGGCCTTCCATCTGACGCGGGAGCTTGCCGCCATCGGCTGTTATGAAAACACCACCGATTATGCCGAGCTCTTTGCCGATTTTGTCGGGCCGTTCCATGATTTACGGGCGGCCGGGGCTGTCCCCTATCTCGACGCGGACATCGCCAAAGGCTATCCGGCCGGCCAAGCGCTGGCGCGCGAGCTGCGCCGCAGCCACGCCTCGAACGGCGTGATCTATCCGTCGCTGCGTCACGCAGGCGGTCTTTGCTTAGCGGCGTTCCGTCCAAGCGTCGTGCAAAACGTTCAGCAAGGCGGCCTTTGGCGATTACAATGGCAAGGTGCTCCAGAGCCGACGATCATCGCGATCGCCGATCCTGTCGCCGGTTAGGAGCCAGTCCTTGGTTGCGACCATCGATGTTTATCGCGCGGCCAACCTGCTCTTGCGGCGGCATGGCGCCGATGCCCGGCTTGTTGCAGCCATGCGGGCCGATCGCTTCGCTGAGCAAGGAGCATGGGACGGCTATCGATTATGGCTTGCCATCGCTGTCACCGTCGATGAGTTGCAGAATGAAGAAATTCCGCCCAACACTTCGCGTCATTAGAGGCGCACCGCTCTCGGTGCGGCGTGTCCTGGCGCTCGCCGTCTTGATCGGCGTTGCCATCGGCGGCATATGGGGCGCCTTTGAAGGGGCGCCGAGTACAACAACGCGCTCGACGGAAACTGCTGGAGGGCTGTTTGGCACGGTTTCGGTGATCGACGGTGATACCTTGGACCTGCATGGCCAGCGGATCCGACTTCATGGCATCGATGCACCCGAAAGCCGGCAAAACTGCACGCGCCAAGGCGAAAGCTGGCGTTGTGGGCAACAAGCCGCCCTGGCACTCGCCGATTATATCGACCGTCAAATGGTGCGTTGCGACCAGCGTGATGTCGATCGCTATAAGCGCATCGTCGCCGTCTGCTACCTTGGCGCCACCGACATCAACGCCTGGCTCGTGGAGCAGGGCTGGGCGATGGCTTATCGGCAGTTTTCCAAGGATTATGTCGCCGCCGAACAGAACGCCAGGCAGCGCCGCGTCGGCATCTGGCAGGGCGAGGTTCAAGCGCCCTGGGATTGGCGCCGTCAGCCGAAAGGCAAGTCCTGATCCACCTTGCCTTCTGCCAGCCGTCAAAGGACAATGGCTGCATGACGTCTCGACACCGCCCACTGACAGCTCCGCGATTATCGCGCTAAAGCTCGTCTCTGCCCCCTTGGCGGAATTGGTAGACGCATGGGACTTAAAATCCCTGGCTCGCAAGGGCGTTCCGGTTCAAGTCCGGAAGGGGGCACCAAACACAATTTAGTCGACATGGCAGCAATCAGCCCTCCTGCGCTTATCCGCTAAATGCTCGGGGCCCACACTTCATTGAGGATGTTTGTGGCTAAAGCGATCTTATCGCGTGGATGAAATCGTCCATAAGATTTGACGATCATCGCTGGGGTGTCATGAACCGCATAGCTCGCCAATTCATATGAGCCAGTTTTTTTGAGAATATGAGTCGCGAGTACGTCTCTTACGTTGTGCGGACCATGAGGTAAAAGGCCGGAAATTGCACCACGGCCTGTGTAAGGATTGTACACGCCAAAACGAGCCGTCATGTTACGCCACTCGTTATAAAATGTGGCTTGGCTATATTCTGGATTGCGACGTCGCCGAATGAACGTTCGAACGAAGAGAGTCTGAGGATCTTTCGTTTCGCCGAGCAGGCGTCCCCGATGTCGTTGTGAGTATTCCTCTATAAGCTGATATAGATCAGCAACATCTGGAAGAATTAAGCGATAAGGCCGTCCATTAAAAAATGAAGAACGGCCATTCTTGAAAGCGCTGAGCGGAACAAAAACCTCCCAACTATCTTCCATTTCGTTCCAACGCAGCTCACCTCGCTTGATATTTGCCAATTGGCTCTCGGGAGTCGGAGTGGAGCCTCGCGGGCAAAACATTAATTGCCGCAGATTTTTTTGACGTAAGCCGAGGTGTAGAGCCAATCGCAGCATCAATAGTGCGCGGATGTGTTCAGCGCGTTCTAGGGGATGTCTTGCGCCATCGGGTAAGCGTTTTGTGATCTCATCAGCTATTTTGCGATATTCACCGACAGGGCTTTTAGCTTCCAGAACCGGGGCAATTGCTTCAAAGGTATCGCGATGAACGCGAGAGACTCGTCTTACATCGCGAAGATGTGTATCTGCATATTGGTATGCGCGATCGCAGGCTGAGTCCCAATTGGCTTGCGCGGCCCGAATGTCCTCCTCGCTTATGAGGCCGGGGATCGGCTTAAGCTGCTCGGCAATAGCTGGTGTTTGACGAAGCCAACCTGCCCGGGCGCGTGTCAAACCAATGCAAATAATCAAAAGCTGTTCTTCAGAAGAGGTAAAGAACCCTCGTCTTTCTTCACGCCAGCGCAAGTACCAATCCCACAAAGCGGGAAACACGAAAATTCCAATCGTTAAATGATCAAGCGGAATGCCCAGGCCTTTAATTTCGCTTTCTCTCGGGGCAGCTAATGCACCGAAGAAAAGCGAAAATTGTTTGATTTGTCGTACTGCAGAATCCTTTCCCCATCGACCATTCCTGCAATAGCCGAGCGCAGTCAAAACGGAGGTTTTGAAACGGAGGATAGCCGCTAATTCAGCCAGTAAGCTTGGCGGCGCCTTGTAAGGAAAACTCATGCTAGGTGGGAGGGGTCTGTCGCAATCCTTGTAATCAACCCGTGGATCGCCTGCAATCGGTGAGATCTTAATAAATGATCGAGGAATTTGCAGACTATAAGGGACTTGAATGTGCTTGGCTTGGTAGCGGCGGTATTGCGTGGCGCCGCGGATAATTACTTGCTCAATCCACTGCAAAATTTCTGATTGTTCTTCTGGGCTACGCTCTGAAAAGTCCTGCGGCATATGCCATAGATATTGCTCGAGATCTCGCCTTGGCAGAGTTTGTAATTTTGGCTGCTCTTCAATTTGAGAGATTCGGTGAATGATCTTTTGGAAATAACCTATGGGGAGCTTGTAGCGATCCTCAATGAGCTTCAGAATCGCTTTTGTTCTTAAATGGCGCGGCAGATAAAGTCCTTTAAGCCAATTTTTTAAGGTCTGGCGATCAAACTTTTCGCCTTTCACATGCACGGCACGAAGCAGGCTCGCGATGGTGTCGCGATGTCGCTGCATATGTATCTCCAGAGCATGTGCGAATGAGCGTGGTTCTTCCCACTCATTGCTGATGGCAATCGGATGTTCGACATCTGGGAGTCTTTTCTTTTCCTTTTCCGCGATCCATCGCGCAGTTCTTGCAGCTTGGCTAACAGCAACTAGGCCTGATCTTAGTTCGGCCTTGTTTGTTTTAATGAGCGCGAAGCTCACGCCACTTTCATTGGATATTTTACGCCAATCGAAATGGCGATCACGACGTCTGGGGGGCGCAATCTGCGCATCTCCTAAGGTGACCAAGTATTGTCTGAACTTTTCCGTGGATTGCTCATCAAAACACCGCGCCAAGCGCGCCCGGCTAAAATCGTTGATCCTACGGCGAAGCAATGAAGCCTTCATGTTGGCTGCTCCTAAGTAGTTCGTTATTGCGTTATTATTTAATCCTGTAGGTGGCGGCGGCGAAAGTGGGTGTGCGACATTCGCAATTTGAAGTCGACATCAGGGAACATATGGCGCGCCAAATTATGTCTTCAATTTTGTCTTTTAGAACGCTCTACGTCTCGGCATTTCGTCAAGCGGGTTAGACGCATCCGCCATATTTCGTAGAAACTATCTCGACTTCCACCAGGTACGCTCGCACGCTCTCGCCAAAGGAGAGCTGTAAAATGGTGGATCGATTACCGCGCGGCATCACGCGCGAGGGACATTCTTTTAGGATCAATGTGAACTTCCGTGGGCATTCTGCGAGCGCCGTCGAGCCTTCGTTGTATTTTGCGGAAATTCGCAAAGGGCGTCTGCTAGAGGCCCTAATCAACGAGCAGTTGGTCGGCGTGCCGGCGCCGAAAGTGGGGGTTCGGCCCTGGAGCTTGGAGAACGCTTATGACCGTGTCTCTGAGCTTTACTGGGTCCCAAAGCCGGGCGGAAAAAGCGCCATGGGAGCAGCGCGCAATGCGATGGCTTATTTCGGGCATTTGACCCTAGTCGAGAACGTCACAGCCCACATGATTGATCATTGGGTGCAGTCGATGCGCGCGATGGATTGGGCACCTTCGACGATCAATCGGAATCTCTCGGCGCTGTCGCGCATGAATCGCTTTGCGTACTCGCGCGGCGGCGCGGCCAGTATTCCGATTATCACGCGTGAAAAGCCGCGGCGCGGGCGTCTGCGGTATGTGACCGCTGTGGAAGAAGCGAAAATCTTTAATTACTTCACGACGCATCCTAGGCGTGACGGGCCCGCCTTTGTCAGGTTCTTGCTCGATACCGGGATGCGCGTCGGCGAGATGCTTGCGATGTGTGAGAACGACATCGATTTTGAACGGGGCATCATTCACATCTGGCGCAATAAAACGAACAGGCCGCGCATTGTGCCGATGACGAGCAAAGTGCGCCATATTCTAAAAACGAAGTGGACCGGGTGCCCCGAGAATCGCCTCTTCCCCCATACTTACAAATATTATCGGCGTACCTGGAACCAGGTGAAGCATGCTGTAGGCTTGTCAAATGATCCGGAATTTATCATCCACTGTTTGCGCCATACCTGCGCCTCGCGCCTCATTCATCATGGCGTGCATGTGCTGACCGTGAAGGAGTGGTTGGGACACAAGGCGATCGCTTCGACCCTGCAATATGTGCATCTCGCGCCGAAGAATCTCTATGACGCGGCAGCCGTGCTGGAGACGGGGCGGGCGCCGGGCCCTCGCTTTAGCACTTGGGATGGCGATCAGGGTGGCTGGCGCGGGCCGCGCTCCCTCTGAGGGGCCGCATTTTCCAGAATGTCCTAGGGGGTATTCCCAAATATCGCGCTTAGCTCCCTGGGATAGATATTTAATTCCCTGTTAGACCTATCAAAATTCCCAGTTCGGTCATCAGGGAATTTGCACCTTACTAATTGATCTCGCTGCACAATTTGGCTCGCCGGTTCCTGGAATGCTGCAGCAATCCCTGTATTTTCCCTGTTAACAGGGAAAGCCGTAGCAGAGACGGGTTCGAGTAAGACTGCCTGCACAGCCAACCAGTCCCAGTTTTGCAGGTCTCCCAGAGATTTAGTAGCGAAACTACGAAAAAGCCCGCCGAACGGCGGGCTTTTTTTATATTTGGCGCCACACCGAGACGGTCTCTGTCGATGCGGTATGGCTTATTTGGCCCGAGCGTCTCCGTTCGCGTTTTCTAGGGCAACGTCTCCCGTAAAGTCGCTTGAGAGATTCTGCAGCGGGAGTCTCGTTTTGATCGGCAAAACATATGTCGATTTGTCTGCGCTGTGCGGCCGACTTGAGCGCCCATCGACGCGGCTATGATCGATGGCTATCCTGCGTTTAATGGCCTTTAATGCGGTCAAGGCTTCGCACACTGATCAGGGGATGCATGATGACTCGTGTCTGGGATCCGTTCCTCACCGAACAAGACAAGGCACACCTCGCCGAGCGACGCGGCGGTGATCGGCGCGTCGGCGTCGGCAAGCGCCCCGCCATTCTCAATATCGATCTCTATCGCGGCGTGTTCGGCGATGAGAATCTGCCGCTGCTGGAAGGCACCAAGCTGTGGTCGGGCTACTGCGGGCCCGTCGGCTGGAACGCCGTCCCGCATATCCAGCGGCTGCATCGCGAAGCGCGCGCCATCGGCATTCCGATCTGCCATGCCACGGGGCTGCTCGATGAAGAGTCCGGCATTCCCGGCTGGTCTCAGGCGATTCACGCGCAGGCGCCCCGCCGCATCCCTTTAAACGACGCGGCCGCCCGAGACCGCTTCGCCCGGCGCTACGACATTATCGACGAGGCCGCGCCGCAGGCCGGCGACGTGGTCGTGCGCAAGACCGCGCCGAGCGCGTTCTGGGGCACGCCGCTGATCGCCGAGCTGGTGCGCCTGGGCGTCGATACGCTGCTGGTGACAGGCGAGAGCACGAGCGGCTGCGTTCGCGCGACGGTCGTCGATGCCGCCAGCCACCGGTTCCGCGTGCAGGTGGTCGAGGACTGCGTGTTCGATCGCCATGAAGCCTGCCACGCCATCAACCTGTTCGATATGCATCAGAAATACGCCGACGTCATCTCCATCGATGCGGCAGTGGATTATCTCCGCGGCATGAAGGAGGGGGCGCCGGTCGCGCCCCACGCGCTCGTCAATTCGTGACGTCGCGGATGCGTCTTTCACGCATCGCTTGCGGCTGATCCGCCGTCAGCCTCGATGGTCCTGGCGATCCTGAGCGCGTCGCGCCCGATCGCCAGGAGCGCGCGAGCGGCGGATCACTTGCTGGAAACGTCGATGGCCTTTTTCACGATCGTTGCTGGAATGGCATAGAGACGCGCCAGCAGCGCTTCCATATCTTCGGCGCTGCTTGGCATGACTTCCAAGCCTAGCTTCTCGGCCTCCGCAAGAAAGTCAGGATCCGTCATCGTCGCCTGAAATGCCTGGCGCAGGGCTCGCAGCCGGTCGGCTGGAATGCTTGGCGGCCCGAGGATGGGCCGTGCGATCGTCTGCGGGGAGAAGACGAGGGCAAGAATCCCCTTCTGTTCGTCGGTCTTGGCGTAGTCGATGAGCAGCGGGACATTCGGCAGAGCGGGATGCTTTTCCAGCGCGTGCTGAACGATGAAGTTGATCTTCTTTTCCTTCAGCCATTCCGGATGCGTGGTCATCAGGCTGGGCATGCTCCAAGCGCATCGTCCATGAACCTCGCCGCGCTCCATCGCCAGCAGGACCGCATTGCCGCCGTATCCCGAGATCACTTTTATATTCGTGCCGAATAGATTGTTGATGAGGATCGGCACGCTGGCGATGCTGCCGCCCGCCCCGCCGGCGCCGACGATGAACTCCTCCTTGGCCAATACCTGCTCGAAGGACTTGATCGGCGCCGTGCCCCACGAAACGCAAAATTGCTGTTCCTTGGTGATGTTGCCGATCATGCTGAGCCGGCGCGGGTCGAAGTTGGCCTGCTCGATGCCGAGCAGCGGCGCGGTCATCATCGAAGAATGAATCGTGGCGATGACCGTGCCGTCCTTGGCCGCTCTTTCATAGAGGTGGTTGGTCGCGGTCAATCCGCCGGCGCCGGGCATGTTCTGCACGACGATGGTCGGGTTGCCGGGGATATGGCGCGGGAAGCTGCGCGCGAAGGTGCGGGCGTACATGTCATAGCCGCCGCTCGCGGTGGTGCTGACGATCAACGACATCTGCCGCTTTTGGTAAAAGTCTTCGACCGACTGCGCGGAAACGGGAGGCAGGCCGAATGCCGCCGCGATGACGGCGCCTTGAATGGTCAGTAAGCCGATTCCTGCAAGCCGCATGGCTATCCCCCCTGTGCCGATTATTATCTTTGCGCGTGAGAGTAGCGTTTGCCCCATGCCCTGTGAAGGTCTGAGAAATTCGACCTATGGCGGTATGAACCCCACAGTTGTCGCGGCTTTTGACGCCCGGATCGCCTCGATCGATTTACGCCGATGGTCCGTTAAATTTTGGCGGCGCATCGTCGCCAGCCGAAGACCCGGTCGATCTTTAGCCCGGCGCCCATCAGCGCGATGAGCAGCCCGACCCCTGTCAGAACGAGGATATAGGCATCGGGCAGCAGATCGGTCTGCGTCATGCGGCGTGAACCCTGATTGGCATTACGAAACCAGAGTGCACGTTGGTGCCGCTCGCGGCTCATGGCCAAATGGTGACACAAGCACGGCAGCTTTGGGTTCGCGGCCTTGCGGAACCCGCGCGGTTAGATTGGGCAGGAACTCGACGCGATCCGGCTCGCGAATGCATCTGCCGTGCTGACTTGCTAATATGTCGGTGGTCTAAAGAGAACATAAGCCGAGCCGAGACCCTGCTAGCCTCTACCGCATGAGACGTGCGTCGGAACAACAGAAATCTGCCGAAGCAACCATTGAACGCATCATGCTCGCGGGGCCAAACGTCCGCTTGACGCCGAAGGCGGCCGTGGCTCTCGGCATCGGGTTTCACGCGCTCGCGACGAATGCCGCGAAATACGGCGCTTTTTCCAACCAAGCCGGCTCGATTTCGCTGACCTGAGCCAACCGACCTTTCGACAAGGCCGAGCGGCTCGTCTTGCTGTGGCAGGAGAAGGACGGCCCTCCTGTGGAACCGCCATCGCGAAAGGGTTTTGCTTCGTGGGTGCTGGAACAAGGCATGGCGCACGAATTGGAGGGGACTGTTCATCTCGCCTATCCGAAGCACGGGTTGGCCTGCGAGATCGCCTTTCCTATACCAAGCGTCAGCCATGAATAAACTGCTCGCCGGCCGTCGCGTCCTCGTGGTTGAAGACGAGATGATGCTGCTCTGGATCATCCAGGACATGATGGCCGATCTTGGATGCGACAACGTCAACGCCGCACGCACAGTCGATCAAGCCATCGCTTTGATCGATTCAGAATCCTTCGACGTCGCCATGCTGGATCTCAATTTGAATGGCATCAAAAGCTATCCCGTCGCCGACGCGCTGACCGCGCGTGCCATCCCGTTCATTTTTGCCACCGGATACAATACGCGCGCCGTTTTGGAAGGCTATCGCGACCGGCCGGTGCTGAAAAAACCTTTTAAGTTCGAGGTTTTGGAATCGACGCTTTCGTCGATCATCTTGCCGCCAGCGACAGCAGCTTCTGTCGCGTCGAGCGCATAACGGATGTTTCGACGGGATACCGAAGCGGGGCTTAAGGAGAGCCATAGCCGCCGCCGGTCGGCGTGACGATGATGACGGCTTCGCCGGCGGCGACGGAGGTTTGGGCGCAGCCGGACAGGGTTTCGATTCGGCCATCGAGGCGACGCACGGAATTCCGGCCCAACTCGCCCGCTTCGCCGCCGTTGAGGCCGAAGGGGCGCACACGGCGGTTGCTCGACAGGATCGCCAGTTCCATATCCTCAAGGAAGCGGATGGTGCGGCTGGTGCCGTCGCCGGCATGCCAGCGGCCGCGTCCCCCCGAGCCGGCGCGGATACGGAAATCCTCCAGCACGACGGGAAAGCGCGTCTCGAGAATCTCGGGATCGGTCAGGCGCGAGTTGGTCATATGGGTGTGCACCGCGTCGGCGCCGTGAAAGCCGGGGCCAGCCGGCGCGCCCGAGCAGATCGTCTCGTAATATTGGTAGCGCGCGTTGCCGAATGTCAGGTTGTTCATGGTGCCCTGGTCGGAGGCGAGCGCGCCCAGCGCGCCGAGCAGGCTGTTGACGATGCCTTGGCTCACTTCGACGTTGCCGGCGACGACAGCGGCGGGATAGCGCGGACTGAGGATCGACGCTTCCGGCACGATGAAGCGGATCGGCCGCAGGCAGCCGGCATTCATCGGAATCTCGTCGTCGACCATCAGACGGAAGACATAGAGCACGGCGGCGCGGGTGACCGGCGCTGGCGCGTTGAAATTGTTGGCGCCTTGCGGCGATGAGCCGGTGAAATCTACCGTGGCCTGGCGGTTGGCGCGATCGACGGTGATCTTCACGCGGATGCGGGCACCCTGATCCATTTCGTAGTCGAAAGCGCAATCATCCAGCTTGGCGAGCAGTCGGCGCACGCTTTCCGTCGCGTTGTCCTGCACATGGCCCATGTAGGCGCGCACGACAGGCAGGCCGTAAGCGGCGATGAGTTTCTCCAGTTCGCGCAAGCCCGTCTCATTGGCGGCGACCTGCGCGCGCAGGTCGTTGATGTTCTGCGGCACGTTGCGCGCCGGCCAGCGCCCGCCGCCGAACAACGCCGCCGTCTCCGCTTCGCGAAAATATCCGGCGTCGACCAGCTTGAAATTGTCGATGTAAACGCCTTCTTCCTCGATGGTGGTGGCGCGCGGCGACATCGAGCCCGGATCGACGCCGCCGACGTCGGAATGATGGCCGCGGCTGGCGACCCAGAACAGGATCGTCTTGCCGTCGGCATCGAAGGCCGGCGTGCAGACGGTGATGTCGGGCAGATGGGTGCCGCCATTATAAGGCGCGTTGATGACATAGACGTCGCCGGGGCGGATCACGTCGTTCTGGCGGATGATGGCTTCGACCGAGCGGTCCATCGAGCCGAGATGCACCGGCATATGCGGCGCGTTGGCGATCAGGCTGCCCTCGGCGTCGAAGATGGCGCAGGAGAAGTCGAGGCGCTCCTTGATGTTGACCGAATAGGCGGTCTTTTGCAGCGTGACGCCCATCTGCTCGGCGATCGACATGAAGAGATTGTTGAAAATTTCCAGCATCACCGGATCGACGGTGGTGCCGATGGCGGCGCGCGCCGGCAGTGCTGTGACGCGGGCGAGCAGCAGATGGTCGCGGCCCGTGAGATGGGCTTGCCAGCCGTCCTCGACGACGATGGTCTGGTTCTTCTCGATGATGAGGGCGGGGCCGGAAATCGTGTCGCCGGGCGTCAGGGTCTCGCGCAAATAGGCGAGACCGTCGCGCCACGCGCCCTGCGAATAAAACCGCACCGGACGATGGTTGTCGGGCGGGCCACGGCGTTCCTCGGGCTGTGCCGCTTCGGCGAAGGGCGCGCCGCCGCCGATGGCCTCGACCTCCAACGCCTCGACGACACGATGGCGCGTGTCGTCGATGAAGCCGAAGCGCAAGCGATGCTCGCGGTCGAAAGCGGCGGCCATGTCGGCGGGATCGGCCAGGTCGACGGCGATGGTGGTGTCGGTGCCGGCATAGCGGACATGGAGACGCGCTTGCGTGGCGACATCGGCGCGGACGACGCCTTGGGCGACAAGCTCATCGGTAACGGCGCATGCCAATTTGTCGGCGATCAGTGGGACGCTTGCGAGCGACTCTGCCTCGAAGGGAATCTCCAGGCTCTGCTGGCGGTTGGCGCGGATGTCGGCGAGACCCATGCCGTAGGCCGAGAGCACGCCGGAGAGGGGATGGATCAACACATGGGTGATGCCGAGCGCGTCGGCGACGAGGCAGGCATGCTGACCGCCGGCGCCGCCGAAGGCGTTGAGCAGATAGCCGGTCACGTCATGGCCGCGCTGCACCGAGATTTTCTTGATGGCTTCTGCCATGGCGGCGACGGTGATGCGGATGAAGCCGTCGGCGACCTCTTCGGGCGCGCGACCGTCGCCGATCCGCGTCGCGATGTCGGCGAAGGCGGTCGTCACGCCCTCATGATCGAGCGCCTCGTTCTGCTCGGGGCCGAAAATCTTGGGAAAGAGCTCCGGCACCAGCTTGCCGAGCATGAGGTTGGCGTCGGTCACTGTCAGCGGTCCGCCGTTGCGGTAGGACAGGGGGCCTGGATTGGCGCCGGCCGATTGCGGGCCGACGCGCAGCCGCGCGCCGTCATATTGCAGGATCGAGCCGCCGCCCGCCGCGACGGTGTGGATTCGCATCATCGGCACGCGCACGCGCACGCCCGCCAACTCCGACTCGAAGCTGCGCTCGTAAGCGCCGTCGAAATGGGTGACGTCGGTCGAGGTGCCGCCCATGTCGAAGCCGATGACATGGTCATGGCCCGCAGCGGCGCCCGTCTTGGCCATGCCGATCACGCCGCCGGCCGGGCCCGATAGCAGCGAATCGCGGCCGCGGAACTTGTCGGCGGCGGTGAGTCCGCCCGACGACATCATGAACAGCAGTCGAATGCCGCTGCGCGCGATATCCAATTCGTCCGACACCTGCTTGACGTAATGCGCCAGCACGGGCGACAG
The DNA here is from genome assembly GCA_964628235.1 of uncultured Rhizobium sp. Classification (GTDB taxonomy): domain Bacteria; phylum Pseudomonadota; class Alphaproteobacteria; order SMXQ01; family SMXQ01; genus CAMAVH01. Next base: position 73,271 of record CAZVLU010000001.1, on the reverse strand, counting down.
GCAGGCATCGACCACCGTTGTGTCGCCGCGACCGACGAACTTGATGAGCGGCGAGACCTCATGGCTGGTCGAGACCTGGACGAAGCCCACCTCGCGTGCGACGGCGGCGGCTTGCCGTTCGTGCGCCGGAAAACGATGGGCGTGCATCAGAACGATGGCGACGGCTTCGATGCCAGCGGCTTTGCTTTGGGCTAATGCTGTGCGCAGGCTGGCAAGATCGGGTTGTGTTTCGACCGTGCCGTCGGCCAGCACGCGCTCGTCGAACTCGATGACGTCCTCGTAAAGCTCGTCGGGCTTGATGATATTTCGGTCGAACAGGCGCGGACGCGCCTGATAGCCGATGCGCAGCGCGTCGCGAAAGCCCTTGGTGACGACGAGGACGGTGCGGGCGCCTTTGCGCTCGAGCAGCGCATTGGTGGCGACCGTGGTGCCCATCCGCACTTCGCCGACTGTGCCCGGCGGGATGGGCGCGCCAGCCGTCAGGCCGAGCAGGCGGCGGATACCCTCGACGGCGGCGTCGCGGTAATGGCCCGGATTTTCCGAGAGGACCTTCACGGCCTGCAGACGTCCGGCCGGATCGCGGCCGATGACGTCGGTGAAGGTGCCGCCGCGGTCGATCCAGAAATCCCAAACAGGTGGGGCGCCGCGCATTACGGTCAGTCTGCGTGATGAACGATGATTTCATAAACATCGGCGTTTTCCTGAAGTCAAGGTAGGCCCAGGGGCCCCGCTCTCGGCACCATGGGCGCTGGCAATTTGCGCGCGGCTGTCGTAAAACCATCGAACAATCATACTTTTTATAAAAAAGGATTACGCTATGTCCTTGCAATCCGCTCGCGCTTTGCCCCTTGCCGGCCTCATCGCGCTCATCGCTTTCCCCGCTTTGGCCCATACCGAAGGTGGCCTTGTCGGAGGCTTGGCGAGCGGCTTTTTGCATCCCCTGGGCGGGGCCGACCATGTCGCCGCCATGGTGGCGGTCGGCATTTGGGGGGCTTTCCTCGGCGCGCCGGCGATTTGGCTGCTGCCGATCGTTTTTCCGCTGGTCATGACGATCGGCGGCGCGCTTGGCGTCATGGGCGTGCCGTTGCCCGGCGTCGAAATCGGCATCGCCGGCTCGGCCATCGTTCTCGGTCTCGCGGTGCTGCTCGCCGCCCGTCCGCCGTTGTGGCTGGCGGCGGTCGTTGTCGGCGTCTTCGCCATCTTCCATGGCCATGCCCATGGCACCGAACTGCCTGAGGCGGCCGATCCGATCGCCTATGCCGTCGGTTTTGTCGTGGCGACCGGCTTGCTGCATCTCGCCGGCATCGCCATCGGCTTGCTGGTGCGCTGGCCGGCGGGCGTGAAAACGGTGCGGGCCACCGGCGGCGTCATCGCCGTCGCCGGCGTCGCCTTCCTGCTGGGCATCGTGTGAAGAAGTTTCTACCGCTGGCCGCCGCGCTGATCCTGGTCGGCGCGGTGCCGGCCGCCGCCCATACGATCACGCCGGGCACCAGCGGCTTCAGCGATGGCCTGCATCATCCCTTCGGCTTGCCTGCGCATATCATGGTCATGCTCGGCGCGGGGTTATCGCTAGGTCAGCGCGATGTCGCCGAGTGGCGCGCGCCGCTTTATGGCTTTGTCATAGGCGTCGTCATGGGCCTGGCTGCGGGCCCGCTCTTGACGACAGCGCCGTTGGCGCAAGCCGCCGCCATTTTGCTTTTGTCTGCCGCGCTGCTGTTCGGCGGCTTGATCGTTTGGGCGCGTCCCTTACCGACACTTGCCTTTACGCCGATTATGGCCGCAGCGGGCTTTGTGCTCGGATTCGACTCGGCGCCGGCCGGAACATTGCAGCAGATACTCGCCGCCCTTGCCGGCACCGGCCTTGCCGTCGTTTTCGCGCTGTTGAATGTCGCCATGCTGGCCAATTACGCGCGCGCCAACGCCGCGCGTCATGCCTGGCAAATGATCGGCGTCCGCGTCGTCGGTTCCTGGGTCGCCGCCGCCGCCATCATGGTGTTGGCTTTGGAATTACGGCCAGACTGACGCGCCAGCCCAGCGACCTGTCCGCTTGACGGCGCAGGCTGCTGCGCCGAAAATTCTCGCCATTCATAAACAGGTTGGCCATCGCCGACTGGCAGGGACACGACAAATGACCGAAATGGCCGCCGGTGACGGCAACAATGCGCCCATCGTGCGCCCGGGCGACAGGCTGTGCCGCCTCGACGAGATGGCCGACGCCACGTCTCGCCCGTTCTTGCTGAGATTCGACGATGGTGAAACGGCCGAGATCTTTATCGTGCGTCAGGGCGCGAACATTTACAGCTATGTCAATTCTTGCCCGCATCACGATCGTCCATTGCAGTGGGAAGGCGAGTCCTTCCTCACGGCCGACGGCGGACGCATCCTCTGTCAGGCGCACGGCGCGACTTTCGACATCGCCGGCGGCGAATGCTTGTCAGGTCCGGCGCGACCGAACGGCTGCTTGATGCGTGTGCCTATCGAGATCGCGGATGGCGAGATCCGCCTCGCGTCGCGCTAAGGGCAACGAGACAGGCCGGCTCATCGGCATCATGTCGAGCGGTGCGGATCGGTCAGCGGCTCGTGGAAGTCTTGCGCCGCCGCCGGCTCGGCGGTGGTGATGGCGTCGGTCTGGCGCTCGATCATGCGGTGGACCTTCGGCGTCTCCGGCCCCTTGTGCAGCAGGCGCAGTTTTTCGCTGATCGTCGCGTCGCCCTCGGTGATGCGGCTGTTGTGGCGGATATAGTCGAGCCACGTCGGCGTGTGATAGCGCTCGATCCAGATTTCCGGATCGTTGAGGTCGCGCAACAGGGTCCAATGGCGCGCGCCGTCGCGCTTGCGGATGCGGCGGCGTTCGGCCATGACGCGCAGGAATGCGACGACATCTTCGGTGCGGATGCGATATTCGATGGTGATGACCACGGGGCCGCTGCGCGGCTCGATATGCACGGCGATCTCAGGTTCCTTGAAGCGGTTCAAGGGATCGAGCTTGAGGCCGGAGAACTGCGGCAGGGGCAGGCGGAAGCCGAGCGCCAGATTGATCAGCAGCAGCGCGGCTGCGCCGCACAGCGCGGCCGGGATGCCGTAGCCTTCGGCAGCCACGCCCCAGCACCAGGCGCCGAGCGCCATGCCGCCGAACGCCGACATTTGATAGAGCGAGAGCGAGCGGGCCACGACCCAGCGCGGCGCCGACATCTGCACCGAGGTGTTGAAGGTCGAGAGCGCCAGCACCCAGCCGGCGCCGGCGAACAGGAAGCCCGCCATCGTCAGCAGCAGATAGGGGCTGAAGGCGGCGAGCAGGCTGGCGGCGGCGAAGAACAGGCAAGCGCAGCGCACCACCGCTTCGATCGAAAAGCGCTGGCGCAGCTTGGCGCTGGAGACCGCGCCGCCGACCGCGCCGACGCCATAAGCGCCGAGCAGCAGGCCGTAGCCCAAGGGGCCGCTGGTGACATGGTCGCGCGCGATCAATGGCATCAGCGCTTGCACCGCGATGGCGGCGAAGCCGAACAGGGCGCTGCGCAGCATGACGATGCGCAGATGCGGCGACATCGAGACATAGCGGATGCCTGAGCCCATGGCCGTGGCGAGCGGCTCGGCGGGCAGCAATTGCGGCGGGCGGTTGGGCTTCCAGCGCGCCAGCACGACGATCAGGCCGATATAGCTGAGGGCGTTGAGCGCGAAGGCGAAGGCGGCGCCGATGACCGCGACGAGCGCGCCGCCGACCGCCGGGCCGACGCTGCGCGCGATGTTGAAGCCCATGCTGTTGAGAGCGACGGCGTTCGGCAGGTCGCTGCGCGGCACCATCTCGCCGACCGAGGCTTGCCATGCCGGGCCGTTGAAGGCCGAGCCGCAGCCGATCAGGAAGGTGAACAGGATCAGCAGCCAAGGCGTGATGACGCCGCCCCAGGCGCAAATGGCGAGGCTGACGGAGGCGACGAGCATGAAGCTTTGCGCCGTCAGCATCATTTTGCGCCGGTCCAGCGTGTCGGCGAGCGCGCCGGCCATCAACGAGAACAGCATGATCGGCGCGGTGACCGCCGCCTGAATGAGCGCGACCGTGTCGGCTTCCTTGGCGATCGAGGCCATCAGCCAAGCGGCGCCGACCGACTGGATCATGCCGCCGAAATTCGACGCCATGCTGGCGAACCAGACATTGCGGAACACGGGATGCTTAAGCGGCGTCAGCACGTTGCCTGGCGCGGCCTTGGGTTTGTCGGCGGAAGGGGAAACCACGGCTAATCGTATCGAGTCTGTGTGGGAGGCGGGGCGGCTGCGCAAGGGAACGTTTCAGCCTTCGGACGGTTTGCGGCGAAGCGCGGCATCGACCCTAACAGCTAATGCCGCCCGGCGAAAACGCCGCGTGCCGCCGTCCATCGCCGCCCCGGTCCGGGCATAAAAAATCGGCGAGCCTCCTGCAGGAAGCCCGCCGATCTGTCGTTTCCGCCAAGGCGGTCGCGGGTTGCTTGGCGCTTATTCGGTCACCGACTTGGCGCGCTGGAGCGCGACCGGCGGCGCGTTATAGATCACCTTCAAGAGATCCATGACCTCGTCGGCGGTCATCGGGTCGACTGGAAGCTTCAGCTTGTCGGCATCGCCGAGGAACGCCTTGTCCTTCATCGTGTCGTCGAAGGCTTTGCGCATGATGGCGACTTGCGCCGCCGGCACTTGCTTGGAGAACATGTAGGGCCGACCGATTTCGCCGGCGCCGTTGATCACGTTCAGCACGGCGCGGTCCTCGTCGTTCGCCGCGAGATCGTTGGCCCAGGGCACGTCCTTGGGCGCGTCGGGCGGCAATTCCCGCGACAGCTTGACGATGGGGCGGACCAGCTTGTTGGCGCGATGGTCTTCCGGGATGGACGTCCAAGAGCCGCAGTCGCCGTCCAACTCGCCGCGTTCGATAGCGAGGCGTTGTTCCGGCGAGCCGGGGAAGCCGGTGATGATCTTCAGATCGATATTGAACACGCGCTGCAGCGTGCGCTGGTTGATCCAATTGGCGGCGCCGACGCCAGTGGTGCCGAAGACCCAGCTTTTCTTGCGAAACTCGTCGAAGTCCTTCACCGCCTTGGTGTGCCAGATGTAGCAAACGCGCTGATCGCGCGCGATGTTGCCGACCCAGGCGAAGTCGGTGAACTTCAGATTGCCCATCTTCTCCGGTTCGAGCAGCGACTGCGTGATCAAGCCCGGGTTGTAAGCGGCAATCGCCGTGCCGTCCTTCGGCGCCGGGCCGTCGAGCCAGCGCACCGCGGTGAGCGAGCCGGCGCCCGGCATGTTCTCGACGATGACGTTCGGCTTGCCCGGAATATGGTTGCCGAAATGGCGCGACAGCAAACGGGCATAAGTGTCATAGCCGCCGCCCGGCGTGAAGCCGACGACGAGGCGGACAGTCTTGCCTTGATAGTACGGCGTTTGAGCGTCGGCCTCGGGCGCGCTCAGCGCGGCAGAAGCGAGGACGAGGAGCGCAGCAGCGCCGCCGCAGACGAAGCGATTCATAGATATCTCCCAGTTGAAACGACCTGAAAAAATTTTCTTGCGGCCATGCGTGAAGATGCTGGCCGTTTCGTGAAGCCCTAAGTGAGGCGGGCTGCGGAACCTATGGTCGGATGTTAAAGCAAAGCTGATTCAGATGCCAAGAATGGAGGCTTCACATCGTCCGACCGGTGATGAGGAGGATTTTATGGGCAACGCGCATAGAGCATCCTCCCTTTAAATCTCTAATATAATCAATGCCTTGCTTCCTCCGCAAGCAGCGGCGTCTCGCAGGTTTGAAGTCGTGCGTTGTCGGGCGGTAGCGGCGCAAAGCTCGTGACGGGCGGAATTTTTGGCGTGACAGTATCGATAAAACCCCCTGATATTACCGCGCAATATAAGCATTGCCGTCACAGGCAAGCTGAACAAGAGCGGACAAAGTCCGCCGGATCAGGGGAGGAAGCCGTTTGGCGCGCCGGCGCGCCGAACATCAATGCATATGCAGCAAGATATTTGTGACGTGATCGTGATCGGCGCCGGCAGCGCTGCGTTTGAAGCCGCTGTGGCGGCGCGGCAGGCAGGCGCCGAGCGCGTCGTCATGCTGGAAAAGGCGCCGGAGGAGTTTTCCGGCGGCAACGCGCGGTTCTCGCACACCGGCTTTCGCTTCGTCGTCAGCGGCGTCGATGAGATCGCCGACTTCCTGCCGGACATAGATGCAGCGATGCGCGAAAGCATGGTTGTCGCGCCCTATACGCGCGACGATTTTCTTGCCGATCTCAACCGCGTCACCCAGGGCCGTATCGATCCGGTGCTGGCCGCTTGCTTGGTCGATCGCTCGAACGCGGCCGTGCATTGGATGCGCGAGACGGGCATCCGCTGGGTGCCGGAAAAAGCCGTCATGGTCGACGGCAAACGCTACTTCGAACCTGGCAAGATCATCCAGCCGGTCGGCGGCGGACGCGGTCAGCTCGCGCAATGGCGCAAAATCGCCGACGGATTGGGCGTCGATATCCGCTTTCGCTCGAAGGTCACAGGATTCCTCGGCGACCATCGCCGTATCGGCGGCGTGCAGGTGACGACGCCGGACGCGGTCTACGATCTGGTCGCGCCATCCGTCATCGTCTGCAGCGGCGGCTTTCAGGCCAATCCGGAGATGCGCGCGCGCTATCTCGGCGCCAATACCGATTTCGTCAAGGTGCGCGGCAGCCGCTACAACACCGGCGAGGTGCTGCGCATGATGCTCGACCTCGGCGTCAAGGCGGCGGGCCATTGGCAGGGCGCGCACGCCTCGCCGATCGACAGCGCCGCGCCGGCCATCGAGACGCCGATCGCCCATGACGGTCTCGGCAACACGATGAACCGCTACGATTACACCTTCGGCATCACGGTGAACGAGCAGGGTCTGCGCTTCTACGACGAGGGCGAGGCTTATCACACATACACCTACGCCAAGACCGGGCGGGCGATCCTCAACCAGCCGGGCGGCATCGCTTATCAGATCTACGACCGAACCGGCATCGAACTGTTCCGCCATGGGCCCGATTATGTCGCCACCCATGAGGAAGCCGACACTATCGCCGAACTGGCGAAGAAGATCGGCATCGCGCCGGAGGTTCTGGAGCATACGGTCGCCGCGTACAACAAGGCGATCGACGCATCTGTGCCGTTCGACCCGCGCCGGCTCGACGGCAAGGGGACGCGCGGTCTGACGCCGAATAAATCGAATTGGGCGTCGCCTATCGAGCGCGGCCCGTTCCGCGCCTATCCGGTCACCTGCGGCATCACCTTCACCTTCGGCGGCGTCGCGGTCGATAGCGAAGCGCAGGTTTTGAACACCGAGGGCGATCCGGTCGCCGGGCTTTACGCCTCCGGCGACGTGATCGGGCTGTTCTATCACAACTACCCGTCGTGCACCGGCCAGACGCGCAACGTCGTCTTCAGCCTGACGGCGGGACGCAACGCGGCGGCGTCGGCGGATCGGCCCGTTTCGCGACCCGTCCGTCAGCCCGCGACGACCTGATTCTTTTTCTTTCACCGACTGCAATCACAGGAGAGAGCCCCATGGAAATCCGGCATATGGCCATCATCGCGATGAACCCCGACAAACTCGCGGAGTTCTATATCGACGTGTTCGACATGAAGCTGCTGCACAAGAGCCCCGGCGGCGGCGTGTTCTTGACCGATGGTTACATGAACCTCGCCTTGCTGCCCAACAAGGCGGAGGGCAAGTCGAACGGCCTCAACCATTTCGGCTTCAAGATCGACGATCATGAAAAAGTGCGCGCCAAGCTGGCCAAATGGTCTGGCAAGGGCCCCAATCCGCGCCCCGAAGACCGTCCTTATGCCGAACTGCGCGCCACCGATCCGGAAGGCAACACCTTCGACCTGTCGGTGATGGGCTTCCAGAAGGTCGAGTTGGCCGGCGAGAAGCGCAAGAAGCAGAAAGAAACGCAGGACGCCTGAGGCGCCGCATCTCCGAGGAAACGCAACGGCCGGGCGGCTGAACGCCTGGCGCATCAACAGGGTGGCTGACATGAAGACGAAGCTTTCCCGCCTGCTGGCGGCGGGTGGCGTTCTGGCGGGATTGGGTTGTGCTGCGGCGCAGGCGCAATCGGTCGAGCAGTTTTACAAGGACAAGCAGATCCGCATGATCGTGTCGGCGGATGCCGGCACCGATTACGACATCTGGGCGCGTCTCATCACGCGTCATATGGGCCGGCATATTCCCGGCGCGCCGAGCTTCGTCACGCAGAACATGCCGGGCGGCGGGCAGATCACCGCGACGAACCATCTGTTCAACGTCGCGGCGCGCGATGGCTCCGTGATCGGCATGATCGGGCGCAACTTGCCCAATCAGGCGCTGGCCAAACATGCGAGCGTGAAGTTCGACCCGGTCAAGTTCAATTGGCTCGGCAGCCCCGAACTGACCAATCGCGTCTGCGTCGCGCTCGATTCCTCCGGCGTCAAGACCGGCGAGGATTTGCTCGGCAAAGAGCTGATCGTCGGCGGCGCCGGCGCCGGCACCGCGGTCAGCATGACGCCGACGCTGCTCAAGAACATGCTCGGCATGAAATTCAAGCTGGTCGAAGGCTACAAGAGCGCCGGCGACGTGATCCTCGCCATGGAGCGCGGCGAAGTGCAGGGCATTTGCCAGACGATCACGGCGATCGAGAAATCGCGGCCGGGCTGGATGGCCCAGGGCAAGCTGCATGTGCTGTTCAACATGGAGCGCGACGTCATTCCCGACGTCAAGGCGCCGACGATCTACAAATACGTCAAGACCGAGGAGCAGAAGCAATTGCTCGGCCTGTTCTCGACCAGCGTCGAGCTCGGGCGTCCAGTCGTCGCGCCGCCCGATGTGCCGGCCGACCGCGTCGCAGCGCTACGTCAGGCCTTCGACGCGGCGATGAAGGACAACGGATTCCTGAAAGAGGCTCAAAGCCTCGATCTCGAGATCAATCCGCGGACCGGCAAAGAGCTTGAGCAGATGGTTGTCGACCTGATGCGCACGCCGCCGGACCTGTCGGAAAAGCTGAGCGACCTCATCGCGCGTTGATCAGGCCAGGCCGGTCTCGCGACCGCGAGGCCGGCCGGCGCCGTCAGGCGTCTTTGGCGGCCTGACGCTTGATCGCCAGGCCGAGCAACTGCTGCAACAGATCGGCATAAGAAACCCCGTCGTGCAGGGCCGATTGCGCGAACTCTTGGCTTTCCGCGATCTCGGGATTGGGGTTGGCCTCGAGGAAATAGGGCACGCCCTCGGCTGACAAGCGGTAGTCGATGCGGGCGTAGCCGTCGAGCTCGAGGATGCGGCAGATGCGTTTGGCCGAGCGGATGATGGCGGCGCGCAATTCGGGCGTCAGGTCCTCCGCCGCCCCCTGCATGATGAGACGCCGCTCCTGATAGTCCGGGTCATGCTTGACGCGCTCGGTGGCGATCGGCCGCTGGCCCTTGGCGAGATTGTCGAAGCGCAATTCCCAGATCGGCATGACCTTGAGGCGCTGGTTGCCCATGACGCCGACATACAGCTCGCGGCCTTCGATATATTGCTCGGCGATGGCGTCGGTCTTGATGCGCTCATGGATGAAGGCCACCCGCTCGACGAGCTTCTCGTCGCTGTCGACCACGGACGCTTGCGCGATGCCGATCGAGGCGTCGTTGCTGACGCTCTTGACGATCAGCGGCAGCTTTAGTTTGGCCGGCCGTTTGACCTGATGGCCCTTCTTGAACACGGCGAATTGCGGCGCCGGGATGCGGTGATAGCTCACAAGCTTCTTCGACAGGTCCTTGCCGCGGGCCAGCATCATGCCGCGCGGGTTGCAGCCGGTATAAGGGATGCGCAGCAATTCGAGATAGCTGGCGACGTTCTGGTCATAGGCGGTGTCGCCATGGAATTCCTCCAGCAGGTTGAAAACCGCATGGGGCTTCCACTCCTCGATGGCGTCGCGAATCGGCTTGAGCTCTTCCTGCACGCCAAGCGGGCGCACCTCGTGGCCGGCTTTGCGCAGGGTGGTGACGACGTCATATTCGGTCTTCCAGACGTAGCTCTCTTGCTCGCTGTAGCCTTTGATCGAGTCCGGGGGGACGAGGTCCGGGTGCATCAGCACCAGGACGCGGAGCCGCTTCATAATGCGTACCATTGCCTCCGTGACGGCCTATAGAGCGCGTGCACCGTCTGGGCCGTCACCAGGGCGGTGAGATCGTTCAGCAGCCGTCGTTGCGAGCCGGGCGCGCGCAAATTCATCTCCCGGCAGCGCAGGATCATATCGTCTAGAATCGAATCGAGGGTTAACTGATATTCGCCGGTCCATTTCGAGACGACCGGGCGGATGTCGGCGCGATGCTCGCGGAGGAAGCTCGATGCCGCCTTGGCGCGGGCGTGGCGTGGCGAATTGGAGAACAGCCGCAACAGGTCCTTGTCGTAGGCTTTGGAGGGGTCGAGCAGATAAGTTGCCTGCTTCTTCTCGTAATGCTCGGCCAAGGTGCGGGTGATCGAACTGGCCGGATCGACGCGCAGCCTATCGCGCAGCTTGGGCCGCTCGGCGGCGACATCGCCCATCAGCTCCTCGACATATTCGAGCTTCTTGAGCGCGCCCCAGCCGGCATAGCGCTTGCGCCAGCCCGAGCGCGGCTTGAGCCAGACGGCGAAGGTCTCGGCAAAATCTTCGTCGGGGTGGCTCTGGGCGTACCATAGGCGCAGATGTTCGACATAATTCTTGCTCGCCGGATTGGGCTTGTAATAGCTCGGATAGCGTTTCGACGACGGACCGAAAACCTTCTGCCATTGCCGCCGGCGATGCAGTTGATAAGCGGTGCGGATGGCATGGCCGGCCTCATGCCGCAGAATCTGCATGCATTCGGCGTAGGTGCCGCCTTCGACGTCGATGATCTTCTTGCGCTCGAGACGCATCAAGCGCGGGTGGGCGAGATAGAAGGGGATGGCGATGCCCGGCGTGGTGTCGGGGCTGAACCACTCGTCGGATATCCAGGCATGCGGTTTGAAGCGGCCGAGTCCGCGCTGGGCCAGTTCTTCATGCAGATCTTGCAGACAGCCGTCGAGCCAGGTCCCTTCGATGGCGACCTTCAGGTCCTTGATGCGCAATTGCAATAATTGGCTGTCGGGCAGCTTGGCCCAGGCGAACCGATGCGCCATGAAGACTTAACCCGCGGCTGATAAATATTTCATCCAAGGTAACGGTCTTGCCCCATGGGGTAAAGCCTTGGACCAGCGTAAAAGAAAAGGGCGCGGCCTTGGCCGCGCCCTTTCACCTGGCATGGACGACGATCAGCTGCGTGCGGGCAGCACCGACTTGACCTTGTCCTTGATGTCCTGCGGCGCGCCCATCACTTCGCCGATCAAGCCTTGCAGGGTTTCGCCGTTCATCGGGTTGATCTCGGCGCCGAGCTTGTCGGCATCGGCGAGGAATTCCTTATCGACCAAGGTCTGGTCGAACGCCTTGCGCAGGGCGGCGAGACGGTCGGCGGGCACGCCCGGCGTGGTGCCGATCGGACGACCGACGGCGAGCGCCTTGGAGATGAAGCCGAGCACGGCCTTGTCCTCGGCCGTCGTGCCGAAGTCGCTGAGCAGCGGCACGTTGGGCAGATCCTTCTCCTTGCGCACGCCGACCTGGACCAGGATGGAGATTTGCTTGTCGCGCACCAACTGGGGGGAGGCCGACATCAGCGCCGAGTAGGGATTGCTGCCGAAGCCCTCGACTTCGCCGCGCTCCATGGCGAGCTTGACCTCGCTGCCGCTCTTGTAGCCGTCGATGGTCTTGAACTTGGTGCCGAGCACTTTGTTGTAGACGGAGGGAATCCACGACGAGGTGTCGCCGGAGCCGGTCGCGCCGAGCGTCGTCTCGCGCGTTTTCGCGTCTTCCATCGTCTTGGTCGGGGAGGTGTGCCAGACGTAGGTCAGCACGTTGGAGTCGCCGATGTTGCCGATCCAGCCGAAGCTGCGCAGATCAGCCTTGAAGGTCGGCGTCAAACCGAGCGCCTGGTCCATCGGCAGGGCTTGGCCGATCATGGTCATGTGCGTGCCGTCCTTCGGCGCGATTTCGCCCATGTAATTGGCGGCCTGGATGCCGCCGGCGCCCGGCATGTTCTGCGGCGTCATGCTGGGTTGGCCGGGAATATGTTTGGTGATGTGGCGGGCCAGCAGTCGCGAGTAGGTGTCGAAGCCGCCGCCGGGCGCCGAGCGGATGATGAACTTCATCTGCTTGCCCTTGTAGAAGGCTTCGACCGCCTGCTGCGCCTGCGCAGCGGGGGCGAGCAGGCTGCCGGCGGCCACAGCGGCAGCGGCGAGCAGGGACAGGCGGGCGGCCTTGGCGAGGGGGCTATAGACGATCACAGTTGGTCTCCTTATGGCGGCGGGCGTAGAGCGTTGCCCGATGCGGGGTTGCTAGAATATGCCCGGAAATATGCACGGCCTGTGCCAGGGCGGCGAATTCAGCCGGCCTTCTTTTTGGGGCAATGCGGGTAGTAGTCGCACATGACGCAAGCGGCGCCCGAGGCTTCCAGTTGCTTGACGAAATCGCAATGGATGTTCGGGTCTTCGTCCTCGAAATCGACCTGGTTGCCGCCGTCCTTGATGCTGGTGTAGCTGGCCTTGAGGTCGGAGCCCTTGGCCATCGGCTTGTAGGCCCAATTGTTGCGATGGATGGCGAGATAGCGCACGCGCTCGGCGCCGCTGTTGAAATGCTGGTGAAACCACTGGTCCGGCGGCACGACGATGGTGCCCGGCTTCCAGGCGACGCGCATCGGCTCGTCCTTGCCCGGCTCCCACAGCAGCGTGTAGCCCTTGCCGTTGAGGATGATGAGATGCGCGCCCGGCCCATGGCGGTGCGACTTCTTGTAGGAGCCGACCGGAAATTCCGAGATATGCGCGCCCATCGATTGGCTGGCGAGGTTGAACTTCAGGTTGGTGCTGTCTTTGCCGCGCATGCTGTAGTCGTACAGCTTGATGCTGCGCGCGTCGGGCACGAAGTTCGTCGTCATGAACAGGCGGCCCTGGATGCGGCCTTCGCCGCTGAAGAAGTCGCCGTTCTCGCCGTCGAAGCGGTCCTTGAAGACGTAGTTGTTGTTGAAGATGTAATCCGTCGAGTGGAACATGTTCATCATGAAGCAGCAGTTGGTCACGGCATAGAACCGCGCCCCTTCAAGGCCGCTCGAATTGAAATGCTGATAGTTGGCGTTGAGCGGGATGGCGAACAGGCTGCCCGGCCCCCATTCGAAGGTATGTTTCTTGCCGTCCGGCTGCCAGATCGTCGTCGCGCCGTGCCCTTTGGTGACGTAGATCGTCTCCTCGTACATGTGGCGCTGCGGCTTGGTCTTGGCGCCCGGCGGGATCTCGCAGACATAGCCGTCGTTGACGCCGCCGGTGCCTTCGAGGATGACGAAAGCGGCCGGCACGCCCTTCATCTCCCAATGCTCCAGCGGCAATTCGTTGACGTCGATGTAGAAGCCGCGATTGATCGGAATGCCTTGGGCGTTGAGCCACTCGTTGTAGGTATCCAAGCGGTCGGGCAGGATCAGCGGGTTCTTGTCGTTGTCATCCGCCGGATCGGCGGCGACCGTCTCGACTTGCAGCGTGGTCGCTTGTGGCGTCGTCATAGGCTCGTCCCTGGGCTCGTCCTCGTTGGGCGTCACGCGTCGGCGACGGGGCGCCCATTGTGGGCGCCCCGCTCCGTTACTCGCGGTCAGGCATGACCGCCTTGACCTTGTCCTTCAAAGACTGCGGCGAGCTCATGACTTTGTCGATCATGGCCTGCAGCGTCACGCCATCGATCGGCTTGATCTCGGCATCGACTTTCGCCGCGGCGGCGAGGAACACCGGGTCTTTCACCGTATCGAGGAAAGCTTTGCGCAACGCGGCGACGCGGTCGGCGGGCACGCCCGGCGTGGTGCCGATCGGCCGGCCGACGGCCATCGCCGTCGAGATCCAGGTGAGGATGTCCTTGCTGTCCTGATCGGTTGCGAGCTCGCTCAGCAATGGCACGTCCGGCAAATCGCTTTCGCGGGCGATGCCGACTTGCGTGAGGATGTTGAGCTGCTTGTTCTTCACCAAGTCTGGCGATGCGGAGACGAGGGCGGCCCAAGGGTTCGCGGCGTAACCTTCGACTTCGCCGCGCTCCATCGCGAGCTTGACGTCCTGACCGCTCTTGTAGCCTTGGATCAGCTTGAACTGGGTGCCGAGGAGGCGATTGTAGATCACCGGCAGCCACGTGGTGGCGCTGCCGGCGCCGGTCGCGCCGATGGTGGTCTCTCGCTTCTTGGCGTCCTGCATCGTCTTGGTCGGCGACGTGTGATAGGTGTAGCTGAGGATGTTCGAGTCGCCGAGGTTGCCGATCCAAGCGAACGTGCGCAGGTCGGCCTTGAAACTCGGCGTCAGGCCGAGCGCCTGGTCCATCGCGAGCGCTTGGCTGATCATGGTGAGTTGCGTGCCGTCTTTCGGCGCGATCTCGCCCATGTAGTTGGCGGCGATGATGCCGCCGGCGCCGGGCATGTTCTGCGGCACGATGCTGGGGTTGCCGGGAATGTGGCGCACGATGTGCGAGGCGATCAGGCGCGAATAGAGATCGTAGCCGCCGCCGCCCGCCGAGCGGATGACGAAGCGCATCTGCTTGCCCTTGTAGAAATCCTCGACCGACTGCTGCGCTTGCGCGGCGGGGGCGAGGATGGCGCTGGCCACGAGTGCCGCGACTGCGGCGAGCATAGAACGTGTGGTGCGGTAATGGATGGCGGATGGCAATGCGCTCACGAGATGTCTCCTTCTGTGCGTCAGCGGCGCGGCGCTCTCATGGCGCCGGCATCCGCCGGGTTCTCCCGTGGTTACTGTGAACCAAAATGGGAATTTTTCAAATTATGCAGAACCTGTGCCAGGAAAGAGATTGCTCTTCCCGCACATTTTGTGCCGCCGAGCGAAATGCATTATCGCGCAAAGCTTTGTCGCCGCTATGAAGCGTCGGCTGTTTCATAAATATATTTTGCTATCGAACGAACGGTGCGTGCTTGCGCGCGGCGCGCATTGCCGCATCATGCGCCAGCGTCGACACAGAGCGGCGATCACGACAATACCCTCGGGAGCGCGCATGGCGGGGATTCATCTGCAGAAGCTGGTGCATTTCACCATTCCGGTGAAGGACCTCGATCGTGCCGAAGTCTTTTACACGACCCTCTTGGGCTTCACGAAGGTGCGGCGCAGCCCGCATATGTGTTTCCTGCGCTGCGGCAGCGACCTCTTCGTGCTGACTCGTTCGGAAAAGCCGGTCGATCCCAATCCGCCCGACCGCCATGAGATTCACACCGCCTTCCTCGCGTCCGGCGCCGATTACGATGCGGCGCTGGCGACCTTGGCGGCGGCGGGCGTGCGCGTGTTTTTGGAGGAGAACCGCGCGAGCGGCACCTTTCAGGGGCGCAGCGCCTATTTCCACGACCCGGACGGCAACGTGATCGAAGTGATCGATCTCGCCAATGATCCGCTCGCCGAGCAAGACTTTTAGCGCGCAACAGCGTTCCGGCTGGCGACATTATCGTTTCGCCTGATCCGATTATCCGGGAAAGCCTATGATTGCGGCGGAACCGGTGCAAATAACGGCAAAATTCCCATTTTGAAGACATTGCTCGCGGAGTAGCATATCGCCAACGATGCGATTGGCCGCGCGCTGCGCGAGGGAGACGAATTATGGCGACCCAACTCGACGAGTCGAAAGTCAACGCCGCGAAGATGGTCGAGACGACCGACGACGCCGCCTTGATCAAGCTGATGGATTATCCCGACTCGACGGAGGAGATCCCTCTCATCGATCTTGGCGATTATCGCGCCGGCCTGCCGGGCGCGGCCGACCAGGTCGCCAAGGCGCTGCATGACGCGACCTCGACGGTCGGGTTCTTCTATCTCAAGAACCACGGCATCCCGCAGGAGATGATCGACCGCATGTTCGTCCAGGCGCAACGCTTCTTCGCCTTGCCGCTCGACGAGAAGATGAAGGTGCCGCGCGTCGACAACACCGGTTACGTGCAGATCAAGGAAGCGCCCCATTCGGCCAACAGTTCGATCATCAAGAACGTCAAGCCGGCGCTCAACGAGTCCTTCATCATCAATCGCGAGCGCACGCCGGACGATCCGGCGGTGATCGCCAAAAAGCCGTTCTGCGGCATGAACAACTGGCCGGAGAACTTGCCCGGCTTCCGCGAAACGCTGCTCGAATACCACGCCGCGATCGAAAAACTCGGCAAGTCGATGCTGCCCTTATGGGCGCGCTCGGTCGGCATGCCGGAGAGCGTCTTCGACGGGCTGTTCAACGAGCCGCATTGCAATCTGCGTCTCGCGCATTATCCGCCGCAGACCGAGATCGGCAACGGCCAGTACGGCATTCCGCCGCATACCGACAATTGCCTGACCACCTTCCTCGCCCAGTCGAACGTGCCGGGCCTCGCCGTGCAGATGCCGTCGGGCCATTGGAAGGTCGTCGACATCATCCCCGGCACGCTGCTGGTCAATACCGGCAATCTGATGGTGCGCTGGACCAATGGCCTTTACAAATCGACCAAGCATCGTGTGATCAATCTGTCGGGCCTCGAGCGCTATTCGATCCCGGTGTTCTTCGGCCCGGATTTCGACGCCATGATCGACGTGCTCGAGAGCTGCGTTACGCCGGATAATCCCAAGCAGTTCGAGCCGATGACCTATATGGATCTGCGCTTGTGGTACTACGGCTATCACAAGGGCAAGGGCGAGGCTTACAACGCCTGAGCGGCGTCAGGCCGAGCGCGTCTTCGCCTTGCGCCAGCGCGCGAGCGGCCGCCAGATCGCGGCAGTCAGCGGCAGCGACAGCGTGATCGCCAGCACCACCCAGGCGGGGCGTAAGCCGGCCATGGTCGTGAGGTTGGCCTGCAACACGCGGCTCGCATCGATGCCGGTGAAGGCCGCGTAATAGGCCCATTCGCCGCCGGCAGTGGCGAGCGCCGAAATGACGGCCAATGCCAATAGGCCCCACAGCGCCGTCACGCTGTCGCGGCCGACGACCTCTTCCCAGGCGCGATAGAGCATCAGCCAGATGAACAGGCCGGCCATGACGGTCGGCTCGGTGACGTCGAGCTTCGATTGCATGAAGAAATGCGCGACGCCGATGACGCCGATGAGATAGCTCGCGCGGTGCAGCTTCTTCCAGCGTTTGCCGCCGAGCCGGCGCGTCATGGCGTCGGTCGAGGTGGCGGCCAGCAGGCCGAGCAGGACCACACCGACAAAGCCGATGGTCAAATAGATGCGCAGCACGATTTCGCTGGCGACTTTGGCGATGTTGAACTTCTCGTCGACGACATAGCCGGCGAAATGGACGACGATATAGGCGAAGGCGGCGACGCCGATGATGCGGCGCACCGACGCCAGCTTGTGCGCCTTCAGAACTTGGCGCAGCGGCGTGATCAACAGGCTGACGAACAGCAGGCGGATCGACCAATCGCCGCTGCGGTGGATGATTTCGGTGATGGGCTTGGCGCCCAGCATGTCGCGCGCCAGATCGGCGGCCATGATGATGCCCGGCAGCATCACCAGCAGGAGAACGACGCCTTTGAGCAGGGGGATGCTGCGGTCGAAGGAGGCAGGCGCGCGGTCGGCGAAGGACATGGGATCAACCTTGAACGGAAACAGCCTGGAGCCTGGGGTACGTCCGCGTCGCATCATCAGAGGTTCAGGCGGAACGGGGAGCGCTTTTAAGTTCGCCGACCCTGCCAAATGGTTACGGCGGACTTTTGCCGCCGGTCGGCCTTAGGTCAGCGGCTTGGCGTGGCTATGGCCGTGTTTGGCGCCGTGGCCGTGCTTGTGCTGGCTTTGCACCACTTCGGTGCCGATCAGATGCAGCCGGCCGTGGCGCACGCCGGTTTCGGCGATGGTCGCCTCAGCGAATTTACGCAGGCTTTCGCTCTCGCCGCCCAGCACCACCACTTCCAGGCAGTTCTCATGGTCGAGATGCACATGCAGCGTCGACAGCACGTAGGAATGGTGGGCGTGCTGCGCCTCGGTCAGGCGGCTCGCCAATTCGCGCTGGTGATGATTGTAGACATAGGACAGGCAGCCGACCGCGTGGACTGCGCCGCTACCGGCGCGCTCATGGTCGCGCTCCAGCCGCTCGCGCAGCAGATCGCGCACCGCTTCCGAGCGGTTGTTGTAACCTTTCCGCTGCATGTAGGCGTCGAACTTCACGAGAAGCTCGTCGTCGAGAGAAATGCTGACACGTTCCATGGCGTGATCCTCAAACGATGGGCAGGCGCATGATAGGCGAAGCCTGCTTTGATGGAAATCGGATGGCGTCAGGCGGCGTGCGGCGGCAGGAACAGCGAGACCGTCGTGCCGGCCCCGGGCGCCGATTCGATGGCGAGAAAGCCGCCCGACTGGCGCGCGAAGCCCTGCGCCATAGATAGGCCGAGGCCAGGGCCGTCGCCGACCGGCTTGGTGGTGAAAAAGGGATCGCAAGCCTGCGCAAGCACCTCCGCGCGCATGCCGGGGCCTCGGTCGGCGACCGAGATTCGCACGAAGCTGCCGGCCCGCGCGTCGGGCGAGCAATCGCGGGCGAGCGCGGCGGCGGCAGACGCGTCGAGCGCGACATTATCGGCGGACAGCTTGATGGCCGCCGCGTCGGGCGCGGCCGCTTCGACGGCGTTGGCGGCCAGTTCGGCCAATGCCGCCAGCAATTGCCGCCCATCGGCATCGACCGGTGCGCAATCGGCGGCGACCGCGATGTCGATGGCGATCCGCTTGCCATGCATAGCCGGAATCATGTCGGCGGTATGGGCGAACACGGGACCGACTGCGACCGAACCGGTTTCAAGGAACTGCTTGCCCGAATAGGCCAGCATGGCGTTGGTCAGGCGGCTGCCGCGTTGCAGGGCGGCGAGCATTTGGTAAAGGGATTTGCGCAAAGAGTCGTCGGCAGAGGCTTCGAGGTTTTCCGTGAGCAGGGTCATGCCGGTGAAGAGATTGTTGAATTCGTGCGCGATGCCGCCAGTCAGCCGCATCAGCGATTGGCCGGCGCGTTGGCGGATCGCCTCGGCTTCGGCGCGCGCGCGGCCGCGTTCGGCGGCGAGCGCCTGAGCTTCGGCTTCGCGGCGCTGTATGATCTCCTGATCCAATTGGCGGGCGAGGCCGCGCAGCTCGATCTCGTCGGCGGCGACGGCGGCGAGCTCCTTGAGAATCATCGCCTCACGCGCGCCGATGTCGGGTCGCGGGCGGCGGTCGATGGCGCAGACGGTGCCGAGCGCATAGCCATCGCGCGTCACGATCGGCGCGCCGGCATAAAAGCGGATATTGGGATCGCCCGTCACCAGCGGATTGCCGCGAAAACGCGCGTCGGCAAGGGCATCGGAGACCAGCAGCACGTCGTCAGGCTTGAGGATGGCATGAGCGCAAAAGGCCCAGTCGCGCGGCGTCTCATGCGCCGCGAGGCCGACCTTCGCCTTGAACCATTGGCGATCGTCGTCGATCAACGAGACGAGGGCGATCGGCGTGCCGACGAGTTGGCTGGCGATTCGCACGAGCCGATCGAAAGCGGCTTCGGGCGGCGTGTCGAGGATATCTGCGCGGCGCAGCGCCGTCAGACGTTCGGCTTCGTTCGCAGGCGGCGGAGCGGGACGAAAATCATGCGGCATGAGGGACGGCAGCCAAAGTCGTCGAAGGACGGAATATATTAGCCGGCCTGCGGCAACATAGCTTGAGCCTTGAGAAATGCTGAATAGCTAGCCGATTTCAACGGGGTAAGCGCGATCTAGCAAACCTAAGGCTTGCGGCGCTCGGCTTCGCTGGAGTCGCGCGCGCGCCGCGTGTCGCGATCGTTGCGCATCTGGTTGCGCTGCTCGATTTGGCGTTTTTGCTGGTCCAGGCGCTGTTGGCTTTGATTGCGTTGCTGCTGGTCGCGCGCGTCCTGGCTGCGCTCGAGCCGGCGCTCCTGCAAGTCGCGATTGAGCTGGTCCTGGCGCTGCTCCTGCTCAGTTTGGGCGAAGGCGGCGGTCGGCTCGAAGAAAGCGAATGCTGCGGCCATAGCCAGAACGGCGACGGCTCCAGCGAAGCGGCCCAGAATTCCAGGTTTGCGTTTGCTCATGTCGGTCATATGACCCTCCCATCATGGCATTTCCATGATTTAGGCATAGAACGCCCAGCGTCCAATCGGGGTTCCGTATAATAACTCGATCGTGAGAAATTACCCGGTCGCGAGAATGAGCTAGGGCGCGATCGGGAGCGGTTCGTGAAGCGGGATTTTAAGGTAGCGCCGCCCATCCGCCTCGGCCGGCGGAAAATGGCCTGCCCGCATATTCACCTGGATCGAAGGCAGCAACAGCCGAGGCGCGGCGAGGTCGCGGTCGCGCGCTTTGCGCGCGGCGGCGAAACTGTCTTCGTCGATGCCGTCGCGCGCGTGGATGTTGGCGCGGCGCTGCTCAGCCACCGTGGTCTCCCAGGCATAATGATCGCGGTGGGGGGCTTTGTAGTCGTGGCACATGAAGAGCCGAGTTTTGTCTGCCATGGCAAGGATTCGGCGGATCGAGCGGTAAAGCGTGCGGGCGTCGCCGCCGGGAAAGTCGGCGCGTGCCGTGCCGTAATCAGGCATGAATAGCGTATCGCCGACGAAGGCCGCATCGCCGATGCGATAAGTGACGCAGGCCGGTGTATGGCCGGGCGTATGAATGACTTCGATATCGAGCTTGCCGAGCGGAAGCCGAGCGCCGTCATGCAACAGGCGGTCGAAATCGGCGCCGTCGGGTGAGACATCCTCGGCGTTAAAGACGGGCCTGAATATCTTTTGCACCTCGACGACATGTTCGCCGATCGCGACTGGAGCGTTGGTCGCGGCCCTCGCGTATGCGGCCGCCGAAAGATGATCGGCGTGTAAGTGGGTTTCGAGAATCCAAACGACATGGATGCCTTGCGCTTTGGCTTCGCTCAGAACTGGAGCGAGGGGGGCAAGGGTGGTTTTGCCGTTGCTCGGATCGAAACCGAGAACAGGATCGATGATCGCCGCTTGGCGCGTCGCAGGATCCCACGCCAGATAGGTCAAGCTGTTGGTCGCGTCGTCGAAAAACCCGCGGATTTCCGCTTGGGCTGAAGTGGGAGCGGGCATGGAGGTCCTCCTTCAAATGCTGCTTGACTATAATTTAGTATTTACTAAATTAGCATCAACTAAATTATGAGGTGAAGATGGCTGACACGGCGGCGAGCGCGGCGGAGATGCATTCCCTGGAAGCGCAAGCGGGGGAGGCGGCGCGCATGTTGCGTTTGCTCGCCAACGAGCATCGTTTGCTGGTGCTTTGCCAGCTTGTGGCGCATCGCGAGCTTTCGGTCGGCGAGCTGACGCGTGCCGTGGATCTGAGCCCTTCGGCCTTGTCGCAGCATCTCGCGCGGCTACGCGCGGACGGTTTGGTCACGACGCGGCGCGAAGCCCAGGCCATCCATTACCGCGTCGCCGACCCCCGGGTCGTCCAACTGCTGAAAACCTTGAAGAAAATCTACTGTCCCTGATTCACGGAGATCGCCATGTCGGAACTCAGAAGCATCACGCCGCAGCGCGCGGCGGAATTGTTGGGCGGCGGCGCTCTGCTGGTCGATATCCGCGAGGCCGACGAACATGCGCGTGAGCGCATCGCTACGGCGCGCCATCATCCCATCAGCGGTTTCGATCCGGCCGCGGTCGCGGCTGATG
Source organism: uncultured Rhizobium sp. (assembly GCA_964628235.1). Classification (GTDB taxonomy): domain Bacteria; phylum Pseudomonadota; class Alphaproteobacteria; order SMXQ01; family SMXQ01; genus CAMAVH01. The sequence continues at coordinate 51,624 of CAZVLU010000001.1, read as the reverse complement.
GCCGCCGCGTGATTTTCCATTGCCGTAGCGGCGCCCGCACCGCGGCGCATGCGTCGCGCTTGGCGCAGACTGCGGCCTGCGACGCCTACATGCTCGAAGGCGGTCTCGATGCTTGGAAGCGCGCTGGCTTGCCGGTGCTTCTCGATAAGGGCCGGCCCATCGAAATACAGCGTCAAGTGCAGATCATCGTGGGGACGCTGGTCCTCGTCGGATCTGTTCTCGCCTTGATGGTCTCGCCGGCGTTCCTCGCGATGACGGCCCTCGTCGGCGCCGGCCTGATTCTCGCCGGAGCAAGCGGCTTTTGCGGCATGGCGAAACTTCTAGCCGTTCTCCCGTGGAACCGGCAGAGCGCCAAATCTCAGGACTAGAATGGATGAACTGACGCTGCTGCAAGCCGCACTGGCCGTTCTCAGCGGCGGTCTCGTAGGTCTCACGCTCGGGCTGGTGGGCGGCGGCGGCTCGATCTTGGCCGTGCCCTTGCTGGTTTACGTCGTCGGCATCCCGTCGCCGCACGTCGCGATCGGCACCAGCGCCGTCGCGGTTGCCGCAGCCGGCGCGCTCAGTCTGTTGCATCATGTGCGCGCGCAGAACGTGCGCTGGCCTTGCGCGCTGTCTTTCACGGCTATGGGCATCGTTGGCGCGGCGATCGGCGCTCATCTCGGCCAGATGTTCGACGGGCAGAAACTACTGGCGTTGTTCGGCCTGCTCATGATCGTCGTCGGCGCGCTCATATTGCGCCGGCGTGACGGTGCGGCCGATGATGACGTGCGGCTGACGCGCGGCAATGTCGCGCGGTTGCTGCCCCGCCTGCTTCTGGCCGGTTTCGTCGTCGGGTTGTTATCGGGGTTCTTCGGCATCGGCGGAGGTTTTCTCGTCGTGCCGGGGCTAATCGTCGCGACGGCCATGCCGATATTGAGCGCGATCGGCTCGTCTCTGCTGTCCGTCGCCGCGTTCGGCGCGACGACGGCGACGAGCTACGCCGTGTCGGGATTGGTCGATTGGCCGCTGGCCGGATTGTTCGTCGTGGGGGCAGCGGGCGGCGGCTTCGTCGGCAGCGAGGCCGCCAAACGCCTGTCGCATTCGCAAAACACGTTACGCCTGTTGTTTGCGAGCTTTATTCTCTTGGTCGGCGCCTATGTGGCGGTGCGTGGTATAGGGCTAATCTAAATTCGAAAAAAGAAGCGGCCCCGTTTCGGGGGCCGCTTCCTGTCGGCGTATCACGTTGAGCCGCTTGGCTTCAGACCGGCTTTAGACTTGGTCCATGCCGGCTGCGCGCTTGGCTCAGGTTGGGCTTAGACGCTCTTGCCCCAACCTTCGAGCAGGTGACCGAACTTCTGGCGGGCTTCCTTGGCTTGACCCTCCGACGGCATGTTGACCTTCGGGAACTGGTCGCGCCAGTGGAACGGACGGCACGCGTCGATGATGGCGCGGCTGTTCGTGAAGTCGCCACGCTCGCGCTGTTCCGGCGTGATGCGCGGATCGAGCGGCGTGGACCAGGCGTTGTGGACGATGTCGATCGAGGTCGCCGGATCGGAACGGGTGACGACCGCCCACATCAGTTGCTCGAGGTTCGAGACGTCGATGTCGTCGTCGACGACGAAGACGTATTTGCCGGCATAGGCGCCGACGTGGCACTGGCAGGCGATATGGCCGACCTGACGGGCATGGCCCGGGTAACGCTGCTTGATCGAAACGGCGACGAGCATGCGCGCGGTGCCGACTTCGTGCGCCCAGACGTTGGTGACGTCGGGCACGCCGGCGGCCTGGATCGACTGCTTGAGCAGAGCCGAACGGGCGACGGCGCGGTAACGGGCCAGCTCATCGGGCGGACGCTGCGGAGGGCAGCCGAGGATGATCGGGTCGTTGCGGTGGTAGATCGCTTCGACGTGCAGCACCGGCTCCGGACGCATGTCCGAAGCGTAGTAGCCGGTCCATTCGCCGAACGGACCTTCGTCCATCAGCTCAGTCGGGTCGATCCAGCCTTCGAGGACGATTTCGGCGTCCTTGGGGAACGGCAGGCCGGTGATCTTGCCCTTCACGCATTCGATCGGCTTCTTGTAGAGGCCGCCGAGGATGTCGTACTCGCTGATGCCGTAGGGGACTTCCTGCGACGAGAGCAGGAACATCATCGGCGAACCGCCGACGACGATCAGGGCGGGCATCTTCTCGCCGCGTTCGAGGTATTTGTCGCGATGGATGCGGCCGTGCTTGCCCGGCGAAATGTAGAAGCCGATCTTGTTTTTGGTCTGGATCATGCAGCGGTAAGTGCCGCAATTGATCCACTTCTCGTCGGGATCCATCGTCACGTTGTACGAGCCGGTGCCGAGGTAGCGCCCGCCGTCTTCTTCGTGCCACTTCGGCGTCGGGAAGATGTTCAGGTCGACGTCGTCGCCCGTCAGGATGTTCTCGAAGATCGGGCCGGTCTCGACGATCTTGTGCGGGATCGGCTTGTTTTCCGGATTGCGATAGACCTTGAGGAAGGCCTCGCTGAGGTCGAGGCGGTTGAGGCCGGTCGGGAAGCCGAGCGTCATGTTGGCGCGCTGGGCGCCGAAGAAGTTCGTCAGAACGCGGAAGCCCTTCTTAATGCCGGGCACTTCGTCGAACAGGCCGCAGGGCGCCGGATCGGTGTGATGGAGCATCTCCGTCACCATGCCGATCTCGCGCTCCCAGTTCAGACCGTTGATGTATTTCATCTCGCCTAGCTTGTCGGCTTCGGCGATCCAGCCGCGCAGATCCTGATAGGCGAATTGGTGTTTCAGATTGTCATCAGCCATGGATATCTCCCTGAGGGTGGCTTTACTCGGTTATACGGGATTGCTCGTCAACGCGGTCGCCGTCACTGGCTCGCCGCCGCGCGCTGCGGCGGATCAAGCTCGGATAAATCGGCGTCGCGAAGATTCCTGAGCATGCGCATCAGCGCATCTCGGAATTGCTGAGTGTCCTGCGCGGCGAAGCCGGCAAACAGGACGCGTTCGTAATCTTTGTAATAGATCGGGCGGTTTTGCAGCGCGAGCTTGCGGCCCTTCGCCGTCAAGCTCACCTGCACCGAGCGAGCGTCGTCGGCATCGCGTTGGCGACGAATCAAACCCTTTTCGCCCATGCGGTCGAGCAGACGCGACAGCGTGGAGATTTCCGCGCCGGTCAGCCTTGCCAGCTCCTTCACCGAAGCGCTCTCGCGCGGCAGCAGGCGGAACAGAACGCGCACGCCTTCGAGTGTCAGCCCGTAAGCCTTCGCGCGCTTCTTGACCGAGCCGTCGACCAGATTGAGGAGCTCGTGCATCACGAACGGAATCGTGCGCTCCGACTCGTCGATCGGCGCATCGTCGTTGCTGCTGGCGAGTCTCGCGGAAGCGGCCATGGGGAAACTGCAAGGTTGGTGGGCAGGTCTGAGCCTGCTTGATGACGAAACCATTCTGCCCGCGATTAGTTGCAAACGCAACGATTGATTTTGCAAATATTGCGCCGCAGCAAAACGCGGGAGTCCTTCAGAGGACTTTGTGGATAAGTCTGAAGCGTCTTGTAAAGACGGTTAAAAGACCGCCGTACGGATCATATTGAGGCCGATCAGGATGAGGGCGATCAGCAGCACCTTGCGAAACATTTCTTCGTTCACATGCTGGCGGACATATTGGCCGACCAGCATGCCGAGGATGACGGGAATCGCCGCCAGCAGCGCCGGAACGATATGTTCGACGCGGAACGTGCCGTCGATCACGTAGAAAACGCCAGTGGGCACGACGCCGAGCAAATAGACCAGCCCGATGGTGCCGATGAATTCCTCTTTTTTCACCTGCAAGGCGACGAGGAACATGATGATCGCCGGGCCGATGAATAGGGTCAGGCCGCCGAAGAAGCCGCCTGTCAGGCCGATCACGACGCTCATCCAGGTCTCATGGCGTTCCGGCACGGTGAGCTTGGGATTGAACAGGTTGACGCAGGAGAAGAACGCCACCGTGGCGCCGACGATGCCGGTCAGCCAGACGGGATCGATGGCGACCAGCGTCTTGCTGCCGAACCAGGCGCCGACGATCACCGCCAGCATCATCGGCCAAAAGCGCTTGAACGCTTGAACGAAATAGCCGCCGCGGAAGGCCTGCCAGATGTTGGTGACCAGCACCGAGACGTAAAGAATGGCGATGGTGTCGCGCAGCGATACGGCGGTCGACAGCAGCGGCAGCGCCAGCATGGGCAGGCCGACGCCGATCATGCCTTTCACCAATCCGCCGGCAAGCAACGCGCCGAAGCAGACCAGGATGGCGATGGTGCCGATTTCCGTGCCGGAGATGGTCAGCGACATGACGAGGAGGTCGGTCTCAAGGGTGGGGGGATCACGGCGTACTCCGGCCATGGCGGGCCGGTCAAGCTTTCTGGGCCGCATTTGTCCCCGTCATCGCTGGGGGTATTGGGCTGGGGGTATTGGTCAGAGGCTTGTGGGGCCAATGGCTTTACGGCTTTCCCAGCGCCATGCTAACCACTGACCCATCCGTTGAATGAGACCCCAGGGGACTACATTGGCTGAGCAATCGAGCGATATCGTCATCGTTGGCGCAGGACAGGCCGGCGGCCGCGCCGCGCAAACCCTGCGCGGCACCGGCTTTACTGGCCGTGTGGTGCTGATCGGCGAAGAGGCGCTGCCGCCCTACGAGCGCCCGCCGCTCTCGAAGGATTTGCTCGCCGGGACCATGCCGCCTGAGAAGACCTATCTCGGCCCGACCGAACAATATGCCGAGCAGGGCATCGAATTGTGGACCGAGACGCGGGCGGAAAGGCTCGATGCTGCGGGCCATAAGCTGATTCTGTCGGGCAAGAACGCCGGCGAATTGTTTTATAAAAAGTTGCTGATCGTCACCGGCGGGCGCGTGCGCAAGCTGCCGTCCAAAGGCGCCGATCTCGACGGCGTGCATTACATCCGCACCATCGACGACACCTTGGCGCTCACGCCCAAATTGACGCCCGGCGCGCGCATCGTGGTGGTCGGCGGCGGCTTTATCGGCCTGGAGGCGGCGGCGACGGCGCGCAAGCTCGGCTGCGAGGTGACGGTTCTCGAAATGCAGCCGACGCTGTTGGGCCGCGTTTGCGACAAATGGGTCGGCGATTGGTATGTCGCGCTCCACCGCAAGAACGGCGCGACCGTCATAACCCAGGCGGTGATCGACGGCATCGACGGCGACGGCGGCAAAGTGACCGGCGTGCGCATGGGCGACGGCACGGTGCTGCCGGCCGATGTCGTGGTGGTCGGTATCGGCATCATTCCCAACGTCGAACTGGCGGCCGAGGCGGGCATCAACACCGACAACGGCATCACCGTCGACGAATTCGGCCGTTCGAGCGATCCGGACGTGTTCGCCGCCGGCGACGTCGCCAATCTGCCGGTCCATGTGCACGGCATTCAGGTCCGCTTGGAGACCTGGGCCAACGCGCAGAACGGCGGCAGCGTCGTCGCCATGAACATGGCGGCCGAGTTGAAAGGCGAGGCGCTGACGCCGTTCCGCGACGTGCCGTGGTTCTGGTCCGATCAGTACAACGTCAATTTGCAGATTGTCGGCGTGCCGCGCGGCTGGGACACGATCGTGACGCGCGGCGATCCCGACAGCGGCAAGTTCATGCTGTTCTACCTGGATGGCGGCAAGGTGGTCGCGGTCAACATCTTCAATCTTGGCCGTGAAACGCGTTTCGCCAAGCAAATGGTGCAATCGGGCAAGGTCATCGCTGAAGCCGACCTCGCCAATGAAACCCTCAAACTCATGGACCTCGCCAAGGGATGACGTCGGCGTAAGGGGCTTGTGCCGATGCGGTGGACAATCCCGTACGTTTAAGCCCTATTATCAGCATCATAACCGGCCGGTATAACCGGCTCTTTCGTTTCCAGGGACTCACAGTGAAGGGGACAAGACCTATGGCGACCCGCAACAAGAAATCTGCCGCCGGCAAACTGGCGCACGCCGACCGTCCGGCGAATCTCGGCGGCAATCGCCGCATGGGCTGGAATTCCGACGCCATCGCCGAATTCGCCCAGCGTCTCGACCTCAAGTATATGAGCCTGGTGCCGGGCGCCAGCTATCGCGGATTCCACGATTCGATCGTCAACTACCTCGGCAACACCAATCCGCAGATGGTCATCTGCATGCATGAGGAACATTCGGTCGCCATCGCCCACGGCTACGCCAAGGTCACCGAAAAGCCGATGTTCGTCAGCGTTCACAGCAACGTCGGCCTGATGCACGCCAGCATGGCGATCTTCAACGCCTGGTGCGACCGCGTGCCGATGATCATTTTCGGCGCCACCGGCCCGGTCGACGCCGACCAGCGCCGCCCGTGGATCGATTGGATCCACACCGCGCGCGACCAGGGCGCCTTGATCCGCGACTTCACCAAGTGGGACGATCAACCGGCCTCCGTGCCCGCGACCATCGAAGCCATTGCCCGCGCCCGTCAGATCACCATGACCGCGCCGAACGGCCCGACCTACATCAACCTCGACGCCGGCCTGCAAGAAGGCAAATTGACGGGCGACGTCGAATTCCCCGACATGTCGCGCTACGAGCCGGCCCCGCCGCCGGCGCCATCGGCCGACAGCGTCGCCGCTGCCGCCGATTTGCTGGTGAAGGCGAAGAAGCCGGTGTTCCTCTGCGGCCGCGTCTCGCGCAGCCAGGAAGATTGGGATAAGCGCGTCGAGCTCGCAGAGGCCATCGGCGCCGTCGTGCTCACCGACATGCACAACTCTTCGGCCTTCCCGACCGAGCATCCGTTGCACATCGTCGAGGGCCGCTTCCGCCCGGCCGACGCGACCAAGGCCGTGATCGAGGCCGCCGACGTCATCTTGGCCTACGACTGGCTCGATCTGGCCGGCTTCCTGACCCAGTGCACCGGCTCGCCCAACGTCAAGGCGAAGGTCATCAACTGCTCTGTGGACATGTATATCCATCGCGGCTGGAGCATGGACTACCAGGCCCTGCCGGCCGCCGACCTGTTCATGCTGTCGCCGCCCGACGCCGTCACCGGCCCGCTGCTCGCCGCCATCGACAAGAAGACCAAGGGCGCGCGGCACAAGACGCCGAAGATGAAGATCAAGTTGCCGAAGCCGCCCGCGCCGCCCAAGCGTGGTGCCAAGGACGGCATGAGCCTGCGCGAGATGGCGAGCTGCCTCACTGAAGCGCTGGCCGGCAAGCCGGTGTCCTACGCCCGCGTGTCGCTCGGCTGGCCGGGCTTCGCCAGCAAGTTCACCGGCCCGATGGATTATTTCGGCCATGACGGCGGCGGCGGCGTCGGCTCCGGCCCGGGCATCGCCATCGGCGTGGCGCTGGCGTTGATGGATTCGGGCCGCATCCCGGTCGCCATCGTCGGCGACGGCGACTTCATGATGGGCAGCAACGCCCTGTGGACCGCCGCCCGCTTCAAGATTCCGCTGCTGATGGTCGTCGCCAACAACCGCTCTTACTACAACGACGAGACGCACCAGGAGCGCATGGCCATCGTTCGCGGCCGACCGGTCGAGAACAAATGGATCGGCCAGCGCCTCGATGATCCGGCGGTTGATCTGGCCATGATCGCCAAGGCGCAGGGCATCGACTCGGAGGGCCCGATTTGGGACCTGAAGGAGCTGCCGGCCGCGCTTGCGCGTGGCGTCAAGGCGGTTCAAGCCGGCAAGCCTTATGTGCTCGATGTGCGCATCGACCCGGGCTATGCCGAGATCAATATGACGACGGCGAGCCGCAAGAAGGGCTGAGTTCCCTGCCAAAAGGGCTTTGGGGCCGGGTCCGCCGTGCGGGTCCGGCCCTTTCCGTTTGCGCAGGCTCTCATGCGCTCTGCGAATGGCCTATTTGGCCATGTTTTGCTGAATTTATTGCAGGGAATCGGCGTTGCCGCTGCGGGGGCGATTGTCTAGGATGCGCGCCTTGCCGACAGCCACGCTTTTTCGTCACGAATTTTGTGGGCCGGGCCGCGCCCTTGACTGGGCTATGGCTAAATGCAAAGATATCTAATCATTAGATATCAACTGAATTGCCTGCGCGAAGCCTTTGCGGCGTGCAGCGGACGGGGCGGTCGGCTCCGAGGACGGCTCGTGGGGAGTCGTCGATAAAGAAAGGCAGCAGCCCGAGGGCTGGTTGAGAGAGACGTAATGGCGCAAGAGCACCGCGTAGCGAAAGTCGGCGACATCGAGGCCGAGTCGGGCAAGCAGTTCAAGATTGGCGATCTCGATATCGCCGTGTGGAATAGCGACGGCAAGTTTTATGCGACGGACGCGATCTGCACCCACGCTTGGGTGTCCATGGTCGACGGTTATGTCGAAGATGGTTGCGTCGAATGTCCGCTGCATGCCGGCCGCTTCGAGTTGGCCACCGGCAAGGCGCAGGGCGCGCCGGTGTTCGTCGATCTCAAGACCTATCCGCTGCGCATCGACGGCGACGACATCGTGATCGAGACGCCATAAGGCGCGAAGAGAACAGGGAGAGCGGCATGAGCGACAAATCAAAAGGCGGCGCGAAAATTCCGCGCATTCCCTTTGAGGACTTCGAGCCGGGCCTCAAAGAATCGCTGCGCCCGAAGGTCGAGCGCTTGGGCTATTGCGGCGAGATTTGGCAGATCGGCGCCAATGTGCCGAAGTCCATGCTGTCGTTCTGCAACATCACCGAGGACCTCAAGGACGAGATGCCGATGAAGATTGTCGAGCTCGTCGCGCTCACGGTCGCCGGCGTGATGGACAATACCTATGAGCGCAACCAGCACGAGAACCTCGCCGACAAGCTCGGCTACGGTCGCGACTGGATCGCCGCAGTGAATTCGCTCAAGGCCGACGAGGCCGAGGCGCTGTCGCCGGACGAGCGCAAGATTCAGAAATTCGTCATCGCCGCGATTTATCGCCGCGGCCAGGATTGCGGCAAGCTGTTCGACGAGGTGGTCGACGCCGTCGGACCCAAGACTGCCACCGGCATCCTCTTGTCGATCGGCCGCTGCATGCAGCACGCGATATTTCGCAACGTGCTCGACCTCGAGCCGCCGGTGAAGTCGATCTTCGAGAAAGGCCAGGCGGCATGACTGAAGTGAAAGGCACAGAACATCTCGTTCCGCGCATCGCGTTCGAGGATATCGAGCCGACTCTCAAGGAGCTGTTCCGCCCGCGCGTCGAGCGGCTCGGCTATCTCGGCGAGTTTTTCCGCGTCATGTCGGCGCAGCCGGAAACCATGCTCGGCTACTTCACCATCACCGAGAGCCTGAAGAAGGCGCTGCCAGACAATTTCACCGAAATCGTCTCGCTGTCGATCTCCAGCCGGCTCGGCAATCTCTACGAGCAGTATCAGAACGAGCAGTTGAGCCGCAAACTCGGCTTCTCCGACGAGTGGATCCGCGAAGCGCTGGAAGGCCAAGGCGCCACGCGCCTGTTCGACGCCAAGGAAAAGGCCGTGCAGAACTACGCCATCGCCGCGGCGCTGCGCAGCGGGCGCGATTGCGAAGCCGAATTCGAAGCGCTGGTGAGGGCCGTCGGCCCTGAGCAGGCGATCGCCGTGGTTTGGCTGGCGGTCCGCACGATCTCTCATGCGGTGATCAGCAACACCTTGCAGCTCGCCGCCCCGGTCCAATCGATTTTCACGAAATAACTAGAAGAAATTTTCCAGGAGACACCATGTCCACGCACGATATCGTCATTCCCGACACCTTCCTCTACATCACCGAGGCGGACGTCTGCTCGCTGATCGATTTGAAAGACAGCATCGCCGCCCTGGAAAAGGGCCTGGTGATGGAAGCCAATGGCGAAGCGGTCAACATGACCAAGACGCAGACCGTGTGGAAGAGCGGCAGCCTGAACGTGACGGGCGCCCAGTTCACCGGCGCCGGCCTGGTCGGCGCGAAGGTCTGGTCGAACGCCAATCTCGGCGCGGCGCCGCTCATCATCCTGCATGGCTCGGAAGACGGCCAGATCCGCTCGATCATCGAAGCCTTCGCGCTCGGCCAGATGCGCACCGCCGCGCTCTCCTCGGTCGCCACCAAATGGTTGGCGGACGAGAAGGCCGACGAGATGACCATGATCGGCTCGGGCCATCAGGCCCTGCCGCAGGTCTCTGCCGTGATGTCCGTGCGCCCGATCAAGCGCGTGCGCGTGTGGAGCCGCACTCCGGCGAACCGCGCCGCCTTCGTCGCCGACATCAAGAAAGCCTATCCGAAGATCGAAGTGGTCGATTGCGCCTCGCCGGAAGAAGCGGTCAAGAACTCGCCGATCATCACCACCTTCACTCGCGCCAAAGAGCCCTACATCTTCGCCGACATGCTGGCGAAGGGCGCCCATATCAACGCCGGCGGCGCGATCATCCCGACCAACAAGGAAATCGACACCAGCGTTTTGATGCGCTGCGATAAAATCATTTGCGACAACCTGGCGCAGGTCCAGAAGGGCGCCAAGGAACTCATCGATTACGTGGCGGCGGGCGGCAGCTGGGACAAGATCAAGCCGATTTGCGATCTTGTGAAAGAGCAAAAACCCCGTCCGGCCGGCGCTGACCTCACTATATATAAGTTCATGGGTATGGGCCTGGCGGACATGGCGTCCGCCGTCGAAGTCTATCAACGAGCCGTGGCCAAGAAGGTGGGAACCGATTTCCCCCACCCGAAGCGCTCGCAACCGAAACTGCTGTAATCTCTCGACGAGACGGAGGAATAAATGCCGTTCGACTTTGAACAGAAATTCAAGATGGTGGATGCCTCGGGTCGCCAGACCCCGGACACCCACACCTGGAAAGACCACTCGATGGACCTGTGGGCGCCGTTGATCATCCGCAAGGAAGAGATCGACGCCGAGGTCGAGCGTCTGGCCGCTTTGCCGCGCCCGAACAACGGCGTGCGTCGCACCCAGTTCGTGCATCCGCAGTGCGAAGAAGGCCTCAAGAGCTTCACGCCGGGTATCGGCCTGTCGCTCGATGTCTTGTTGCCGGGCGAGCGCACGCAGCGCGTCCGCAGCAATTCGTCGATCGTCAACTTCCCGATCAAGGGCGGCGGCTCGATGATCGTCGGCGAGAAGCGCTTCGAATTCTCGCAGTACGACGTCCTCACCACGCCGTCGATGGCCGTGCATGAGTACATCAACGACACGAAGGACATTCAGGTCCGTCTGCGCTACGACAACGCGCCGCTGCTCGAGCGCCTGAAGATCCATTGGCTCGACGAGAACCCGCCGGAGCACACCGACGACGTGCACGATGCGATGGCCGAGTACGAAGCCAAGGGCAAGGAATTGCCGCAGAGCCCGTATGGCACCTTCCAGCTCACCGAAGACGGCGCTTGGATGATGCCCTACGAGAAGCTGATCAATCCCGAGCCAATCTCGATCACGCCGCACCAGTGGCCGTGGAAGAAGGTCAAGACCGAGCTCGACAAGCTCGCCGATCTCGGCGCGAGCTATAAGGGCCGCCGTCTGTATCTACTGTGGGACCCGGCGACGGGCCGCACCAACGGCACCAACCCGAACTTCTTCTCGGCCATCACGATTCGCCCGCAAGGCATCGTCGATCGTCCGCACCGCCACGCGTCCGCCGCCATCAACTACTACTTCGGCGGCGAAGGCCATTCGGTGGTGCAGGGCCAGCGTCTCGACTGGAAGGCCGGCGATTTGATGTTCTCGGCGCCGGGCTGGGCGATCCACAATCACGCGACCGACGTCGGCCCCGTGTACGAAATGACCATTCAGGACATGCCGTTCTGCATCAACACCGACGCGCTGCTGTGGCAGGAAGACCTCAAGGGTCCGATTTCCCTGCTCGGCTCGCACGCCGGCTTCGAAACCAACCGCACCAAGGTGGCCTAACGTGATTAAGCTGAAAAAGAACTTCCTGCGCGGCTCGTACCCGCCCGCCGTCACGCCGTTCAAGAACGGCAAGGTGGATTACGCCAAGTTCGAGGAAGTCGTCGACTACATGATCGCCAACGGCAGCCACGGCGTGCTCATCACCGGCACCACCGGCGAGCCGTCCTGCCTGACGACCGATGAGCGCAAGCAGCTCTACAAGATCGCCGTCGACGTCGCCGCCAAGCGCGTTCCGGTCGTCGCCGCCACCGGCTCGCAGTCGGAAGCGGAAACGATGGACCTGAGCTTCGCCGCCGAAAAGGCCGGCGTCGATTCGCTGCTCGTCGTCACGCCGTACTACGTCCGTCCGCCGCAGCGCGGCCTGGTCGAGTACTACGTGCAGATCGGCAAGAAGATCGACCTGCCGCTCATGATCTACCACATCCCCGGCCGCACCGCCGTGGGCGTGACCCTCGACACCGTCGAGCAGATCATGAACCGCACCGAAAACCTCGTCGGCATCAAGCACGCGGTCAACGATCTCGGCTTCGTCACGCATGCGCTCGACCGCTTCGGCTTCGACTTCCGCGTGTTCGTCGGCCTTGAAGACTTGAGCTTCCCGATGCTCTGCGTCGGCGCCTGCGGCCTGATGAACGCCGTCGGCAACGTGGCGCCGCGCAAGGTCGCGGATCTCTACGAGCAGACGGTCGCCGGCAACATCGAGAAGGCGCGCAAGCTGCACTTCGAGCTGGCCGAGCTGAACGAAGCGGTGTTCTACGACACCAATCCGATCGCGATTAAATACATCATGATGAAGATGGGCGTTCTCGATAAGAACGAGCATCGCCTGCCGATGATGTCGGCGACCGCCGAGGTCGCCGCCCGTCTCGACGGCGTGATGAAGCGCGCCGGCCTGACCAACGGCAAGAAGGCCAAGAAGAAGGCCGCCTAACAGCCCTTCTTCGGCCAAGACATC
>CAZVLU010000001.1:0-38865 GCA_964628235.1 uncultured Rhizobium sp. | reverse complement strand
ATCGAGCCCGGCGGAGCGATCCGCCGGGCTTTTTGTTTGTCTGAAGCGCTGAAGAACGCCGTTCGTTTCCTTTGCGCCGATGGGAAATTATGGATAGGCGCGCAAGCGCATCCCGCTCCTGAGGAACCGCTTCCCATGTGCAGCCGTTAGCCGACGAGAAGCAGGGCGCGTCTAGATGCGTGCCAATATGAATGATTTTATGCCGCTCGGGGGCCGGCATGACGAATGCAGGGTGTCATGACGCAGTTGGCTTCAACGGAATGGACGAGCAGTTCGTCGCGTGCGGTCGCCCGCGGCGGCGCGGCGCGCGGCTGTCTCGCGGCCCTCGACGACGAGGCGATGTTCTGCGAGTTCATCAGCGAGGCGGCGGAACTGTCCGGCTACGACGCTTTCGCCACAGTCGATCCCGAGAAATTCTTGGCGCATATCGAGCGCTGCCCGCCGGCGGTGATCGTTCTCGACCTCTGCATGTCGGGTATGGACGGCCTCCAGGCGCTGCGGCGGCTTGCCGACGAGGGTGTCAAAGCCAATATCCTGCTCGGCAGCGGCGCTGATAGTCTTGCCCTTGAGACCGCGATCTGCCTCGGGCGCGCCCATGGCTTGAACATGGCAGGCATCATCCGCAAGCCGATCGACATGGACGCGCTGCGCGGGCTGCTCGAAAGCCAGGTGCAAGTGGAGAACCCGCTCAGCGTCGCGCGCCTCGCAGCGGCCATCGCGGGCGGCGAATTGACCATGCATTATCAGCCGATCTTCGACCTGCGGGCGAACTGCACGGCCGGCGTCGAGGCTTTGGTGCGTTGGCGTCATCCACGGCTCGGCATGCTCATGCCGGCGGCGTTCGTGCCGTTGGCCGAGCGGGGCGGGTTGATCGGCGTCTTGACCGATTGGGCTTTGGCACAGGCGGTGCGTCAGGCTGCCGCTTGGCGTCGATCTGGCATGACTCTTAAGATCGCCGTCAATATCTCCAATGTCGGCATGCCCGACGAGAGATTGCCGGAGCGCTTGGAGCGCATGTGCGCAGATGCCGATGTGCCGCCCTCGGCCATCGCGCTGGAATTGACGGAAAGCGCAGCGATGCGCGATCCGGCTCGCGCCATGGAGATGTTCATGCGTTTGCGCTCGAAGGGCTTCGATCTGTCGATCGACGATTTCGGCACGGGCTATTCGTCGCTAGCGCAATTGCAGCGCCTGCCCTTCACGACGCTGAAAATCGACCGCTCTTTCGTGACGTCGGTCTTGGCCTCTGAGGCGAACGCGTCGATCGTGCTCGCGGTCATTTCGCTCGCCCACGCGCTCAACCTGATCTGCGTCGCGGAGGGTGTGGAATCCGCCGATACATTGGCCTTTCTCAAGGCGAACGGCTGCGATTTCGCCCAGGGCTATCATATCGCCCGGGCGATGCCTGCAAAGGACATCGCCGGTTTCTGCGCCGCCGATTCGCGGACATGAAAAACCCCGGCGAATCTCTCCGCCGGGGTTATAGATCAATTGCCGCGTTAGATCGGATAGACGATCGTTGCCGGCACCATTTCCGAGTCATAGACGCAGAGCCGCTCTTTCAGCTTGAGCGCGCCGCCGTCCCGCGTGAAATGGTCGATGTAGCGGCCGGCGTTGAGGATCTTGGTATATTCGCCGGGCAGCGTCTCCAGCACCTGATAGTTCGTCTCGGCGCGCACCGTGTCGCCATCGACGCTGCGGATGCGCGTGTTGGTGATGAAGTGGCGCAGGTAGCGCTTGCGGAACACGGTGGTCTTGGTGACGCCGACGATGCGGTCGGTCAGGCCGCCGTGGCCTTCGGCATAGATCACCGCGAGCGGCAGGTTCTGCTCGAGGTTTTCGCGCGGCAGCACCTTGTAGATGCAGTCGGGCGTGAAGAAGCTGACCCAGTCGTTTAAATCCCCGTCGTCGAGGCAGTCAGCATAGGCGGTGTTGAACTGCTCGATCTCGGCGCGCAGCGCGGCGAGGTCGGCGGGGCGCAGTTTGGTCGTCGTGGTCATGCTCAAAGCCCCATCACTTTGCGGTAGCCGTCATAGAAGGCGCGGATCGCCGTTTCGGTCACCATATGCTCGGTGTCTTCGACGCCGCGGCCGCCCATTTCGACGACCGCGTCGACGGCGGCGTATTTCGAGATGCCGGCCTGGATCGCTTCCATCACCTCCGAGTCGTCGGCCGAGACGTAGCCGGCCGGACCCATCAGGTTGGCTTGGCGCAGCCGCTTGTGCGTCATCTCTTCGGATTCGTCGGCGAAGCCGAAGTAGGTCCAATGCAGCTCGAACTCTTCCGGGCCGACGAGATGGATTTGCCGCATGGCCAGCGTGTTGGACTGCTGCTGCACCATCAGGTTCGGCCAGATGGTCTGCATCACCACGGTCGCCTCGCCGGGGAATTCCTTTTCCGGCTGCAGCATCTGCGGATTGGCCAGGGTGAAATGCGCCTGGTTCTGGCGCATGTCGGCGGTCGTGTCGTCGGCCTTCTTCTCGCCGCGCTGCGACACCAGCACGGAATGCAGGCCGAGCTTCTCGTCCATCTGCACTTTCGACGGATTGTCGGCGCGGAACAGGCTGAAGGAGACGAGGAACACGTGCAGCAAGGAGGCGTGATAGGGGTCCTTGATGTTCTCGAACACCAGCTTCCAATTGCAGCGGATGCGCTGGCGTTGATAACCGAGCACCTTCAGCGGGCGGCCGCTGAACACGCGGTCGTACCAGCCGACCATCTTGGGGCCGATGTACTCTTCGAACGACGGCATGGAATGATCGAAGCTGGCGAAGATCACGCCGTGGCGCGTCGCCACTTTCAGCTTTTGGAGGCCGTTCGCCTTGAGGTCGAAGTCGCCCGGCATGCCGCCCTGCTTCTGCAGGCCGCGGCGGAACGGCACGGCGGTGGTCTCGCCCTTCAGGTTGTAGGTCCACTGATGGTAAGGGCAGATGAACTCGGTCTTGCCCGTGCCGTGCATGTCGTAGCAAAACTGCACGCCGCGATGGGCGCAGCGGTTGACGACGACATGCACTTGGCCGTCTTCGTCGCGCATGAAGATCACGGGCTTATCGCCGACCTTGGTCTGGCGGAAGTCGCCAGGGTTGGGGATTTCGCATTCGAGGCCGATGTAATTGTAGCTCGCGCCGCCGAACACCATCTCCTGCTCGCGCTTGTAAATCTCCGGCGAGCTATAGACCCAGTAGGGCACCCGCGAAGGGCCTTCCTTCGGCCATTTGAGATTGAGGAGATTATCGGTCTGTACGGCGGTCGCCATGGGCTGCGTCCCTGTTGTCGATATGGAAGCCGGCGCTCAAGCTGGCGGCGCGGCATGAACTCGGAGAGGCCGGCGCGATCCCTGTGCGCCCATGGCGGGCTTTTGGCCCCATGAGCGCGGCGCGGGAGTGTGCTCCCGTCATCGGTTTATCGGTTGTTTTTCGACTCTCCCAGATAAAGCTTAGATATCAAATTAAATTGCTGGGATCAAGTCCGATTGCCGCGCTTCGGGCCTAGCGGCGAACCGGAACCGGAACCGACTGCCGGCACGTTCCGCTAGGCCTTGGCGCGCTTCATGGCGACATAACCGAGGGCGCCGCCGCCAGCGGCCAAGGCCAGTCCGAGGAACACGGCTTCGACAGAGGGCACGATGAAACAGCAACCGGCCGCGGCGAGCAGCAGGCGGGCCGGGCGGTTCAGCAGTTTTTTGTAGCCCTCGGTGGCCAGCGAGACGAGCCAGACGCCGATGATCGCCGTGGTGACCGCGAGAACGATATTCGGCAGATCGCCGACAAGGAGCAGTTCCTGGCCGTAGACGAAGGCGAACGGCACCAGGAAGGCGCTGAGGGACAGCCTCACCGCTTGCGCCGCGATCGATAGCGGATTGGCGTCGGCCAAGGCGGCGGCGGCGTAGGCGGCCACGGCTATGGGTGGCGTCATCGCCGACAGCACGGCGAAGTAGAGCAGGAAGAGATGCCCGGCCAATTTGTCGACACCCAACTCCTGCAGCATCGGCCCGACGAGCACGGCGGCCAGAATGTAGGCGCTCGGCGTCGGCATTCCCATGCCAAGCAGAATGGTCAGCGCCGCGGCCACCAGCAGCGACAGGAACAGATCTTGATTGGTCACGAGGAAAATCAAGGCCGAGAACTTCTGCGCCAGTCCGGTCATGGTGATGCCGCCGATGACGAGGCCGGCTGCCGCGCAAGCGCCTGCGACGGGCACGATGCGCATGGTGGTCTCGCCCATCGCCTCGTAGATGCCCTTCAGGCCGATGCGCGTTTCCTTTTTCAGAACGGCGACGGCGAGGACGGCGATGGCGCCGTAGACGGCGACATAGTTCGGAGAGTAGCCGAGGATCAGCGCGCCGGTCAGCGCGGCGAGCGGCACGATGAAGATGCCGCCCTGGCGCATCGTCGCGCTCAGCTTGGGGATTTGCGACTTGTCGATGCCGAGCAGGCCGAGATTGACCGAGCGCAGATGGATTTGCGTATAGACGCAGAAGTAATAGAGCAGCGCCGGGATGATCGCGGCGATGGCGATGTCGCGATATTCGATGCCGGTGAACTCGGCCATGATGAACGCTGCGGAGCCCATCACCGGCGGCAGGATGCTGCCGCCGGTCGAGGCGGCGACCTCGACGGCGCCGGCGAGCGAGCCGCTGTAGCCGAGGCGTTTCATCATCGGAATGGTCACCGATCCGGTGGTGACGACGTCCGAGGTCGGACTGCCGGAAATCGTGCCGTAAAGGCCGGAGGACACGACGGCGATCTTGGCGGGGCCGCCGGGACTGCGGCCGCTGAAAGCCGCGGCGACGTTGAAGAAGAAATCGCCGCCGCCAGCGCGCTGCAGAAACGTGCCGAACATCACGAACAGGAAGGCGTAGGTCGCCGTCACTCGGACGGGCACGCCGAAAATGCCGTCGGTGGCGAAGGCCATGGTGTCGAGGAAGTAGGGATAATCGATATAGCCGTGCCCCAGCGCGCCAGGAATGAGGTGGCCGAGCAGGTTGTAGGCGACGAAGATCAGCACGATGGCGGTGATGCCGAAGCCCACGGTCCGGCGCGTGGCCTCCAACGTGAGCACGAACAGCGCCGAGCCGAACACGAGATTCCAGGTCGTCAGCTCGCTGAATCCGACGATGCGCGTCATGATGGTTTCGCTGTTGAAGGCGAAATGCAGGCCCACGCCGACAGACACGGCGGCGGCGATCACGTCGAACCAGGGAATGCGGGTAGGGTCCGCCTTGCCGTGCGCGCCGATCGTCAGGAAGATCAGCACCAGGATCATCGCCAGGAAGGTGATGGTCAGGAACAGCAGGTCGACGTAGGCGATCACCGTGGCGTAAAGCACCCAGCAGGCGATGGCGAAGGCGTAGGGCGGAATGAGCCGCCCGATGATGCCGTCAGGATTGCGCCGCGGACCTGTGGCGAAGAAAAGATCGGTCCAGTTGATCTTCTGCGCGCCTTTGGCCGTGGCGGTGATTTCGTCTGGCATCATCGGACGTACTCTTGCGACTGAGTTGCAGGCGGAGCGCGCTTACTTCATCAAGCCTTTTTCTTTGTAAAACTTGACCGCGCCGGGGTGATAGGGCGTGACCTTGAGGCTCGCCATCAATTCGGGCGTCAGCTCCTTCATCGAGCTGTGGACGCCGCGGATTTTTTCGATCTGCTCGACCAGCGCCTTGGTCAAGTTGTAGGCCTCCTGATCGGGCATCGCGCTGTTGGTGACGACGGCCGCGCCGAAGCTCACGGTGCTCACGTCTTGCGGCTGATAGGGGTAGGAGCCGCCCTTCACGACGTAGGGAATGGTGCCGAGCTCTTGCGAGACCTTGTCGATGATGCCTTTCGAGATCGGCAGCATGACGACCGGGAGAGCCTGGCCGACTTCGAGCAACGAGGCGTGGCGCACGAACAGAGAGTTGTTGATCAGGTCGACGCGGCGGTCCTTCAGCAGATCGGCCTGTTCGGCGGAGGCGGCGTAAATCACGCGGCCGCCCCACTTCTCGATGTCCTTCACGTCGACGCCGGCGGCGGTGAACAACTCGGTGCCCACCGTGGCGGCGATGTTGCCTTGGCGGTTCAGCACCATGCGCACCGGCGCTTTCTTGCTGATGATGTCGTCGAAGGTCTTGATGCCGTGCTTGTCGGCGAATTCCTTCGTCAGGATCAATTGCTGCGGCGACCAATCGTACATATAGGCGAGAACGCGCATGGTCTTGATCGGGGCCTTGAACGGCGCCTTGCCGTCCATCGCGTCCTTCAACTCCACGTCGTGGATGATGCCGAGCTGAACGCGCTTCTGGTCGAGGAGCCCGACGTTGGCGATGCCGCCGCCCGAAGTCTGATAAGTGATCGTCGAGCCGGGATAGGCGGCCTTCACCGCCGAATCGACACCGGTGCCGATCAGCGTCCACAAGCCGCCGGGGCTCGCGCCCGCGATCGTCATGTTGTAGCTCTGCGCCGAGGCCGCCGTGGCGGTCGCCAAGAGCGCGGCCCCGCCGATCAGGGCGAGCAATTTGCTGTTCATTCGAGTCTCCCTTGCAGATATGGACGGTGAAGCTTGGACGGCTGCTTCTGGCGCTCCCTGGCGCCGTCTTCTTTTAGATTTAGAAGGCTTGTTTCGGATTGTGGCACGGCCTCGTGAGGGCGCAACCACCGAGGACGTTGTTGCGCTGCGAAAAGCGCCGTTAACGGGATGCTTTGGCGATGCCGAAGGCATCCGCAGACAAGGAGGCGACGTCGACGGATGCAGGGTCACAGGGGGTTGCGGGGGGCGCCACGAAAAGGTCGAGGTTAAACTCTTATAATTCTAACTCTTCGAAACCTTATCATTCTGAAGCGTATGGTCAAGCCGTTCGGCGAGCCCATGAACGCTGCTTTTTAGCGCTGCTTCAAGCAACGCATCGTCCACAAAAGAACGCCGAGCAGCACCACCGCGCCGGCCTGATGCAGCGCTGCGAGCGGGATGGCGACGACCGTGAGCAGCGTGGCGATGCCGAGCGCCGGCTGGATCAGCGCCATGGCGAGCAGCGCCGTGGTCGCTTGCCGCGCGGCGGCGGGCAGGGTCTTGCTCTTGGCGTAGAGCGCATAGGCGATCAGCGCCACGGCCGTCGCCGTCGCCAGCCAACGGTGGTTGAACTGCACAGAAGGAATGTTCTCGAACAGGTTGCGCCAAACCGGCGACAGCATGGCGTAGCCGTCGGGGATGAAGCTGCCATCCATCAGCGGAAACGTGTTGTAGGTGAGGCCGGCGTCGAGGCCGGCGACGAAGCCGCCTGAGGCGATGACGATGACCACCGCTAAGGCGAGCGGATGGGCGAAGGCGCGCAGGCGGCGCGCGTCGGCCGAAAAACCGCCCTCGGTCGCCGTCCAGCCGTCCGCCGGGCGCAGGCGGGCGAGGGCCAGCCATAGCAGCCAGCCGAACACGACGATGGCGAGCATGAGATGCGCGGTCAGGCGATAGGGGCTGACGCGCGGATCGTTGACCAGGCCGCTTTTGACCATGAACCAGCCGAGCGCGCCTTGCGCGCCGCCGAGGACGAACAGCACGGCGACTTGGCCGAGCAGCTTGCCGCGCAGCCAGCCTTTCATCACGAAGTAGATCGCCGGCAGCGCGAAGACGAGGCCGATCAGGCGGCCCCACAGGCGATGGATATATTCGAGCCAGAAGATGCCCTTGAACTCGGCCAGCGTCATGCCGGCGTTGACCTTCTGGTATTCGGGAAACTGGCGGTATTTGTCGAACAGCGCCTGCCAGTGCGACTCGCTCAAGGGGGGCAGGGCGCCGATCAGGGGCTGCCATTCGACGATCGAGAGGCCGGATTCGGTCAGCCGCGTCACGCCGCCGATCACGATCATGACAAAGACCATGGCCGCCGAGAGGGCGAGCCACCAGCCGATGATGCGTTCCGGCTGATGGAGCGCTGGCTGGGCGGCGGAAACGCTGGCGGACATGGCAGGCACCTGAAATGGGGGCGATCTCGGGGTGGAGAACGCGGCAGATATGCGCGCGAGGCTGCCCGGATGCAAGGTTCCGCCATCACAGGCCCTATATAAACAGTAAATATTTGTAATATATTCTATTTCACAGGCCAAAGCGTTGACTTTGGGGTCCTCCTGGTCATAATGCGCGCCAGTTGACCGCCCTGCACCCGGGGGCGAGGGAGATTCCGCATGTCCGAGACCTTCGATCTGGCTGCCGCCGCACGCAGCCGGCAAGCCCCGCCACCTATTGACGAAGCCAATGGCCTGGAGCCCTTGGCGCGCGTCTCCGACGCCGACGAATTTCGCGCCGCCTACGCCAAGGTGAAGTCGGGCGAGTGGGACGCCACCAAATGGCAGGGCTTCCGCCTGCGCTATGGCCTTTACGGCCAGTTGCAGCCGAACGTCCACATGCTGCGCATCAAGGTGCCGGGCGGCTTGCTGCCGTTCGATTGGGCGCGCACCGTCGCCGAAGCCAACCGCAAATTCGCCGGCGCCAAGATCCACGTCTCGACGCGCCAGGATCTGCAAATCTATTTCATCAAGCCGGACGAGGCGCCGGACCTGCTGCAATTCCTCTATGAGCGCGGCCTGACCTCGCGCGAAGCCTGCGGCAACACCCTGCGCAACATGACCTCCTGCCAGCTCGCCGGCATCTGCCCGCGCGAGCATGTCGACGCCGGCAAGGTCGCCGACCGCCTGGCGCTGAGCTGGATTCGCCATCCGCTCGTCCAGCATATGCCGCGCAAATTCAAGATCACCGTGTCGGGCTGCGAGACCGATTGCGCCTCGTCGTCGATCCACGATCTCGGCCTTGTCGCCGTGCGCGACGCGTCGGGCCGTCCGGGCTTCAAGGCCTACGCCGGCGGCGGCACCGGCGGCATCGCCGTGCCGGCTTCGTTGGTATCCGACTTCGTCGAAGAGAAAGACCTGCCGGCTGTGGTCGAGGCGTTGGTGCGCATCCATCAGCGCTATTCCAATCGCCGCAACCGCAACCAGGCGCGCATCAAGTTCGTCAACAAGCGCTTCGGGGCGGACAAATTCCGCGCGCTGTTCGAGGAAGAGTTCGCCCGCACCAAGACGATGCCGCAACGCGCTTGGCAGCCGCTCGAATGGCGCCAGGGCGAAAACGCGCCGGAGCCGACATCGCCCGGCGGCGTCGTGCATCAGCATGACGGCAACTTCTCGGTCGTCGCCAAGCCGGAACTGGGCCTGCTGTCGTCTGACGAGATGGACCAATTCGTCGCCATCGCCGAACAGAACGGCGCCACGCGCCTGCGCACCACGCGCGACCAGAACCTCGTCATCGAAGGCCTGAAGCAGGGCGTCGTGGAGAAGGTCGTCGCCGCCGTGCGCGCGCTCGGCTTCGGCGTCGAGAATCATGCCGGCGACGTCGCCAACGTCATCGCCTGCCCCGGCACCACCACCTGCGGCATCGGCATCACCACGTCGCAGACCTTCGGTCTCGAAGTGCAGGAATTGGCCACCAATTACGCGGCCAAGCCGAACCTCAACATCAAGATTTCAGGCTGTCAGAACGGTTGCGGTCTGCATCATGTGGCGGACTTCGGTTTCCGCGGCATGGGCAAGAAGATCGGCTCGCGCAACGCGCCGCACTATCAAATCTATGTCGGCGGCGAAGAGCGCAAAAACGGCCATCTCGCTTTGCTCGGCCCGGTCGTGCCCGCCCGTCTCGCCAAACGCGCCCTCGAATTGCTGCTCGACGGCTATGCGTCTGGCAAGCAGGCCGACGAGAGCGTGCGCGACTGGTCGCTGCGCCTCGGCAAGGACGGCATCCGCAAGCTGATCGAGCCGGTCGAGAAGGAAGTCGATCCGGCGAACGAGGGCCTGTTTTTCGACTTCGGCGAAGACTGGGAATTCCTGCCGCCGGCAGGCCGCACGGCGGAATGCGCGGCCGCCACGGCGGACGACGATGTGCAGAAGGACCTGGCCGACGATGCGCTGATCTCGACCGACCGCGCGCTGGCGGCCGGCCTCAATGAGCGCGCCCGCGAATTCTCCGATCTCGGCTTCCGCTACTCGGCCCAGCGTCTGCGCATCCGCGCCATGATGCCGGGCGCCGAAGACGATACCGAAGAGATGGCGATCAGCGGCGTCCGCGCGGCCTATGCCGATGATGCTGAGGTGATCGGCGCGCTCGACGGCTACCTCGCCGCCCGCGCCAAGCTGAGCAGCAAGGCCACTGATCAGAAGGATGGCCAGTTGGATGCCCTGCGCGAGGTGCTCGCCCTCTGGCAGGACACTGTCGAAGACGTCATCGCCAAGCCGGTGGCCGCCGCCGGGTTCGCCGGCTTCGGTTCGGGCCTGGACGATTCGGCCGGCAGCTCCGTTCTCGATATGATCAAGGGCCGCTAGCGCCCTGATTTAGGCTGGCCAAACTAGGCCGGCTTTCCCATATGCTGTAAATAGGGCGCGCCAGATCACCTGGCGCGCCCCTTCTTTCATGTGATTGCCTTCGCCATGACTCAGTCCGCCGCGTCTCTCAAACTCGCTCACGGTCTCGACTTCGCCGATCTTTACGCGCGGCCGGGGCTGGTCAAGCTCGACGGCGCCTTCGTCGCTTACCT
Source organism: uncultured Rhizobium sp. (assembly GCA_964628235.1). Lineage (GTDB taxonomy): Bacteria > Pseudomonadota > Alphaproteobacteria > SMXQ01 > SMXQ01 > CAMAVH01. Next base: position 28,319 of record CAZVLU010000001.1, on the reverse strand, counting down.
GCAGACGGCGGATGTCGAGCTGTTCAACCGCCTGATGGCGGCGCGCGCGACGCCCGACGCGGTTGAGGACAAGGACGAGTCGACTCTGATCATCGACCTCGCGCCGCATTTGGAAGATTTTCTCGGCGGCCTGTTCGGTATCCAAGACGAGCTACGCGCGCTAGCCGCGCGACATGACGCGCTGGCGCCGCTCTATGAAGTGAAGCGGCTGTTCGTGCAGCGCCGCGCCGTCAAGCGCTTCAAGCCCGACGAGCTGGCTGCCCTCGACATTGCGCCGATCGAGGCGACGCTGGTCGCCAAGCTCGGCGCGCCGTTGACGGAGCAGTCCTTCGCCGTCGCCGTGCTCGGCTGGCAGAAGGACGAGGCCGCGAACAAGGAGGCGCTCGATCTTGCCGAGGCTTTCGCCGCCTGGGCGACGCTGCATCCGGTCGGCCAAGCGCGCTTCGCTGCCGGCGTGCTGTTCAAGGTGCCGAAGAAGCTCGATTTCCAGCATCTCGTGCCGGTCGAGACCGAGCTGCGCGACGGCGTGACGATGATCCGTCTGTCGCCGCATCACTGGCGTCAGCGCCAGGGCTTCGCGCTGACCGATGCCGGCATGGACCTCAATGCCGCGCTCGATCAGGCGAACTACTGCATCTTCTGCCACAACCAGGGCAAGGATTCCTGCTCGAAAGGCCTGAAGGACCGCAAGACGGGCGCTTATCAGAAGAGCCCGTTCGGCGTCACGCTGGCCGGCTGTCCGCTCGAAGAGAAAATCTCCGAGATGAACAGCCTGAAGGCGGCGGGCCACACGCTCGGCGCGCTCGCCGTCGTCGTCATCGACAATCCGATGACCGCCGGCACCGGCCACCGCATCTGCAACGACTGCATGAAGTCCTGCATCTATCAGAAGCAGGAGCCTGTCAACATCCCGCAGGTCGAGACGCGCACGCTGAAAGACGTTCTGGCGCTGCCCTGGGGCTTCGAGCTTTACAGCCTGCTGACGCGGTGGAATCCGCTGAACATCCGCCGGCCGCTGCCCAAGGTCGATGCCGGCTACAAGGTGCTGGTCGTCGGCCTCGGCCCCGCCGGCTACACGCTCGCCCATCATCTGATGAACGACGGCCATACGGTCGTCGCCGTCGATGGCCTGAAGATCGAGCCCTTGCCTGAGGACATCTCCGGCGTGGCGCTCGACGGCTCGCGCGTGCCGTTCAAGCCGATCCGCAACATCGCCGAACTGACCGAGCCGCTCGGCGACCGCGCCATGGCCGGATTCGGCGGCGTCGCCGAGTACGGCATCACCGTGCGCTGGGACAAGAATTTCCTCAAGATCGTGCGCTTGCTGCTCGAGCGCCGCGCCAGCTTCGCCATGTTCGGCGGCGTGCGCTTCGGCGGCACGCTGACCATCGAGTCGGCGCTGGCGCGCGGCTTCGACCATATCGCGCTCTGCGCCGGGGCGGGACGGCCGACCTTCATCGAGATGCCCAACGCGCTGGCGCGCGGCGTGCGCCAAGCGTCCGATTTCCTGATGGGCTTGCAGCTCACCGGCGCTGCCAAGCCGGGCTCGCTGGCCAATCTGCAAGTGCGCCTGCCGGTCGTCGTCATCGGTGGCGGCTTGACCGCCATCGACACCGCGACCGAATCGCTCGCCTATTATCCGGTGCAGGTCGAGAAGTTCCTGGCGCGCTACGAGACGCTGGTCGCCGAGCGCGGCGAGGCCAAGGTGCGCGCGGCGTGGAATCCGGAAGACACGATCATCGCCGACGAATTCATCGCCCATGCGCGCGCGATTCGCGCCGAGCGCGAGGCGGCGGCGAAAGAGAACCGCGAAGCCAACCTGATCAAGCTGCTGCGCTCCTGGGGTGGTGCCACGCTGGCCTATCGCCGCTGGATGACCGACAGCCCGAGTTACACGCTGAACCACGAGGAAGTGGAGAAAGCGATGGAGGAAGGCATCGATTTCGCCGAGGGCTTAAGCCCCGTCGAGATCGAAGTCGACGAGTTCGGCCATGCCCGCGCCATCACCTGCGCACGCATGGAAGCGGGCGATGACGGCCGGCTGGTGGATAGCGGCAAGACCGTGCAATTGCCGGCGCGCAGCGTGCTGATCGCCGCCGGCACCCAGCCGAATACGGTTTTGGCCCGCGAAGACGCCGCCCATATGTCGCTCGACGGCAAATATTTCCGCGCGCTGGACGAAGACGGCAATCCGGCGACGCCGGAAAAGCTCGCCAAGCCCGAGCAAGTGCGCGTGCTCACCGCCATCGAGCCCGACGGCCGCGCTGTCAGCTTCTTCGGCGATCTGCATCCGTCCTTCGCCGGCAACGTGGTGAAAGCCATGGGCAGCGCCAAGCAGGGCTATCCGGTGGTCAGCCGCGTGCTCGCCAAACGCGCGCCGACAGCTATCAAGCCGGTCGATCTCATTGCCGACATGAATCGCGCCTTGCGCGCCACCGTCCATGCGGTCAACCGCCTGACGCCGACGATCATCGAGGTGGTGGTGCATGCGCCGCTCGCCGCCAAGAATTTCGAGCCGGGCCAGTTCTACCGGCTACAGAACTTCGAGAGCCTGGCGCCGCGCATCGACGGCACGATCCTCAACATGGAAGGTTTGGCCTTGACCGGCGCTTGGGTCGACCGCGACAAGGGCCTGATCTCGGTCATCGCCTTGGAGATGGGCGGCTCGAGCGATCTTTGCGCCTCGCTCAAAATCGGCGAGCCGGTGATCCTGATGGGGCCGACGGGTGCTGCCACCGAGACGCCGGCGGGCGAGACCGTGCTGCTGGTTGGCGGCGGCCTCGGCAACGCCGTGCTGTTCTCGATCGGCCAGGCGTTGCGCGCCGCCGGCTCGAAGGTGCTGTACTTCGCTGGCTACAAGAAGCTGATCGATCGCTACAAAGTCGAGCAGATCGAGGCGGCGGCCGATGTGGTGATCTGGTGCTCCGACGAAGGCCCCGGCTTCGCGCTGACGCGTGCCCAAGACAAACGCTTCGTCGGCAATATCGTCGAGGCGATGGTCTCTTACGGCTCCGGCGCGCTCGGCGACATCCCGATCAAGCTCGACGCGGTCGACCGCATCATCGCCATCGGCTCGGACGGCATGATGGCCGCCGTCGGCCGCGCCCGCCACACGGTGCTGAAGCCGTACTTGCGCCCCGATCATCATGCTTACGGCAGCATCAACTCGCCGATGCAATGCATGATGAAGGAAATCTGCGCCCAGTGCCTGCAGACCCATGTCGATCCGATCACCGGCAAGAGCCATGTCGTCTTCACCTGCTCCAACCAGGATCAGCCGCTCGACCTGGTGGATTTCCGCAGCTTGCGCGAACGCCTGGGCCAGAACCGCGCCCAGGAGAAGCTGACGGCGCAATGGATCGACCGTTGCCTCAAGCGATTGAATTTGCGCGCAACGGCGGCCGAATAAATAAAGCCGTCATGCCCGGGCTTGGCCCGGGCATCCACGCCTTATGGGTGCGGATAAAAGAAAAGGCGTGGATACCCGCACCAAGTGCGGGCATGACGCTGAGGTGACGTCTTACGCCCGCGCGTAGCGCGCTGCGGCGCCGCGTTCGATGCCGGCGGCGGCGAGGCGTTCGACGTCGAGGCGGTGGCGCATCAATTCCAGCACGCGCAGTTCTTCCTGGCTGGCTTCCTGATCGACGGCGACGACCTCGACCGCGAAGGCGTAGGCGGTTTCGCGTAGATTCTTGGGCAGATGCTTCTTCACTTCCTTGAGCGCGCCTTCGAGGCCGTCCTCGTCGTTCATCAATTTGGCGAAGCTCTTGGTCGCCTTGGGCAGGCGCTCGATGTCGAAGTCGGCGAAGATCGGCGCCAGGCGCACGATCTCGCCGATGGTCGCCATTTCCTTGTCGGTCATGTTGCCGTCGGCCGCCGAGACCAGCAGCATGGAATAGATCAGCGCGTCGTGGTGGTCGATGCTCATGGGAGTCCTCTGGCGGCGGGGGAAAGTTGCAGTGGAAGAGTTTACCCGTTTAACCCGGCTTCGTCGGGTTGGAAACGCCGGAACTGGCGAAAAAACTTCGAATTTCGCTGACGGCGTCGGCCAAGCCGAGACGTTGCACGGCGACGCCGGGCGGGAAGGCGGCGGCGAGCCGGCTCGGCAGGGCCGAATCGAGCATGACGAAGACGCCGTGATCGCCGGCGCGACGGATCAAGCGGCCATAAGCTTGTTTCAGTTTGAGGCGGGCGAGCGTCTCGTCCCACGCCTTGCCGCCGAACACTTGGCGGCGCGCCTTGTGCAGAATGTCGGGGCGCGGCCAAGGCACGCGGTCGAACACGATGAGGCGCAGCGCGCGGCCCGGCACGTCGACGCCGTCGCGCACCGCATCGGTGCCGAGCAGGCAGCTATCTTCTTCGGCGCGGAAAATGTCGACCAGCGTGCCGGTGTCGAGCCCGTCGATATGTTGGGCGAGCAGCGTGATGTCGGCTTCTTCGAGCGCCGGCGCGATGCGGCTATGCACGTCGCGCAAGCGCGCGATGGATGTGAACAGCCCGAGCGCGCCGCCGCCGGATGCCAGAAACAAGCTACGATAGGCGCTGGCCACGGCGGCAGGATTGGCCTTGGCGACATCGGTGACGACGAAGACGCGGGTGCAAGCGGGATAGTCGAACGGCGACGGCACGGCGATGTGCGACGCCGGGCTCGGCAAATGTTTCGCGCCGCTGCGCGCTTCGGCGCTGGCCCAGTCTTCCGTCGCGCCATCGCGCAAGGTCGCCGAGGTGATCAGCGCGCCATGGGCCGGCTCCAGCACGTTGCGCGCGAAGGGCACCGAGGGGTCGACCCAATGGCGATGCAGGCCGACATCGACCTCGCGGCCGTCCATGCGCTCGACCGAGAACCAGTCGGCGAAATCGGGCGGCGCGTCCTCGTCGATGGTCGCCAGCATGGCGCGCCAGGCGGCGAGCGGAATGGCGGCGCGGCGCTCCAGGCTTTTCAGCGCGCCTTCGATGCGCTGACGCGTCGCCGTGTCCAACTCGTCGGCCTTCTCATCGAGAAAGCGCGCCAGCTTGGCGCCGAGCTTGGCGATCGGCGCTTGCAGGCCTTGCAGCGCCTCGTCGAGCAACTTGGCCGATTCGGCGAGGCCGCCGATCAACGGCGTCTTTTCGGCTTCCAGGCTGTAGCCGGCTTCGGCGTCAGGGGCGCGCGCCAGCACCTGCTGGCGCACCAATGCGAGGAAACTCTCCATCGCGCCTTTCGGCACGCCGGACAGCGCTTGGTCTTCGCCGAGGCGCTTTTGCCAGCCGTCGCCGGGCAGGGCGCGGGCGGCGCGCAGCGCCGTGGTCAGCAGGTCTTCGGCTTCGCCGTCGCCGGCGAACAGGTCGCCGATGCGTTTTTGCAAGCCGCGCGCGCGCGAAGGTCTCCCGCTGGTGGTTTCGGCGCCGAGCAGCCAGCGGCGCAATTCGGCCGTCTCGCGGCCGCCGAGGTGGGCGGCGAAGGCGCTGTCGGCGGCGTCGAACAGATGATGGCCTTCATCGAACACATAGCGCGTCGGCACGTTGGCGTCGTCCAGCCCGGCGAGCGCCGCCTGCGCCATCACCAGCGCGTGATTGGCGACGACGATGTCGGCATGGCGGGCGCGCCGTACGGTCTTTTCGATGAAGCATTTGCGCCAATGGTCGCAAGCCGCATAGATGCATTCGCCGCGCCGGTCGGCGAGGCCCAGGGTCGGCATGAAGCCGAGAAGCTGCGACAGCCAGGAGGGGAAGTCGCCGCCGACCATGTCGCCGTCGCGCGTCGCCCGCGCCCAGCGCGCCATCAGTGCCGTCGCCACGGTCTCGCGCGTCGTCACGGCGGCGCGGTTGACCTGCTCTTCGAGGTTCAGCAAGCAGAGATAATTCTCGCGGCCCTTGCGGATGACGACGCGCGCGGCTTTCTCCGCCGGATCGGGATGCAGCCGGTCGAGCTCGGCATCGAGCTGGCGTTGCAGATTGCGCGTGTAGGTGCTGAGCCATACCGCGCCCTTGTTCTTCTCGGCCCACAAGCTGGCCGGCGCGATATAGCCGAGCGTCTTGCCGGTGCCGGTGCCCGCTTCGGCGAGCACGACGCGCGGATCGTCCGCCGCGTCGCGCGGCGCGAAGGCGGCGGCGGCGGCGGCGGCATAATCGGATTGCTGAGTGCGCGCCTCTCGTGTCTGACCCACAAGCGCGACAAGCCGCTCGCGCGCGTCATCAGGATCGACCGCCAGCGTGCCGGGCGGGGCGGGCGGCGGCTCGTCTTGCCATTCGCGCAGCTTGGTCCAGACGCGCAGGGGAGACAAACTGGTCACGCCCGGCTGCGGTGTTTCTGCTTGCGGCGTCAGCGTCCCCAGCGCCGCCATACATTCTGGCCCCCAGGCCCAGCCGGCGCGGGCCATGACGCGGGCGGTCTCGGCGGCTTCGCGCAGCGGCTCGCCGTCGAGCTTGGCCAGCTTGTCGAGCAGCGTGCCGGCGGCGGCCTGCAAGGCTTCCGCTTCGGCGAGCAGGCCGGCGGCGACCGTCAGACCCAAAGCCTCGGCGAGCCCGCGCGGCGTCGGCAGGCAGAATTTGGCCGGGCAGACGAAGGCGTAGAGCTCGAGCAGGTCGCGCGCCGGGAACAGCGGCACGTTGAGCCGCCGGGCGATGGCCGGGGCATGGCAGAGCAGCGGCGGGGCGTTCTCGAACAAGCCGCCATCTCTCGCCTTATGCAGGCCCAAATGCCGCGCCATCTCGCGCGGCGGCATCTCGACGATTTCGCCGTCGGCGGTGATCGCCACCGCGCGGCTGATGCCGGCGACCAGGACGGGGGCGAAGGAGGCCGTCATCTTCATGGAGGTGGGCGTGTTCATGGTTTACCCCAATGTAAGGGTTGCGCCGTCGGGCGGCTAGCGGGGATCGAAAAATTCCTAAAATGCCGCCGATTAACCCGGCGTTGGGAAAGCGCGACGGATCATCCGCCGCCAGCCGTATAATCCTTCAACCGTCTCACGTGAGACGCTGGGGATTGTCATTCACCTTGCCGGAGCCATTCTCGATGCGACTGTTCGTCGTCCCGTTGCTGCGTTCCGTTCTCGTCGCTTTGGCCCTAATGGGCGCCGGCGTCGATGCGGCGCAAGCTTTGGATGCCGCCGACGCGCGGCATCTGCTGGCGCGCACCGGCTTCGGCGCGACCCGCGAAGAGGCCGCTGGTCTGGCGTCGCTGACGCGCGAGCAGGCGGTGCGGCAGATTCTCGATGGCGCGCGCACCCAAGCCGTGACGCCGGGCCCCGCTTGGCTCGCCGACAAGACGCCGGCCTTCCCAGTCCTCGGCCAGTTGAACGCGACCGACCGCGCCGCTCTGCAAAAGCGCACCAACGAGAAAGCGCAGGATCTGAAAGCCTGGTGGTACGACGAGATGCTCGCCACGCCGTCGCCGGTCACCGAGCGCATGACGCTGTTCTGGCACAACCATTTCACCTCGTCGTTGCGCAAGACGCGCTCGCCGGTGCTGCATTACCGTCAGAACGCGCTGCTGCGCCGCGAGAGCCTGGGCAATTTCGCCACCTTGCTGCGCGAGATCGCGCGCGATCCGGTGATGCTCGACTATCTCGACAACCGCTTGAACCGCTGGGAACGTCCGAACGAGAATTTCGCCCGCGAATTGCTCGAGCTGTTCACCCTCGGCGAAGGCCATTACACGGAACAGGACATCAAGAACGCGGCGCGCGCCTTCACCGGCTGGACCACCGACCGCGACCGCGAGCGCTTCGTCGAGAACGTCCGCATCCATGATCCCGACAGCAAGACTTTTTTGGGCCGCACCGGCCGCTTCGACGGCGACGACATCCTCAAGCTGATCTTGCAACAGCCGCGCACGGCGGAGTTCATCACCGAGAAGCTGTGGCGCGAGTTCGTCTCGCCGACGCCCGATGCGAAAGAGATCAAGCGCCTCGCCGCTGTTTTCCGCGACGGCAATTATGAGATCAAACCCTTGATGCTGGCGTTGCTGACCTCCGACGCCTTCTGGGCGGCGAAGAATCGCGGCGAGTTGATCAAGTCGCCGGTCGAATTGCTCGTCGGCACCGTGCGCTTCTTCAAGGAGACGCCGGCCGACGGCGATTCCCTAGCGCGTTACGGGCGTCGCCTCGGCCAGGATATTTTCGATCCGCCGAACGTCAAAGGTTGGGCCGGCCACACCGCCTGGATCAGCACCGACACGCTGCTGGCGCGCGAGCAATTCTTGCAGCGTCTGCTGCGCGGCGACCGGCTCGGCCCCGCGCAACCGGGCATGGCCAACATGAGCCGCCGCCCGCCGACCATGGCCGCCGCCACCGACGACAGCAAAGCCGGCGCCAAGGGCGCCGCGCTCGAAGCGGAATTGGCGGCGCTGCTGCTGGCCAAGCCGGCGGTCAATCCGCCTGCCGCCGACGCGCCCGAGCGCGCCCGCATCGCCGCCCTGTTCCTCGATCCCGTCTATCAGTTGAAGTGAGACTCGCCATGAACCGCCGCGACGCTCTCAAGTTTCTTGGCGCCAGCGCGCTGGTGCCCGTCATTTACGGCGCGGTCCCGGGCGGCATGCGCGCCTATGCGCAAGCTGCGCAAAAGCAGCCAGCCGGCAACATCGGCAACCGCATCCTTGTCCTCGTCGAGCTGAAGGGCGGCAACGACGGGCTGAATACCGTCATCCCTTACAAGGACGAGAATTTGCGCCGCCTCCGGCCGAGCCTGGTGCTGAACGCCGACGAAATGGTGACGCTCGGCGACGGGCTCGCCTTCCATCCGTCGCTCAAACCCTTGATGGCCGCCTGGGACAGGGGCCAGCTCGGCATCTTGCGCGGCGTCGGCTATCCGCAGCCCAACCGCTCGCATTTCCGCTCGATCGAGATTTGGGAAACGGCGTCGAAAAGCGAGGAGATGCTGCGCGAGGGCTGGATCGCCAGCGTGCTGCGCGGCAATGTCGGCAAGACCGCCGATGGCATCGTCATCGGCGATTACGAGTTCGGCCCGCTGACCGGCGCTGCGATGCGCAATGTCATCATGGACAAGCCCGATCAGTTCATCGCCCAGGCGCAGAGAATTCAGGCGGCGAAGAACAACGACGGCGGCGGCGCGCTCGGCCATCTGCTGCGCACCCGCGCCGAGCTGCTCGACGCTTCGACCAAGCTGGCGCCGCTATTCGCCGAGCCGCCGGCCCTGCCGGTCGAGTTTCCCAACAATGCCTTCGGCAACCAGCTCAAGATCGCCACCCAGCTCATCATGGCGCGGGCAGGCGTACCGGTTCTGAAAGTCTCGCTCGGCAGTTTCGACACCCATGTCAATCAGCGCGGCCAGCATGAGAACCTGCTCAAGCAATTGGCCGAAGGCTTGGCGGCGTTCCGCGAGGCGATGATCCAGACCGGCCATTGGAACGACGTTCTGGTGATGACCTATTCGGAGTTCGGCCGGCGCGCCAACGAGAACGCCAGCAGGGGCACCGATCACGGCACCGCCGCGCCGCATCTGGTGATGGGCGGCAAGGCCAAGGGCGGTTTTCACGGCGCCCAGCCGAGCCTCGACGATCTCGAGGCCGGCGACCTCAAGTTCAGCACCGACTACCGGGCGGTCTATGCCACGGTGGCGCGCAACTGGTGGGGCTACAAGGGCGACATCGGCCGCCTGGCGGCCTACAAACCCCTGAGCCTGCTGGCTTAATCGCGCCTCGCGCAGCCGTTGACGGATCAGCCCGCGGCCCCTAGGTTGCCGGACCCATCCCCACTTATGGTTGCATTGCCGTGTCCGACGATCTGCGCGCCTTAGCCCTCGCCAGCAACGCTTGGCCCTTCGAGGAGGCCCGCAAAGTGCTGGCCCGCCTCGGCGGCAAAGCGCCGGCCAAAGGCTACGTGCTGTTCGAGACCGGCTATGGCCCTTCCGGCCTGCCGCATATCGGCACCTTCGGCGAAGTGGCGCGCACCACCATGGTGCGCAACGCCTTCAAGCTGCTGTCCGACGTGCCGACCAAGCTCGTCGCCTTCTCCGACGACATGGACGGCCTGCGTCGCGTGCCCGACAACGTGCCGAACCAGGAGATGGTCAAAAGTCATCTCGGCAAGCCGCTGACCAGCATCCCCGATCCGTTCGGCACGCACGAAAGCTTCGGCCATCATAACAACGCCCGTCTGCGCGCCTTCCTCGACACCTTCGGCTTCGAATATGAATTTCGCAGCGCCACGGCTTGCTACAAGGCCGGCATGTTCGACGAGACGCTTCTGAAAGTGTTGGAGCATTACGACGCCGTCATGGGCGTGATGCTGCCCTCCTTGCGCGCCGAGCGCCAGGCGACCTATTCGCCGTTCCTGCCGGTCTGCAAGAAGACCGGCGTGGTGCTGCAAGTGCCCGTGGTCGAGCGCAATGTCGCGGCCGGCACCATCGTCTATCGCGACGAGGACGGCAGCCTGGTCGAGACGCCGGTCACCGGCGGCCATGTGAAGCTGCAATGGAAGTGCGACTGGGCGATGCGTTGGGCCGCCTTCAACGTCGACTATGAAATGTCGGGCAAGGACCTGATCGATTCGGTCAAGCTCTCGACGCAGATTTGCCGCATCCTCGGCGGCACGCCGCCCGAGAGCTTCACTTATGAGCTGTTCCTCGACGACAAGGGCCAGAAGATCTCCAAGTCGAAGGGCAACGGCCTGACGGTCGATGAATGGCTGACCTACGCGCCGCCGGAAAGCCTCGCGCTTTATATGTTCAATTCGCCGCGCAAGGCCAAGCGTCTCTACTTCGACGTCATCCCGCGCCATGTCGACGACTACCTGACCTTCATCGAGAAGTTCCCGGGCGAGGACATGGCGAAGAAGCTGCAGAACCCGGTGTGGCATATCCATGCCGGCCAGCCGCCGCATGAGACTTTGCCGGTCAGCTATGGGATGTTGTTGAACCTCGCCAGCGTCTGCAACGCGCAGGACAAGAGCCTGCTGTGGAGCTTCATCTCGCGCTACGCGCCGGACGCGACGCCCGAAAGCGCGCCGATCCTCGACAAGCTGGTTGGCTACGCCGTCGCCTATTACCGCGACTTCGTGAAGCCGGCCAAGACCTACCGCAAGGCGAGCGACGTCGAGCTGGCCGCGCTGGACGATCTCGCCAAGACGCTGGAGACGCTGCCCGCCGGCGCGACGCCCGAAGAAATCCAGAACCAGGTGTTCGAAGTCGGCAAGCGCCACGGCTTCGCCGAACTGCGCGCCTGGTTCGGCGCGCTCTACGAGATTCTGCTCGGCCAGACGCAAGGCCCGCGCATGGGCAGCTTCATCGCGCTCTACGGCGTGCCGGAAACGCTGGCGCTGATCCGCCGCGCGATCAAAGGCGAGGACTTGGCGGCTTAGGCTGCCCCGTTTACTCCGCTGTCATGCCCGGGCTTGGCCCGGGTATCCACGCCTTCTTGTTTCAGCATCGTAAGGCGTGGATGGCCGGAACTAGTCCGGCCATGACGGGATAATGGATTTAAGGCCCGCATCCGCCGCGCGGCAGCTTCTTCAGAAATCCATCCACGTCCTTCACCGTCGGCGCCATATGTTGCAACGGCGCGCCGAGGCTGCCGACCAGCCAGATATGGCCGATGTCGGGGTAATATTTCTCCTCGACCATGCCGCCCGCCGCGCGCGCTTTCGCGGCGAGGCTACGGCTGTTGGCCGGGCGCACGGTGGTGTCATCGAGGCCGCTGATCAGCAGCATCGGCGGCGGTCGGCTGGCGACGTGATCGACCGGCATGACGCCGTCCGGCGTCGGGCCGCCGAAGATGACGGGTAGCGTGCGTCCCGTCAGCGGCCGGAAATCATAAGGTCCCGCCAAGCCGACGAAGGCGTCGACCGTATCGCAGACCCGCAAATTCTGCGCTGCGAGCCAGCGCGGATCGACGGTGAGCATCGCCGCATTGTAAGCGCCGGCGGAATGGCCCATCAGATAGAGCGCGCTCGGCGCGATGCCGGTCTCCGCCGCCATGCGGCCTTTCACCCAAGCGACGGCGGCGGCGCTGTCTTCGAGGAAGGCGGGATATTTGATCTCGGGATAGAGGCGATAGTCGGCGATCACCACGGCATAGCCGCGCGTGGCGAAGGCTTCGCCGACGAAAAGGTAATCGGCCTTTGATCCGCTGGTCCATCCGCCGCCGTACAGAAACAGCACGGTCGGCAAACTGGCCGGCGCGGCGTCGGGAATGTAGACGTCGAGCTTGTGCCGGGCTCCCGGCCCGTAAGCCACATCGCTGACGACGCGGTAACCCTCGCGCGGCACCATCGAATTGACGAAGTCGGCGCCCGAACAGCCGGGCAGCCAAGCGAGCAACGGCAGCAGGGGGATGAGCAGGCGCGGGAACGGCATCGAGACCTTCGCGGCAGTTCAACGTTATCTATTGATACGCAATCGGAGAGCCGCCCGGATGACCCTTTCGACTAGCAAGCGTCTGTTGCAAATTGTCGTGGCGCTGCTCGGCCTGGTACCTTTAAGCGCCGGCCTCGCCGGCGTGATTTTAGGTCCCGAGTTCCTGCGCGCCACCGTCGCGCCCGCCGTCGATCTCGATAGCCATTTTCGCTATCTATCCGGTATTTTTCTTGGCGTCGGGCTCACTTTTTACGCGACCATCCCGGGCATCGAACGCAAAACGACGCTGTTTCGCTGGGCCACAGCTTTGGTAGCGCTCGGCGGCTTGGCGCGCCTCGCGTCGCTGCTCAGCGTCGGCGCGCCGTCGCTTGGCCATCAGGTCGGCCTCGGGCTGGAACTGGTCGTCGTGCCCTTGCTGGCGCTGTGGCAGGGGCGCTTGGCAGCGGCTTATGCCGACTTGGCCCAATCGAAATAGAGCGCGCGGGCTTTTTGGTAGAACGGCCCGGCCGGCATGTCGCGCTCTTCCAGTTTTATAAGCGGCGTGACCTTGGCGTAATTGCCGGTGCTGAAAATCTCGTCGGCGGCGAGCAGGTCTTTATAAAGCAGCGCCCGCTCGATCACCTCGACGCCGCTGCCTCGCAGCAGGCCGATGACGCGCTGGCGCGTGATGCCGTCGAGGAAGCAGCCGTTGGGCGCCGGGGTATGCACCTGGCCGTCCTTGGCGATGAACAGATTGGCGGTGGCGAATTCGGCGACATTGCCCGCCGCATCGAGCACCACGGCGTTGGAAAAGCCTTTGCTGCGCGCCCGGCGCATCGCTTCGGCGTTCTGCGGATAGAGCGCGCTGGCTTTGGCGAGTGTGGGCGCGCTTTCCGGCGTCGGGCGGCGCGTGTCGGAGAGCGTCGCGCTGAAGCCCTTGGGATCGGGCATCGGCGCTTCGAAGATCGTCAGCACGAACTTGGTGCTTTCGGGCTTGGGGATGACGAAGCCATCCTCGGCGTAGAACACGGGCCGGATGTAAAGCTCGCTGCCCGGCGCGAATTTCTTGATGCCGTCCCAGGCGCGGTCGGAAATTTCCTCGGCGCTCACGGTCGGCTCGAGGCCCAGCACCTTGGCCGAGCGCAGCAGGCGCGCCGCATGGCGGTCAAGATCGGGCGCGACGCCGGCGAAGGCGCGGGCGCCGTCGAAGGCCACCGAGGCCATCCAGAAGGCGTTGGCCATGGGGCCGAGCAGGGGCGGGTTGCCCTCGACCCAGCGGCCGTCGATCAGATGCAGGGATGTCATGGGGCCATTATAGGCCGCCGCGCGCCGCCGATCAGCAGTTACTGGCTGACCCAAAGAATCCGCGCCATCCAAAGGACTTCGCTGGCTTCCAGGCGTTTGGTGGCGTGGGCGGCGTCGAGCGTCGCCAGTTCGACATGGTCGGCGGCGCGGCCGACCAATTCGCGCACCATCACTTCGCCGTCGCGCAGGCGGACGACGATGCGATCGCTGCGCTGCACGCTCGCCGCTGGCGAAACGATGATGACATCGTCTTTGCGGTAGGTCGGCTGCATCTCGTCGTCGGTGACTTTGAGGGCGTAGAGGTCGGGGTCGCGTAACTCTGAAACCACGCCGGGTAACTCTATTTCGTCCCAGCCGTCTTGCAGCGGCGCGCCGTGATCGTTGAAGGCGCCGTCCTGGGCGGCCTTGCCGAGCGTCAGCAGCGGGATATGGCGCGGCGGGCCGTCCTCGCCCATCAGGCCGAGAAATTCCGCCAAGCTGCAATCGGCGGCGGCCAGCGCCTTGGACAGGCTTTCGGTCGAGGGCCAGCGCGGCTTGCCGTTGAGCGCCACGCGCTTGCTGGGGTTGAAGCTGGTGGCGTCCAATCCTGCGCGACGCGCGAGGCCCGACGGGCTGAAGCCGCGCGACGAGGCGAGGGCATCGATGGCGCGCCAGATGTCGTCATGTTTGAGCATCAGCGGCCGGCCTTCCCAGCCGTGATCGCGCCATGTGCTGACGGACCTGAATAGTCGGTCGGTCGCATGCGGCGCATCTCCTTGGGCTGGGGTTACGGACGAATGCGAGGCGGATGGGCGGAACTTTCGCTCCGTCGCCGCGCGCGGTAGTCTGGCGCCATGCCGATCCTGCCAAATCCCGTACCGGACCTGATCTTCCACATCTGCGCGGAAGCCGAATGGCAAAGCTCTGAGATAACGGGGGCCTACGGCGGAAGTTCCCGTTCCCGCGCCGACGGGTTCCTGCACTTTTCCGTGCGCGAGCAATTGGCGGAGAGCTTTTCGCGGCATTTTCCCGGGCCCGAGGGGCTGGTGATCCTCGCCGTGCGCACCGCCGATTTGACGATTCTGGCCGTCGATGTGCGCTGGGAGCCAAGCCGGGGCGGGATTTTATTTCCGCATCTCTATTCGCCGCTGCCGCGCAGCGCCGTCGCGGCCGTGATTCCAGCCCGCGATATCGCGCAAATCACCGGCTAAACGCCTGGTTTATTAACCATATTTCAAGACCTTCCCGGCAGACTGCACTCTCGGCAAAGGCCAGGCAGGCCGGCCTCGATATTCGCCCAACCTTTTCCAGGGTCGCGCTGCCATGTCCGCCTTCAAACATCTGTTCGCCATTGTCGCTTATGGCCTGTTCGCTGCCGCCGCGGCCCTATGGCTGCCGGGCGTGCTTGAGATCGGTTCTGGCGCCGGCATCGCCATCGGCGTCGCCGTCTTTGCCGCCGCCGTCGCGTTGCATGAGCATTTGGCGCGCGCCGAGCGCGATGCCGCTTTCGCCGCCGACATCCGCAATCTTTATTCCGTCATCGACCGTCTCTCCGACGAATCCGGCATGTTGCGCGAAGAAGCGCGCACGGTGCGCCTGGGCCTCATGGAGGCGACCGAGCACGTCGGCGCCCGCGAGCAGAATCTCGAAAAAGTCGTGTCGGAGGTCCGGGTGCTCCAGGGCCTCATCACGCAATTGTCGGACGTTCAGGTCGGCGCGCAGGTGAGCGAACGCCGTGTCGCCGGCGGCGGCGCAAGCGCCCGCATCATTCCGGGGCCCGGCGCGAAACCGGCGTCGGCTTTCGGCGAACAAAAACGCGCCGACGGCCCGCGCGCCGAGATTTTGCGCACCGACGTCGTCAAGACCGGCCTCAACGACGCGCAGGTGCTCGACATCGTGCGCGAGGGCCTCAAGCGCGACCGCGTCGATCTGTTCTTGCAGCCCATCGTCAGCCTGCCGCAGCGTAAGCCGCGTTTTTACGAGTGCTTCTCGCGCATCCGCGCCGAGGACGGCAGCATGATCCTGCCCGAGCAATATATCGAAGTGGCGCGCCGCGACGGCTCGCTCAGCGCCATCGACAACATGCTGCTGTTCCGCTGCATCCAGCTGGTGCGCAAGGCGCAGCGCCACAAGCACAACCTCGGTTTCTTCTGCAACATCTCGGTCCACACCCTGGTCGACCGCGCCTTTTTCCGCGAGTTCATCGAGTTCATGGCCGACAACCGCGAATTGGCCTCGCAGCTCACCTTCGAATTCGCCCAAGAGGACATCGCCGCCCATTGGCAGGAGGTCTCGCAGGACCTTTATGCCCTGGCGCGCCTCGGCTTCTATTTCTCGATGGACCGCGTGACCCGTCTCGACTTC
The DNA here is from genome assembly GCA_964628235.1 of uncultured Rhizobium sp. Classification (GTDB taxonomy): domain Bacteria; phylum Pseudomonadota; class Alphaproteobacteria; order SMXQ01; family SMXQ01; genus CAMAVH01. Next base: position 12,401 of record CAZVLU010000001.1, on the reverse strand, counting down.
GACCCGCAGGAACTGGCCAAGCGCCATTTCAAGTTCGTCAAGGTCGACGCGGCGCAGATCCTCAAGGAGCCGGCGCTCGCCGTGCGCGCGCTCAAGCGCGACATGGACCGCAACGCCATCGACATGATCGTCGAAAAGATCGAGCACGAGGGCGCGCTGGTCGAGCTGCTCGACCACAGCATCGATTTCGGCCAGGGCTACCTGTTCGGCGAGCCGCGCCTGTCGAAAGATAGCCAGAACTAAGCGCTTTTCTTAGCCCCGCGCGCATGGCACAAGGGCCGCGTCCCTTCAGCCAGCGCGCGTTTTTCCATGTCCATCACCCTGTTGCCCGATCTGTCCGCCGTCGCGAACGATTACGACGGCTTCGTCCTCGATTTATGGGGCGTGGTGCATGACGGCCATAAACCCTACCCGGACGCCATCGCCTGCCTGACTGCCTTGAAGGCGGCCGGCAAGCGTGTCGTGCTGCTGTCCAACGCGCCGCGCCGCGCGACCGGCGTGAGCGAGGCCATGGTCGCCATGGGCATTGCCGCCGATCTTTATGACGGAGTCGTGACATCGGGCGAACTGACCTGGCGTGCCATCAAAACCAAGAACGACGCCTGGCATGCCAAGCTCGGCCGCCGCTTCGTCCATATCGGCCCCGAGCGCGACCACGGCCTGTGGGCCGGCCTCGATATCGATTGGCAATCGAAGCCGGCGGAGGCCGACTTCGTCCTCAACACCGGCCCATGGCGCGACGAGGAGCAGCTCTCCGACTTCGAGGCCGTGCTCGCTGAATGTGCCGGTCTCGGTCTGCCGATGATCTGCGCCAATCCTGATCTCGAAGTGATCCGCGGCGGCTCGCGCTTGATCTGCGCCGGCACCTTGGCCGCGCGTTACGCCGAGCTTGGCGGCGATGTCGCCTATCACGGCAAGCCATTCGCGGCTGCCTACGAAGCCTGCCTCACGGAAATGGCATTGGCCGACAAATCGCGCATCCTCGCGGTCGGCGACTCGCTGATCACCGACATCAAAGGCGCGAATGGCGCCGGCATCGATTCGGCGCTGGTGACGAGCGGCATCCATGCCGAGGAGCTCGGCCTCGCCTACGGCGAGCATCCCGATCCGACACGGCTGGAAATGGCCTGTCGCCGCCTGGGCGCTTTGCCGGACGTGGCCTTGCCGGCCTTTCGCTGGCGCTGAAGCCCGCGCGATTCACCAAAGCAGAAAATTGCCGGCTTTTCCGGCTTTACGCTGTTCCTGCCAGCATTTAGGGTCGCTTCCCAAGACCGTCGCCGCAGCGCCTTATCGCGGCCCTGCGGTCGTCATGGGGCTCCTTTGCGGGGGCGGGGGAATTGAGGCGGATGACGTCACCGAAAAAGCAAATCGCTTTGATCGCCGTCGTCGGCATTGCGGCAAGCGTCCTCTGGCTTTGGCTCGCAGCCGATTACATCGCCGAGCAGATCGGCTGGGACAACCTCTTCTTCCTGCTGCCGCACGAAATCGGCATCTTCGCCGCCGGGGTTTTCGCGCCGCTCGCCTTCCTCTGGCTCGTCCTGCTCTATTTCGCCGTCGGCCGTCGTTTGGCTGCGACGCGCGATCTGCTGGCTACCCGGCTCGACGCGCTGACCTATCCGGCGGAAGACTCCGAAAGCCGGGTCGCTGTCGTCAGCGCCGCGCTGCGCGCCCAGGCGCAAGACCTCTCGTCGGCAAGCGACGCCGCCATCGCCGCCGGCCTCAAGCTTGAAACTATGCTGGCGCGTCAAGCCGGCGCGTTGAACGAGGTCGCTCAGCGTCTCGCCAGCCAAGTCGGCGAGACGGATGTCGCCGCCGAGCGCCAAGCCGCTCGCCTGCACGACGCCGCCAACGCGACCCAGCGCCAAATCGGCGCCATGACCGACGCCATCGATGACGCCGCTGGGCGTCAGAGCGCGAAACTATCCGAAATCGTCGATGCGACAGCGCGCAGCATCGACGGCATCGCCGACTCGGTTGCCGCCGCCGTGGATCGTCAGCGCATGATTATGGCCGACGCCGCCCTCGAGGCGCGCCGCAGCGCCGACGAGACGGCCGGCGCCATCGCTACCGTCGCCGCCGATCAGGCCGCCAAATTGGCCGAAGGCGCCGCCGCGATCCGCCGCGAGGCCGCCGCCGCTTTAACCGCCTTGGCGACCGCCTTCGACGAGCAGAAGGCTGAACTGGCCGGGCTCGCCGCCGACGCGCGCGCCAGCGTCGACGAGGTCACCGGGGCGATTGCCGCCGCGACCGCCGACCAGTCCGACCGGTTCACCGAAAGCCTGCAAGCGGTCCGCCGCGAATCGGCGGCGACGGTCGCGGCCTTCGAGTCCGCCAGCGCCGCCCAGCAGCAGCAGCTGTCCGCCGCCGCCAGCGAAGCCCGCCGTGCCGCCAGCGACGCGGGCGAGATCATCGCCGCCGCCGCCGCCGACCAAGCGGCCCGATTGGCCGAGGGCGTCGCCGCCGCCCGCCGCGCCGCCAGCGACGCGGGAGACGCGATTGCCGCCGCCACGGCCAACCAAGCAACGCAATTGGACGAGGGCGTCGCCGCCGCCCGCCGCGCCGCCAGCGACGCGGGCGAGATCATCGCCGCCGCGACCGCCGATCAGGCGGCGCAATTGGCGCAAAGCGTCGCCGCCGCCCGCCGCGCCGCCGGCGACGCAGGTGAAATGATCGCCGCCGCGACCGCTGAGCAAGCGGCGCAACTAGCCGAGGCTGTCGCTGCCGCGCGCCGCGAAAGCGCCGCCACCAGCACGGCGCTGGCCGCCACGATCGACGCCCAGCGCGTCAACTTGGCCGAGGCCATCGCCGATTTGCGCCAGGATGTCGAACAGATGGCGGCATCCATCGAAGTCGCGTCGGGCGATCAGCAGACGGCGCTGGCCGACGCGACGCGCGCCGCGCTGCGCGAGGTCGCGGGCATGACGGACGCCATTCGCGCCGCCACCCAGGCGCAAGCGCTGCGTCTTGCGGACGTCGCCGCTGAGACGCGCCAAGAGGTTGAAGCCGCTGCGGCGGCGCTGGCCGACGGTGTCGAGCGCCAGTCGGCGCAGATTGCCGCCGCCAGCGCGTCGGCGAGCGAGCGCGTCGAGGCGATGGGCGAGGCGCTCAATGCCGATCTGCGCACGCTGGTCGGCGATGTCGAACAGGCCATCCTGCGCGTCAACCGCTTGAGCGAAAGCTGCCGTCTGGAGGCGGATGCCTTGCGCGACAGCTATGGCGGTCTCGCCATGCAGGCGCAGCAGGTCGGCCAAACGGTGACGGGACAGGCGCAGAACCTGACCACGGCGACCGAGCGGATGAGTCACGAACTGAAATCGGTCACAGACGCGTTCAGCGCGCGCATCGCCGCGCTCCCCGACGCTGCCGAACGCGCCGCCTCGCGGCTGGCGCAATCGACCAATCATCTGAACACCCAAGGCGAGAGCGTCGAGCAAATCGCCGAGCGCTCGCTGGCCGCCCTGCAATCGGCTGCCGATGCCCTGGCGCGCCGCGCCGCCGAGTTGGCCGGCGCGACCGAGAAGGCCGAGGGCCAATTGACGCAAGCCGGCGAGACATTCGAGGCGCGCGCCGGTCAGGTGCAGGCGGCATCGGAAGTCGCCGTCACGCTGACCGACAAGACCGCGACGCTGATGGAGCGTCAGGCCGAAGCGCTCAGCCGCGCCGCCGACCATGCCGCCGGCAAGGCCGAGGACGTCAAGCTGCTGCTCGGAGAGCAGACCGAATCGGTGCGCGCCGCCGCCGCCCATGCTGCCGACGAAGCGGCGCGGATCGGCGACGCTTTCACGCGCCAAGCCGCTGCCCTGGTCGAAGCCGCCGACCGCGCCGGCATGAAAGGCGAGGATATCCGCAAGCTGTTGCAGGAGCAGAGCGACGCCTTCGAGCGCTTAGCGGAAAACCTGGTGGCGCGCGAAGAGACGCGTGGCGAAGCCTTGCGCCGCATGTTGCGCGAGCAGGAGGACAGTTTCGCCAGCCTCGCCCAGCAGCTTTCGGCGCGCGTCGAGACGATCGAGGAAACGCTTAAACGCCAGTCGGCCAATCTGGTGCGCGGCTCGCAGGAGGCCGAGGACAAAGCGGAAAGCCTCGGCGAGATTTTGCGCCGGCGCGGCGAGGACGTCGCCAAGATCACGCGCGACGCGACGGCGCAACTGCGCGAGGTCGGCGAAGCCTTGGGCCGCGAAGCCGAGACGCTCGGCCAATCGTCGCGTCTCGCCAACCGCCATATCGAGGACAACCGCGCCGCCTTCATCGTCAGCGCCAACGATTTTCAGGGCGTCTCGCGGCAGATCACCGAGCAGATGCATGCCATCGGCGCGCTGTTCCGCCAGCAAAGCGCCGAGATGACGCGCGCTGCTGAAACGGCGCGCGATCAGGTCGGCAAATCGGGCAGCCAGCTTCAGACGCAGACCAGCGATTACGTCAAAGCGCTCGAAGCCGCCGCCGCCAAGGCGCATGACATCGCCAGCGCCTTCGAGAGCCAGACCGACGCGTTGCTGCAAGCCTCGGAACATGCCAGCGCCGAAGCGTCGCGCGTGCGCGCCGGCCTGTTGGACTCGCGGCGCGACACTTTCCTGCGCGCCTCCAAATTCATCGTCGAGGACCTCAACTCGATCGGCATCGACATCAGCCGCCTGCTCGACAAGACCGAGGCCGAGAAGCTGTGGCGCGGCTACGCCAAGGGCGACAAGGGCACCTTCGTTCGCAACCTGCTGGGCGGCGGCGAGGGCAAGACCCAAGAGGCCATCAAGGCGCGCTACGAGGGCGACGACACCTTCCGCCGCTTCGTCACGCGCTACCTCGAGCAGTTCGAAAGCCTGCTCGGCCAGGCCAAGGAAAGCGACCCGGAGAACCTCCTGAGCTCGACCTTCGTCACCTCGGACATCGGCAAACTCTACGTTCTGTTGTCCCGCACGCTTGGCCGGATGACCTGAGTGTTCGATCTAAGTATTTGATATAATTAAATATTATATCTTTGGCGGGCTGGGCAAGCGGTCCGCCCGCCGCCCGAATACCCTTGACCAAGCAGCCCGTTTTTCGTAAAAAGCGGCCTCTTTCCGGGTCCTTGGCGCGGTCATCCCTGGTGATGCTGCGCCGGCCCTTTAAGCGAGACAATGGATTATCGGCCGGCCGGGCCCATCGCCTGGCAGGTCTCTTTTGAGGATACGGTTATGGCGCGACGCTGCGGAGTGACGGGTAAGGGCGTGATGTGCGGCCACAAGGTCAGCCACGCCAACAACAAGAGCGGCCGCAAGTTCCTGCCGAACATGCAGCACATCTCGATGATCAGCGACGCGCTGGGTCAGTCGATACGTCTGCGCCTGTCGACCAACGCCATCCGCTCGATCGAGCACAACGGCGGTCTCGACAATTATTTGCTGAAGCTCTCGGCCGCCGATCTGTCGCCGACCTATCGCCGCCTGCGCTCGCGCATTCAGCGCAAGCTCGAAGGCGCCGCCGCTTAACGCTGGCGACCCACGGATAAGAAAAAGGCCGGGCGAAACGCCCGGCCTTTTTTATTGCCAGTTCTGCAGCAGACTATTTCAGGTTCTGCTTGAAGAAGGCCATGGTGCGGCTCCACGCCTGGTCGGCCGCCGCCTTGTTGTAGCGCTCGCCGCCGGTGTCGTTGTTGAAGGCGTGCTGCGTGCCCTCGTAGACATATTTGGTGAAGGGCTTGCCGGCGGCCTTGAGGGCTTCTTCGTAGGGCGGGTAGCTGTTGTTCACGTTCGGATCGTTGCCGGCGAGATGGAACATGATCGGCGCCGTGATCTTGGCGGCATCCGGCGCGTTGGCGGCGCGGCCGTAATATGCGACCACGGCGTCGGCGGCGGAATTGACCGCCATCATGTTCGACATGGCGCCGCCCCAGCAGAAGCCGGTCACGCCAACCTTGCCGGTCGTCTGGTCGCTCTTCTTCAAGTAATCGACGCCGGCGACGAAGTTGCGCACGACCTTGCCCATGTCCTTGCCGACTTCGGCGATCAGCTTCACCGCTTCTTCCTGATTGGCGGGCGCGCCGCCGATCGGCGACAGCGCATCCGGCGCCAACACGACGAAACCTTCCAGCGCGACACGGCGCGCGACGTCTTGAATGTGCGGGTTGAGGCCGCGGTTTTCGTGAATGACGACGATGCCTGGCAGTTTGGCGGTGCCCTTCGGGCGCACCATGTAGCCGGTCATCAGGTCAGCGCCTTGCCAAGTCACCATCTTGGTGTCGAGTCGGGCGTCGTCCGGCTTGACCATCTGGGCCAGCGCGTAGTTCGGCGCGATCATGTCGAAGGCGGCGGCGGCGGCGGCGATGCTGCCGGTGATCTTGGCGGCGCGCTCGAGGAAGACGCGGCGTTCCAGGCCCTCATGGGTATATTCGTCGTACAGGTCGATAATGCGTTGGTCCAAAGGCATGGTTTTCTCCCTTTACCCCCATCGTGATGGGTGCTTCCGGTCATACGGCAGCGGCCTGAACGGTAACAAAAGGCCAGCGGGCTCGCCAGACGGGTGAGGCTGGCGGGCGATGCGAGCCGATCAACTCGCCGTGAGAAAGCGCTGCAACAATACGGACGCCATCAGACGCGGCTCGGCCAAAGGCCCGGATGGCGTCGCGATTGGCGGTTAAGCGCTCTTGCTGGCGCGTTGGCGCGCCAACTGTTCGGCGCGGTGGCTTTCGCCCGCGTCGCCCTTGCCGGGGCCATCTTCGTCGAACAGTTCGGCGAGCTTTTCCATCATGGTGCTGCCGAGCTGCTCGGCATCGACGATGGTGACGGCGCGGCGGTAATAGCGCGTGACGTCATGGCCGATGCCGATGGCGACGAGCTGGACCGGCGAATAGTTCTCGATCCATTCGATGACGCGTCGCAGATGGGCTTCTAGGAAATTGCCGGGATTGACCGACAGGGTCGAATCGTCGACCGGCGCGCCGTCCGAGATGACCATGAGGATGCGGCGCTGTTCGGGGCGGTTGACGATGCGGTTGTGCGCCCAGAGCAGCGCTTCGCCGTCGATGTTCTCTTTCAGCAGGCCCTCGCGCAGCATCAGTCCGAGGTTTTTGCGCGTGCGCCGGAGCGGCGCGTCGGCGCCCTTGTAGATGATGTGGCGCAGGTCGTTGAGGCGGCCTGGCGCGGTCGGCTTGCCGGCGGCGAGCCATTTCTCGCGCGACTGGCCGCCCTTCCAAGCGCGCGTCGTGAAGCCGAGAATCTCGACTTTGACGCCGCAGCGTTCCAGCGTGCGCGCTAGAAGGTCGGCGCTCATGGCGGCGAGGGTGATCGGACGGCCGCGCATCGAACCCGAATTGTCGATCAGCAGGCTGACCACCGTGTCGCGGAAATCCATCTCCTTCTCCATCTTGTAGGAGAGGGAGTAGACGGGATTGACGATGACGCGGGCGAGGCGCGAGGCGTCGAGCATGCCTTCGTCGAGGTCGAAGTCCCAGGAGCGCGCTTGCTTGGCCATCAATTTGCGCTGCAAGCGGTTGGCGAGGCGGCCGATGACGCTCTGCAGGCTGGTCAATTGATTGTCGAGGTGGCTGCGCAGGCGCGTCAATTCCGCCGCCTCGCAGAGATCGGCGGCATCGACCACTTCGTCGAAGGCGGTGGTGAAGGCGCGGTAATTGTTCTGATCGAGGCTCTGGTTGCGATTCGGGTTCTGCCAGCGCATATCCGGCGGCAGGCCGTCGCCGTCGCCGGCGCCGGCGTTCATATCGTCCATGGCGTCTTCGGCGGCGCCCTCTTCGCCTTGTTCATCCTGGCTGCCGGCGTCTTCCTGGGTCGGCGAGTCGGCGGAGTCGGCGGTCTCGGAATCGCTGCCGGGGCTTTCGTCCTCGCTCTGATCGTCTTCCTCGCCATCCGCGTCGGCGCCGGCATCCATCTCGTCGGACAGATCTTCCTCGCCGAGCGACAAGTCGGTGATGAGTTTTTTCAAGGCGTGGGCGAAGTTCACCTGATCGCCGATATGCTTGTCGAGGTTGGCGAAGTCCTTGCCGGCGCGGGCATCGACCCAATTGCGCCATTCGTCGACCATATGGCGCACGCTCTCGGGCGGGGCGCGCCCCGTCAGCTTCTCGCGCGCGATCATGCCGATCACTTCGGGCACCGGCACGTTGCTATATTCGTTGACGCGGTTATAGACCACGTTCTTGCAGCGCTGCTCCAACGCGGCGTCGAGATTGTGCGCCACGCCTTGCATGCGCTTGGCGCCGAGCGCTTCGCAGCGCGCTTGCTCGACTTCGGCAAAGATTTTTCGCGCCGAATCGCCGGACGGCTGATGCTTGCTGTGCAGCGCTTCGTCGTGATAACGCAATTTCAGCGCCATGGCGTCGGCTTCGCCGCGGATGCGCGCCACTTCGTCGGACGGCAGATCGCGCGACGGCGGCTGCAGGCGGGCGCGCATGCCGCGCACGCGCGCCGGATCGGGCGTGAAGTCGACAGACAGCTCGGGCTTGTTCGACACCGCGCGCATGGTCGCGGCGGTGACGCGCTTGAAGGCTTCGGCCGGCGTGTCTTTGTTGCCGAGGTTGCGCCCTTTGCCCGCCGGCTTGGTGACGGCCGGCGCGCCGTTCGAGGGCGAATCGGGCATCCCCGGCGACCGATGGGCCGCCGGCAACGCCGGATTCTTGCTGTCGTCGGTCGGGCTCACGCGAGCTGGATCCGCGTCGCCGATTCGGGCAGCTCCTGGTCGAAGCACCGCTGATAGTACTCGGCCACAGTGGCGCGTTCGACTTCGTCGCACTTGTTGAGGAAGGTCAGGCGGAAGGCAAGCCCGACGTCCTTGAAGATGCGCGCGTTCTCGGCCCAGGTGATGACGGTGCGCGGCGACATGACGGTGGAGATGTCGCCGGCGATGAAGCCGGCGCGCGTCAGGTCGGCGAGCGACACCATGTTGGCGACGGTCTTGCGGCCCTCGTCGGTGTCGTAGCTCGGCACCTTGGAGACGACGATCTTGGTCTCGTCCTCATGCGGCAGGTAGTTCAGCGTGGCGACGATGTTCCAGCGGTCGAGCTGGCCCTGATTGAGCTGCTGCGTGCCGTGATAGAGGCCCGTGGTGTCGCCGAGGCCGACCGTGTTGGCGGTCGAGAACAGGCGGAAGGAGGGGTGCGGGCGGATGACCTTGTTTTGGTCGACCAGCGTCAGCTTGCCGTCGACTTCGAGCACGCGCTGGATGACGAACATCACGTCCGGGCGGCCGGCGTCATATTCGTCGAACACCAGCGCGGTCGGCGTCTGCAGCGCCCACGGCAGGATGCCTTCGCGATATTCAGTCACCTGCTTGCCGTCGCGCAGCACGATCGCGTCCTTGCCGAGCAGGTCGATGCGGGAAATATGGCTGTCGAGGTTGACGCGCACGCAAGGCCAATTGAGGCGCGAGGCGACTTGTTCGATATGCGTCGACTTGCCGGTGCCGTGATAGCCCTGGATCATGACGCGGCGGTTGAAGGCGAAGCCTGCGAGGATTGCCAGCGTCGTGTTCGGGTCGAAGCGATAGGCGTCGTCGCCGTCCGGCACATATTCGCTGCCCTGGCTGAAGGCCGGCACCATCATGTCGCTGTCAATGCCGAAGACCTGGCGGACGGACACCTCGATGTCGGGATTCTCCAGAGGGTGGCGGGAGGGACTCATCGCTGCTGTGCTCATCGGCTCAATTCCGGATAAAATGTCAGTGACGCGACCGGACCGGGCAATGCCGGACCGCTACGAGGCGCTGACGCTGTTTTTGAGGGTGGCGTAAGCTTGGTTGACCAATTTTAACCGCTCCTCAGCGGCTTTGTCGCCCCCATTGGCGTCTGGGTGCAGGCGTTTGGCCAATTCCTTATAACGGCGTTTCAATTCGATCAAACTGAAGGGGAATTGCAGCCCCATGGTGCGTAATGCCTTGTTTTGTTCGGGAGAAGCGCCGTTTCCGGGCTTTCCGCGGCCTTTTCGCCCACCGACACCCGCTGCCGGCCCGTTTTCATGGAAAAAACCGAACGGATCATGCGCTTTGGCGAAGGGATCATCGGCAGCCTTGGCGCGGGCGCCCTGTGTGCCGCGGGTGCCGCTGCCTTTCGGGCCGTTTCGCGTCGTCCGCTCTTCTGCGGCGGCCTGCTGGGCGCTCAGGCGGCCCAAGGGCCAAGTCGGGCGCCAACCGACGATGTCGCGGCGGACATGGGCTTCGATCTCGTCGGTCGACATGCCGGCGAAGTAATCCCAGGATTTGTTGAACTCGCGGATGTGGTCGAGGCAGAGCCACATATGGTTGTTGAGCGAGTCGCGCGATTTGGGCGCGCGATAGACGCCCTCGCCCTGGCAATCGGGGCGATCACAGGAGCGCGGCGACCCGGCCGGCCGGGTCGCCCCGGCCGCCGTATGAGTTCTGGTCCTTGGCATAGTCAAAATATGAGGCGTCAGGCCCTTTCGCGCAAGCCGCGTGGCCTCTGCATCCGTGCGGCGCTTCAAATAGCGCGAATTTCTCGCGCCGACTGGGGCGCGTTCCTGTGAAACGGGGCGCCATCGCTCTCCTTCGGATGGTTGCTTGACGGCGGGAAGGGCGGGCGTCACCTTCGCGCCCTATTCGTTTCGCCGCTTGTTTAGTTCTGCCGTCTTGGGGTTAGCCGTCTTGTCTGTTGCCGCCGCTATCGACCAGAAATTGCGCGCCGCGCTCGCGCCCACCCAACTCGACATCGTCGACGAGTCGGCGCAGCACGCCGGACATTTTCACGCCGGCCAAGAACGCGCTCACCGTCCCGGCGGCGAAACGCATTTTCGACTGACGATCGTCTCCGCGCTGTTCGAGGGGCAGAGCCGCGTCGCGCGTCAGCGCATGGTCTATCAGCTCTTGGCCGATGAAATCGCCGGCGGCGTCCACGCGCTCGCCATGACGACGCTCGCGCCGTCGGAAGCGGCCCGAACCGAGGGAGCGCGGCCTTGAGCGAAAGCCGCCGCCGATCGTTCGCGGGGGTCTTTCTTATTTTGGTTGTGCTCTTAGCCTGCTATACACTTCCAGGTTGAAAGCCGGCTTCGCTGCGATAACGTGCCGGCCATAGAGAATGCGTTCCATGCTTGTCAGTCGTAACGTCACGATTTCCGGCCGCCGCACCAGCATCCGCCTCGAGCAGGAGATGTGGGATTGTCTGACGGAAATCGCTCGCCGCGAACGGCTCAGCATCCATCAAATCGCCACTGTCGTCGCTGCCGTCCGGCAGAGCTCTAGCCTGACGGCAAAACTGCGTGTTTTCATCGTCGGCTATTTCCGCGCCGCCGCGACCGAAATGGGCCATGCCCACGCCGGCCATGGCCAGTCGTTTGCCGCCATGGCGGGCGCGCGCGTCGTCTTGCCGAAGAGCGAAACCGCGTCGCCGGCCAATGCGTTGCATGACTCCGTGCGCGCCCGCATCGCGCTGTTGGCGCGCGAGCAGATCAAGCCCGCACGCAAACGCTCGCCGCAATAATAACGTTCTTTTATTCAGACGTTTTGGCGCCGCGGTAGAACGCTGGCCAGCGCTTGCGCACGACCTCGCCATCGGCGGCGAGCGCGTGGCAACTGTCGATGCGCTTGGGCTTGCGCGTCGGATCGGCCGGGGCGGCCAGCGTGCCGCCGTCGGGCTGCGGAATCTTCGACACGCCGATGCTTTGGTAGGCCACCGTGGCGAGCGGCCCGAGCATCTCGACCAGATGCGTGCAGCCGCGCACGCCGCCGAGCAGTTCGCGCACCTTGCGGTTCCAGCCCGGCGCGATGCGCAAGCCCTTCAGCTTGGCGAAGGCCGGCAAAATGGCCGGGCAGACGGCGTGCGGATTGGCATCCGAGGTGGATTGGTGGAAGGTTGCCAGACCGAGGATCGCGGCGATCACGCCGGCCAGGGCAGCCCACGAGAAGTGGCGGGCGTGGCCGCGGCCGGGCTGCGGGACGAGTCCGTCGATGCGGTCGGGGGAGCGGTCTGTGGCCAAGGAGTGCGCCCGGGGCGTCTGGTGCGATGCGCGAGAAACGGCGCTTCTGCGCCGCACCCCAGGGTAACGACCTCCGGCGCGGGCGCTTGAGCCCGCAGCCGTGCAAGGGTGCGCACCGGTACGCCGGAGCGCTGGAGGGCCCGTCGTGCCGCCATCCCGCGCCCCGATGAAACATGCGTACTAGCGGCGTGCGAGGATGCGCTCGACGAGTCCCCGCGTGGAGGGGTCGAGATAGGCCCCGGCGCGGCCATGGGCGACGCTGTCCAGGATGCCGAGGGCGAGCTGCTTGCCGAGCTTGACGCCCCATTGATCGAACGAGTTCACGTCCCAGATCACGCCCTGCACGAAGACCTTGTGCTCGTACAGCGCCACGAGGCGTCCCAGAGTGCGCGGGGTCAGTCGGTCGAAGAGTATCGAGGTCGTGGTGCGGTTGCCCGGAACCACCTTGTGCGGCACGAGCCGCTCCAGCGCATCGCCCGCGAGGCCCTGCGCGGC